>JAAUUM010000192.1 GCA_012031565.1 Synechococcaceae cyanobacterium SM2_3_2
GATCCCCTGTCACATAAAGCCTGCCCGTGGTGGCAGTCGGCTGGCCATCCGGTTGCTGCCAGGACTGCACCTCCGCCCAAACCGGACTCGACCACTGCGGGCCGTCTGGGGATCCGTCAGGATGCGGGCGATCACCGTCCCCTCGGTCGAGGCTCGCAGGCTGATATCTTGGGCCCCGCCACCGGCATTCGTAGTCCTAAGTAGCCCCAGGCCACCAGACTCAGGATCCCGGCCACCAGCCATGTACGGGCTAATCGAGGCCGTCGTTGTACCCGCAAGGCCAGCCCCACCCCAACGCCAGCCACCAACAAGGGCCATAACCATGCCACAGGGATCCCGGCGGGAGCTATTCGCGCCAGTAACCCAGCAATCCAGCCCAACCCCAACAGATAGGTGGCTTCCATCTTGGCACCGTAGGTAACGGATCAAACCTGCTCTGGAGTTGGTTATATCAAATGGAGATTAAGACGAGATGAGGATCCCGCTGCCATCCCACGCTCGATAATGATTTGACCACAGCCAAGGGTGCCAACTAGAGTCTAACTATCATCGCCTTGCCTTCTGGCAGCCTAGTCTCTCAGCCTAGTATTTATACCTGTTGAGGCCCTATTTCAACTGGTTTCGGGATCCCTCCAGTTACCTTTGATCATTCAACTGATCATCCAACTCAGATCTACCTAAAGAAGCCTGGAATGGGCCTTCATTTTCGGCAGAAGAGGATATCCTATGAGTGGGCAGAGAATTAGAGAGAGTGCAAAAGGCAAGACTCAAGACCATTGAATTGGCCAACTGAGCAGCCAATGTTGACTTGACAATATCAGCTTCAAGATTATCCAAATACTACGACACGACTATTCACAAAGCGCAATAAAGTTGACACAAAACAAGGCCAAGATTGCGCCTAGCCAAGATTGCACCTAATTGACAAGACTGCGCCTGATTGAAGAGACTCTCATCGGGTTCTACCCTTGTAAAATTGTTTTGCTATCGGGATCCCATTTAGAAACATCATTTAAAATCATCACTATGAAAGATGGCTAGCACACGACGTACTTTTCTCAATCAACTTCTGATCACTGCGGTAGGTCTCGGCTGGGATCCTGCTTGGTTAACTGGAGCCGGGGGTCGATATGGCGCGGCCTTAGCTGCCAATACCCGCAAACTGGCCATTTTGGTGGGTATCAATCGCTACGGAGGGTCGTCAACTCACCCGCCGTTGCAAGGGTGCCTCATGGATGTGGAGTTGCAGCGAGAATTATTACTCCATCGCTTTGGGTTTGATCCGGGCGATATCATTGTGCTGACCAATGAAGAGGCGACCCTAGAACATCTGGATCAGATCCTAGCCTCAGCCGCTCGCTCCACCCTGCGTCCCCTTGAGACCCTGGTGTTTCACTTCAGCGGGTACGGACGCCTGGTGCAGCAGCAGCCTCTATTGGCCGAAACGCCCCCGGTCTCTGGATCAGATTCCCTCGCCACACTCAATCTTGCCACCGATGGGGTGATGGTGCCAGCCTTTATGTTCAATGCCAGTGGGCAACAGCCTCAAGACGTGCCCCTGTCCACTTGGTTTGAGCGCCTCAATCTCTCCACTCCGCAAGTGACCAGTGTGGTGGATTGCGGCTTTACCTACATTGATCCCGCCCTCCGAGGGGGGTTACGGTTGCGCTCTCGTCCCGCCCTTTTTCAGCCTGCCGAATCTCAGACTGCCGGATCTCAGACTGCCGGATCTCAGCCCGCCGGAGACGCCATTGTCGGTGCAGCGATGGCCTCCCCGACTTTTCCCCCCTTGCCGCGAGGGTTGATGCTCAGTGCCACCACCCCCCAAGACTTGGCGGCTGAAGCGGTTTGGTCAGGCTTTACCGCCGGGATCCTGTCCTATCTACTGACACAATATCTCTGGGAGAGCACCCCTGCCGAAAAGCTCTACACCGCCTTTGACCAATTGACCACCCAGCGGGAGTTGAGTGTTTTGGCCTGTCAAAAGCCCTCGCTCCAGGGATCCCGGTGGCGCGCTGCCACCCCGTATTTTTTGCCGGCCAGCTCTGATGCGGCCACAGGCGTGCTGCAAGAAATCAAAGGCAATCGAGCCTCCGTCTGGTTAGGCGGGATCCCACCAGCGGTTTTGTGCGGGATCCAGGTGGGCACCACCTTAGTCCCCACTGAGCTATCAGGGTCAGCCCAAAGCCCGCTGGTGATGCGGTCTCGCACCGGCTTGGTTGCCCAGGTGTCTACCGATGACAGCGAGGGATCCTGGCCCCCCATCGGCACGCGCCTCAGAGAAGAAAGCCGCATTCTCTCCAGCCATCTCAAGCTGCGGGTCGGGCTGGATGATAGCTTGGGGCGGATCGAAAAGGTGGACATCACCAGCGCCCTGTCAGAACTGAGCTGGGCTGAGGCCAGCAACCCTCGCGATCAACAGGTGGACTGCCTGATCGGCAAAGTCACCGCCACTGACCGCCTCACCAATGATGTAGGCCAAGGGATCCTCAATCCCGATAGCTACGGTTTGTTTTGGCCGGGGCGACAGATGTTGTTTTCCTCCTTTGGCTCCTCCGGTGAGGCAGCGCGGGGGGCGATCCAGCGGCTGACCCCGCGTATGCAGCATGTGCTGGCGGCCAAACGATTGCGAACCACTCTCAATGGTGGGGTTTCGCATCTGGGATTGAGTGCCCTACTGTATTCTGATCAAAGTGGCAAGACCAGCCCCGCCACTCTGCGGCAACGGACAGCTCAGGCTCCTGCCCCCACCCTCGCGCCGCCCCTGCGGGAGACAGGCTTACCCCAATTTGAGTCTGGAGAGATGCTGTCTCTGGAATTGCACAACAGTCATTCTCAAGAGGTGTTTGTCTATCTGGCCCTGTTAGATAGCAGTGGTCAGCTCAATCTTTTGGCCCCTAATCCCCAACAGGCTCTCACCCAGCCGTTGGTGCTGGCCAGTGGATCCACCGCCACAATTCCGCCTCGCATTGAGGTCAGTTCCCGTTCACTGCCGGATCTGTTTACCTGTGGATCCCGAGGATTGACGGAGCTGTTTGTGGTGGCCAGCACTACCCCCTTTTCAGAAAGCTTAACCTTAGGGGCAAGCATGGCTCGTGAGCGGGGGGTGAGCCGGATGCCCATGCTGCTTTCGCGACCCTTGGACTGGGTGCAAGCCGTGGTGATGGAGATGACCCAAGCGGTGCCCGAAGCGGATATGCGTCGTCTCAACCACCAGAGCTTTGCCTGCCTGTCAATGGTTTATGGGGTAAGTTAAGGCTCAGAGCCAAAAAGGGCTTAACCCTGGGCCAGTCAGTCGACTGTTAGATAACGGTCGCGCTCACCGGACGCAGATAACTTTTGCAACTCAACAAAGCATATTGAACGTTCCGGTACAGCGTGATTGTTATGCGGCTGGCACGTTACCGACTGTACTTGTACTTTGCAGCATCGATAATAGCTTGATAAATGTTGGGAGGATACTCCGCCAACCGATTGCACAGATATAAATGCCACTCCCGACCATACGGCAAATATACGCGAGTTCGATACCCGTGATTCTTCATGGCTTCCAATCTCTCTTGAGTTACCCCTTTCAACATCTCAAATTCAATATGGTTTAGCTCGATTCCCTTTTCTTGAAGGAATTTGTGAGCATATTCGAGTGGAAGCGGATCGAGTAAGGCAGGATCATGGGTCGCAATTGAGCAAGGATGCCCACTCATCAATAACCTTTCCATTAACAAGCGGTAGGATTCATCAAGTTCTGCACCACGAGTCTTAGTCAAATCAGCAGGAGCGGCATAGGCTCCTTTAACTAATCGAATTTTCCCCGGACGCTGCAAAGCATTTTCTAAATCGCTTGGAGTACGATGCAGATAGGCTTGTAGTGTAATGCCAACATTCTCAAACGTTTCACACAAGCGTTGATAAATCTCCAAAATCAAGCTTGTACGATCCGTTCCTTCCATACTGATCATCATCTCAAGACCTTTATTTCGCGCTGCCTCAGCTAAAGTGCAAGCGTTTTCGTACCCTAACTCGGCATCAATGACCATGCCGATGTGGGATAAGTCCAAAGATACAGATGAGTCTAGATTCTGTTCGGCGATCGCCTGAATCACACGGAGGAATTCTTCTGTAGCTTGCTGTGCCATGTCAGCATCACGAGTACTTTCTCCCATGTAGTCGATCGTGACGGCAAACCCCTGCCGATTCAACAATTCTCCCGTTTCTACACAGTCTGCCAGCGTTTCTCCTCCAATAAAGCGCAGAGCGGCATGGAGCAGAGGTTGATAGAGCGATGGGTGCTGAAGAACGTAATCCTTGATCCCCTCGTCTAATGCAACTTGTTTCAACATCTCCGCAACTTGAAATTCAATACTCATATTGCACTCCAACTCTCTTCACAAGTTTAGAGGAATGAGTGGAAATTCAGCCAAAAACAATCGCTGCTTAAAACAAGCCAAGTTTGATAACTGATGACCAATTTCTAGTCCACCACTCCACAAATAACTGAAGCCGCATAACGTTCCACCTCACACGCCGCTAGTAACCCTTTAAACTCAATGAAAAGACTCTAAACGGTCCGGTGCAGGCGGGTTGTTGGGCTTTGTTACGCAGCAGTTTCTGGGCTTTTTACCTGCTGTTTCTCAACGCCAATTTGCTGATCTGCTTTGTGAACAATGAGTAAAACTAACGCTATAAGTTCTGGTACAAGTGCAGCAATAGCAGTGAGTTTTAGTGACCAGATTTCCGATGTATTAAATAACCCTGCTGCGCCGCTTAAATGTGCAGATACAATGTCGGTGACATCAATGGCGATACAGGCTAACAAGAGTGTCTTCACAGTGCTTCTATTAGCAGCAGCAACTACCACAGCAAACACAATATCTCTGATTGCCCAAACACGAACAATGTAAGGCATTTGGATATTTGAATCGATAGGAATGCTAAGTTGCCCCATCAACCACTGTGGATCGGCATAGCCAACAGCGCTGAGACTAAACCGAATCAGACACATCAGCCCTATTAGCAAAGCGACATACCAGCTTTGACCTCTCATTTTTACCTCTACCGATGAATCTCTTAGAAATCTATGTAGACATTAAACGCATTAGTTGCTAAAGTAAAGTAGTTACCTTTTAGTAACCCTATAACCTACAAGAAACTAGGGCAGCTATGGCAGAGTCGGAATGTGCTCCCCTTGAAAAACTGCTTAACCAAATTTCAGGGCAGTGGACGATGTACATATTATGGATTTTGGATACCAATGGAACTATGCGCTTTGGTGAGTTAAGACGCAAGGTTGATGGCATTTCACCTAAAGTCCTGACACAGCGATTGCGAATGCTAGAAGAAATCGGGATCATTCACCGTAGCTATGCATCCACGATTCCACCCCAAGTTTCTTATGGATTGACTGAACGTGGTAAGGAGCTATCTAAGCCGCTTTACGACCTCTGTGATCTGGCTTCACGCTGGTATGGTGATGAGACAACTACGTAAACACTCACCGATCACCCATCAAGGCAATCCTGACCAGTGACTTAAAAGCCTAACTATTAGATAACTATTAGATAACTGCTAGACATTAACCTAGAGACCAGCAAGGGGAGAAAGGTGCCATGAGTTCCAGTGACCTGAATGCGGCTGAGGAATCAACTGGGATCCCTGGTCAGGGCAACTTCCCGTATCCCAATGTGACTGGGACAGCAGAGACAGGGGGCATCAGCCATGCAGGCCCTGGCCGTTGTGCCATTCTCAGCGATCAGGCTCCTGCACCGATTGGCCCCTACAGTCAGGGGATGGCGGCGGAAGGCCCGTTTATCTTTACCTCTGGTCAGATCTCTTTGGATCCTCAGACGGGATCCCTGGTGGGAGAGGATATTCGGACGCAAACCCAGCAGGCCATCCTCAATATGCAGGCGGTACTGCGGGCGGGGGGCACCACTCTAAACAACGTGGTCAAGACAACCGTTTTTCTGGCCAATATGGACGATTTTGCCGCCATGAATGAGGTGTATTCAGAATTTTTTGGATCCCATCCCGCTCCAGCCCGATCCTGTGTGCAGGTGGCTCGACTCCCCAAAGATGCCCTGGTGGAAATCGAAGCCATTGCTTGGCATCCCTAAACTAGTCCTGACTGATGAGTGGTTCAGGTGCTCTGATGGAAGCCAGTTGGACTGATGTTTTTGTCTATGGCACCCTGCTCAAGGGCGAGTCTAACCATGCTTATCTGAAGGATGGGATCCCGAGCGGAGCTGATAGGCTGACGGGATTTCAGATGTTTGATTTGGGATCCTTTCCCATGATTGTGCCCATCTCTCCATCCTCTCTAAGGGGCATTGTAGGAGAACGCTATCGGATCCCGATCAAAATCCTGTCTCGGCTCGATGAACTGGAGGATCACCCCCATTTTTATCGACGGCAGTGGCTAACCCTAGATAGCGGGACTGAGGCTTGGGTTTATGTGGGACAGGCGGCTTTAACCAAGGGATCCCGGCTGTTGGCGGGGGGAGACTGGCGGGCGAGAGGCTCAATCTGACGGTTTCAACCCAAGCTAAACTGGGCTGTCATGGCTCTCTAACGCAATCCGAGTGGCTACATCCGCAGTGGCGAGGGTGGATCCTGTGATCTAGAGTGTCTAAGTGGTGTGGATCTAGGATCCGAGGTCTCATGGCAAGTCTGTTAATCGAAGAAGAACGGCGGGCAGCTGAATCCCCCAAATGGTTGATGTGGACGCTGCTGCTGTCCCTATCTCTCCATGTCTTGCTGCTGTTGATGGCGGTCTTCTTTCGCTGGCGACTGCCTGAGCCAGAGATCGAGGAGCCGATTCGCTTCACATTTGTGGATCCCGAAGATATCTTGCCGCCGGATACACCTTTGGTGTCGGATGCCAATGCCCAAGATCGCGGGGATCCCGTCACGGATCCCTCGGCAGGTAGCCCAGCTGAGTCTCAACCTCAACAGGAACAGCAGCCCCCACCGGAACCAGCTCCCCCAGTGCCGGTGCCCCCTCCTCCGCAACCTGCCCCGCCGCCGCCACCACCACCACGAACCTCCGCGCCACCACCGCCGCCACCACCACCTGCACCAG
>JAAUUM010000193.1 GCA_012031565.1 Synechococcaceae cyanobacterium SM2_3_2
GGGCAAAGAAGGGTAAAGTCTGGCGCAAAAATCCACCGGGATCCCGGCATCGGCATCGCAGACCAGGATGATCTCCCCTTGGGTCAAGGGCAAAACCTCATTGAGGGCACCGGATTTGCCCCCTCCAGCTCCCTCGGCTCGACGATGGACATGCAGCGTGGGCATGAGCTGTTGACGAGCGGACAGAAGGGCAGCAGTCTCATCGGTACTGGCATCGTCGATCACCCAAACATCCAAACGGTCGTGGGGATAGTCCACCTGGGCCAAGCTATCCAACAGGTGAGGCAAAACCTTGCTCTCATTTTTGGCGGGCACCAAGATCGAGACTTTGGGCAACCGGGATCCCGAGTTTGAATCAGGATCAGCGGGATCCATCTCTAACGTCAGGGGGGGGGGCAGAGGTTGAATCGGAGCCGCCACAATCCGGCTGGCATGAATCGCCACCAGGGTGGCAAAGCCCGTGACTGTCCAGCGGGTGACGGGGATCAAATGCAGCAATGCCACAAACCCCCACACCACCGCCAAGACAAAAAAAGCCTTGAGGCGACGGCGCTGGGAGGAATTGAACACCCAAGCGGGCAGATTCAACTCGTCCGAAAACTCACCCAACCATGTAGAGTCTGACATCAGCAGTAGAGGTCATCCAAAAGAGAGCTAGCCAACTCCTATTCTCCCCCACAAGGCGATGGATGCACCGCCATCAGTTGCCCTGTGGGAAGACCCCGCCTGGGATCCCGCTCACTTGGGGATCCCGATAGCTGAAATCGCAGGGGCTATCCCAGAGATGGGGCCGGATCAGGCATTGCCCCGGATCTCTTTGATGATGCCGTCTTCTAGCAAGATTTCCACCTGCATTTTTTGCACCAGGTTATCTCCCTGCTGAACCCGGAAGAAGCTCTCCACGTTGCCCTGCACCACTTCCTGGTTGATCTCCAGGTTGGCCACTTGGCTGAGCTGTTGCAGGAGGCGGTTCTTTTGATCGAGGAGCTTAATTTTTTGGTCGTTGACCTGGCTTTTGACCGCTTCGATCTGTTGGTTGGCTTGAGGGCCAGCGGGCTGGATGGTCTGCTTTTCGATTTCGGCGATGGCCCGTTTGCCCTGAAACTCAAGCTGCTGCATTTGGGTGTCGATGGTTTGTACCTGACGCTGCAACTGCTCCTGCATCTCCGTTTTCCACAACGAGGTGACGATCACCTTGACAGGAATGTTGCGCTTGAGCAGCAACTGAGTGGTGGAGTTGATTCCGTCTTCCATGAGAGTGCCTTGTAAAGGGAATAGCCCTTGCGTGACGAGCTTGAAGTCTTCATAAGTGTAGAGGGTGATGCCAGGATCGCAAAGGTCTGTCGCAAAGGTCTAATGTGAGACGTATAGGCGACTACAGATGGTTTAGAGCCTTGGGATCCGTTTTGTGTAACACTCATGACGAGAAGCCCCTGTAGTGAGTTTGGGTATGCGGATCGCGCTGTTCACAGAAACATTTTTGCCCAAGGTGGATGGCATTGTGACCCGCCTCTGCCACACCCTGAATCATCTCAGCACGGGTGAGCAGAATAATGTGCTGGTGGTAGCGCCCAAGGGTGCGCCGCGCCGATTTGCCCGTGCCCGAGTTTACGGGATCCCTGGCATGCCCCTGCCGATGTATCCCGAGTTGACGATGGCAGCCCCTGGCCCCGCCATTGGCAAGCTCTTGCGTCGCTTCCAGCCCGATCTGATCCATGTGGTCAACCCCGCCGTGTTGGGATTGGGGGGACTCTACTATAGCCAGACGATGCGGATCCCCTTGGTGGCCTCTTATCACACCCACCTGCCCAAATATCTGCACCACTATGGCCTCGGGTTTTTGGAAGGCGCACTGTGGAATCTGCTCAAGACCGGTCACAATATGGCCCGTCTCAACCTCTGTACCTCCAGTGCGATGGTGCAGGAACTGGAGGAGCATGGCATCGAGCGGGTGCGGCTGTGGCAGCGGGGGGGTGGATACCGACCTATTTCATCCCGGCTTGACCTCGGTTGAGATGCGGGATCGGCTGTCGGCGGGCCAACCGGAGCGGCCATTGTTGCTATACGTGGGGCGGCTCTCCCCCGAAAAAGAGATCGGTCGGATCCGGGTGCTGTTGGAGCGGATCCCAGGCTCTCGGCTGGCGATTGTGGGGGATGGCCCTGCTCGGTCAGAGTTGGAGACTCATTTTGCCGGACATGATGTGGTGTTTACAGGCTACATGCAGGGAAAAATGCTGGCCTCTGCCTTTGCCTCTGCCGATCTATTTGTCTTTCCCTCCCGGACTGAAACGTTGGGTTTAGTGTTGCTGGAGGCGATGGCGGCGGGGTGCCCGGTGGTGGCTCCGGCCTCAGGGGGCATCACCGATGTGGTGGACAGTGGCCGCAATGGATTTTTGTTTGAACCCAATTCGGATGATGATTTTGTCCGGGCGGCTCAGCAGCTTTTGGTCAGTGGAGTTGAGCGGGAGACCTTTCGCAACAATGCCCGCCAAGAGGCAGAACGGTGGGGCTGGGCTGCGGCCACCCAACAGCTAGAGAGCTATTACCAGGATGTTTTGCGCCAAGCCCGCTAGGGGTACAACCACTGGACTGTCCCTTTCAGCCCGAGAGAACGGGATCCCCTTACTGATAGCCCCACTCCTGCAAGAGCCACACCCCCGAGAACTCCTGGGATCCCAATTGCTTTTGGATGGCCAAGAAATGGATCCCTTGGGCCTGCTTTTTGCGGGCTTCAAACCCTTCTGCTTCGACACGGGTTTTGTCGTCGTTGAACTGAGCCACCCAATAGCTATCGTTTTGGCCGGCTTCGAGGGCCAATCCCATCCGGGGGACTTGGGCAAACCGCAAGAAACTGGGCTCGATGCCACTCATCCAGCCGGACATCGGCACCGCCCGCGAGGATCCGATCAGCAGACCGGGAATGATGGTTTCATCAGGAATAGCATCCCACCCGGGATCGAATAGATCGCTGAACTGGCTGGGCCAGGAGTGGGCTTGCCGCAAATCACGGGCTTGCAGAGTGACCAAGGCCCACTTTTCCCCCAGTAGCTTGTCGGGCAAGGGACTGGGATCCGTCAAAAAGAGTGGATCCTCCAGCACATCTTTGGGGTTATAGATAAAGGTCTCGGACTGAGGATAGACCGTCCGGCGGCGATCTTTGATCCACCTTTGCAGGCGATAGGTGCGGCGGCTGGGGCGCATCGGGATCCCGGCGGCTTCGCAGCCCCGCTGCATGATCGAACTCATGCGAGTGCGAAACACCCGTATGGCAGATGGACGGATGGGGGCGGTTTGCAGCATCTGCTCCAACTGGGTGGCCACCCAATCGCTATTCACCTCCTGATTGCTGCAAAACCGGGATTCCTGAAAGGTTCCGGCCCCATCACAGACCAGTAAGTCCCAAACACGTTTGTCATTGTCATCCCGCAGAGGACAGGCATAAAAATCCATTTCCCAGACGGTGGGGGCCACGCTCACAGAATTTGCAGTCACCGAATCGCCTCAACAGGTCTAGCCTTCTCAGTATCGGCTGTCTCTGTCGCCTCTGGGCTATTCGCCTCTGAGCTATTGGAGATGTCTTCGGTTGCCGGGGCATCGCCAATCTGCTTCCAGTCATGCTCGCCAAAGATGGCGCTGGTATGGCGGTAAAACTTGAACTCCAGCAAATTCTCAAAGGGATCCCGCAAAAAGAAGGTGGCGTGTTCCAGCGGGGTATCCACAAATCGCCATTTGGGATCCTCATAAAAAGGCAACCCCTGCGTCCGCGCCCGGTGTTCTAGGGTCTGCCAATCCTCTAGACGGGAAAAGATCAGCCCAAAATGGCGGGGGTAGATGCCTTTCTGAGGAGCAATGGGATCCCGAGTCAGATGAGCCACCAACTGATGGCCAAACAAGTTGAGAATCACCGAAGCGGAGGTTTCGCGCCCCACCTCACAGCCCAAGCCATCCGCATAAAAAGCCTTGGTTGAGGCAATATCCCCCACCGGAAAGGCCAGATGAAAAGAGACGGCACCCGTCATGGCTTCTGTCATGATTCACAACCTCCAGATCGCAGCCCATTGGGATCCATAATAGGTCCACCCAATTTAGGATCTTTTGATCACAGCCAGAGGGCATGATCTGAGAGGAACTATGCCCCGACAATCCGTTTCATGAACTGTTTCATCTGGCCACTCACAGATCCATGACAGATCCATGACAGATTCATGACAAGTTCATGGCCTGATTCTTGAATAACTTGACTCTTGAATAACCCGACTAAGGAGAGACCCCCATGCCACGCAAGCCCGACGAGTTCAGTGTTCATATCCTGTTGGATGGCGCTCACCGTGAGGAAGTGAAGGTCAAAGGGGTGAAAGAAGTCACGGCCCTGATGAATAAGATCTTTCGCGGCAGTGGCGATGGGGAAGATTTTATCCAACTGCCCCGTGGCATGGAGAACGAGTATCTGGTGATTCGCCCGAGCCGAGTCTGCGCGGTCTCAGTCGAGGCGGTCTTCAGCTCCAGCGTCGGGATCCCTGGGGCCGACTAAAGGCTGCTCCGGCTTTGATTGACCCCGTTGTCCTGGGTACAGCCCTGAGTGAGTGAGCAGAAAAATCCTCAGGGATCCCGTGGGAGCCTTTGAGGATGAGAATAATTGTGTCAGAATGGATATTACGGTAAATCCATCGGGATAGTGAGCTTTTCATGAGCATCCAATTTCGCTCTGACCATCTGATTGCCATTCGCCAACACGGGGAGCAAGCCTTTCCCGATGAATGTTGTGGCATCCTCATCGGCCAGTTGCAGGGAGATGGCAAGATCGTCCATGAGCTGTGGCAAGTGACCAACACCTGGGATCAAGGGGAAAATCCCTTAGCGGATGGGGAGTCTAGCAATCGTCGCTTTTTGATTGACCCGCTGGATTTCAAAAAAGCCCATGACTACGCCCATCAGCAAAAGCTCGGGATCCTGGGCACTTACCATTCTCACCCCAATCACCCGGCTATCCCCTCCGAATTTGACCGCAACCATGCCTTTCCCTGGGGCTTCTCCTGCGTTATCGTCAGCGTCCATCAAGGCGAAGCTGGAGATATCAAAAGCTGGATCCTCGATCAGCAAGACCAGCCTGTGGTTGAGTCGATTGTTGTCGTCGAGCCAGCCCCCGCCGCTGAGACGTTAGCCCTGGTCTAATCCGGGATCCTTCCTATTGAGGGTGGCCTAGGCTGGCTCTCATCCCAACTCATGTTCGTTTCATCCTTGGATCCTTTTTTATGGCTACCACCGTTCTAATTCCGGCTCCGCTGCGGGCCTACACCGACAATCAAGAGAGCGTCGAGATTGAGGGCAGCACTGTTGGCGACGTGATGGACAAACTGGTCGGACAGTATGCCGAACTCAAGCGCCATCTCTATAGCGAATCCGGCCAATTGCGTAATTTCGTCAATGTCTATCTGGGGGACGAAGATATTCGCCACCTCGAACAGGGCAATGCCACCCCCATCAGTGGCCCCGCCACCCTCAGCATCGTGCCATCCATCGCCGGAGGATCCCGATAATGCTTAATCTCGACATCAGCACTGTGCAACTCTCCCGCGATGAAATGGAGCGGTTTTCCCGCCACCTGATCCTGCCGGAGATTGGACTGGACGGACAGAAGCGGCTCAAGGCGGGTAGTGTCCTCTGCATCGGTACGGGCGGCCTGGGATCCCCGCTGTTGCTCTACTTGGCAGCGGCTGGGGTGGGGCGACTGGGCATCGTGGACTTTGATGTGGTGGATACTTCCAATCTGCAACGGCAGGTGATCCACAGCACCAGCACCGTCGGCAAGCCCAAGGTGGAGTCGGCCAAACAGCGGATTCTAGAGATCAACCCCTTCTGCCAGGTGGATGTTTACAACGTTGCCCTCAGCTCTGAGAATGCTTTGGAGCTGTTCAAAGACTATGACGTGATCGTGGATGGCACCGATAACTTCCCCACCCGCTATCTGGTCAATGATGCCTGCGTCCTGTTGGGCAAGCCCAATGTATATGGATCCATCTTCCGGTTCGAGGGACAAGCCACCGTTTTCAATTATGAAGATGGCCCCAACTATCGGGATCTCTATCCTGAGCCGCCCCCGCCGGGTCTGGTGCCCTCCTGTGCCGAAGGGGGGGTGCTGGGGATCCTGCCTGGGATCATCGGGGTGATTCAGGCCACCGAAACCGTGAAGATCTTGACCGGCGTGGGCACCACCCTGAGTGGTCGTCTGCTGCTTTACGATGCTCTCAAAATGGGCTTCCGGGAGCTGAAGCTGCGCCGTAACCCCGCCACCCCACCGATCACCGAGCTGATCGATTACGACCAATTTTGTGGGATCCCTCAGGCCCAAGCCGAGGAAGCAGCCCAGCCGGAGGTGGTGGAGATCACCCCTGCCGACCTCAAGTCCCGCATGGATACTGGCAAGGATTTTGTCCTGATCGACGTGCGTAACCCCAACGAGTGGGACATTGCCACCATTCCCGGTGCAATCTTGGTGCCACTACCCGACATCGAGCAGGGATCCGGTGTAGAAAAAGTGCGCCAGTTGGTCAATGGCTCGGAGTTGATTGTCCACTGTAAGAGCGGTGCGCGATCGGCTAAAGCCTTAGGGATCCTGAAGGAATCGGGTATCAAAGGGCTAAATCTCCAGGGGGGAATCCTGGCCTGGGGCGACGCCTATGATCCTTCAATCCCGAAATACTAGGGATAGAGATAGGGATCCATGTATTCCTTGCGGTGGCTGACTGGAATGTTCACAGTTTGACTTGGTGATCTCGCTCTGCCCAGAAGAGCTTGCTGATCAAATTGATTGCACCCTGTTCAGCAATGACCTATGACGACTTTAGGATCCCATTCTGTCTCCCTTAGTCAAGATTTCAAGAGAAAATTGAGTATCTTCCAAGGTAGAACCTCTGTTTTTTATTACAGATAACAAATGAACAAGCTGTATAGCTAAACCGTTTAGTACGCAAGCTAGACTATGTTCTGAAACTGATGCTGTAGGAGTCATCTCATCATCTTGTTCGCTTTATTCCTCAATTCAGAAAGGTCAGATACAGGGG
>JAAUUM010000194.1 GCA_012031565.1 Synechococcaceae cyanobacterium SM2_3_2
TTGAGGACTCCACAGGCTGACGCAAAGCCAGATAAGGCAACAGCGACGAATGCCCCCACCGCCATCATTAAGCTGGCAAAAGGCCAAGCCGGTAGACGGGATCCCTGGGTTTTGTGGCGATATCCATCCACAAAGAGCAGACACCAGTAGGCCAAGGGCAACACCCCCATCAGGTTGAACTCCGCCACAATCAGAGGATTAATGCCGTCGATCTCTCCTGATATCAGTCGTTGGATCAGCGCAAAGGTGGCCTCTGAGTCATCCGGGGGAGCCAAGACAAAAGCATAGAGGGTAAATCCGAGCCACAACAGCCCAAACAGCAAACGGGATCCCATAGCGTGACCTTGTTGAGGTGAATCAGGTTGAGGTGAATCAGGTTGAGGTGAATCTTGTTGACTTGAATTGAGGTGAGGTGAATCGTGACTTTGAAGGACAGCTGCTTTGCATTTGTTTACAGTCTAAGACATGATGAATGGTGAGCTAGAGCAATCAAAAGAGGCCAGAGCCACAGTATTCAGGTCGCCACTTGCCCTTGATTTAAGTCGTTGATACATCACGAGGAACGCATGGTCACAGCAACCGCCACCCCACCCACCACCCTGACGTTGCAGACCGCTGTCATTGGATCTGAAACCACCGCCATTCGCAGCCTAGATTGGGATCGGGCTCGCTTTGACATCGAGTTTCCCCTCGAAAATGGAACTACCTATAATTCCTTCTTGATCGAGGGGGATCAGGTGGCGTTGGTGGACACCTCCCACGAAAAATTTCGCCAGATCTATCTCGATCTATTGACGGGACTGGTGGATCCCGCCCGCCTGGACTATCTCATCGTCAGCCACACCGAGCCCGATCACAGTGGCCTGATTGCTGATATTTTGCAGCTGGCTCCCCAGGTCACCATCGTGGCCACCAAAGTGGCACTGCAATTTTTAGAAGACTGGCTGCATCAGCCCTTTCAGCGTCAGCAGGTCAAAAGCGGCGATACTCTCGATTTAGGGCAGGGGCATGTGCTGGAATTTGTGGCGGCCCCCAACCTGCACTGGCCCGATACCATGCTCACCTATGACCACAAGAGCGGGATCCTGTTTACCTGTGATGTGTTTGGCATGCATTACTGCGATGACTACACCTTTGATCAGCATCTCGATTTGTTGGAGAGCGATTTCAAAATTTATTACGACTGCCTGATGGGGCCGAATGCCCGCTCGGTGTTAGCGGCACTGAAACGGATGGATGGGTTGCCACCGATTGCGATGATTGCCACCGGACATGGCCCGCTGATTCAGCATCACTTGACGGAGTGGGTCAGCCGCTATCGCCAGTGGAGCCAGACCAAGGCCAAAGGGGAAACCAGCGTCGCCATCTTCTACCCTTCTGACTATGGATCTGGAGATCGGTTGGCTCAAAGTCTTGCTCATGGCATTACCAAGACTGGCGTGGCGGTGGATCTGATCGACCTGCGCTCTACAGATAGTCATGAGATTCGGGAACGGGTCGCCTCTGCCGCTGGGGTGGTGGTGGGCATGCCCAGCCAATCAGCCTCCGATGCGGTACAAATCCAAGCCCTGATCAGCACCTTGCTGGCGGCGACGGATCCCAAGCAGGCGTTTGGCTTGTTTGAATGCGGCGGTGACGACGATGAACCGGTGCATCCCCTGCGGCAACATTTTCAAGAGGGGGGACTGCACGAAGCCTTTAGCCCGATTTTGGTCAAAGAAGGCCCCAGCGCCAGCCTTGATCAACGCTGTGATGAGGCGGGCACCGACCTGGGTCAGTGGCTCACCCGCGATCGCAGCATCAAGCAGATGAAGTCCTTGGATGCCGATTTGGACAAAGCTCTGGGGCGGATCAGTGGTGGGTTGTACATCATCACCGCTAGCAAAGACAACGCCTCCAGCGCCATGTTGGCCTCATGGGTGGCTCAGGCCAGTCAAGATCCGCCGGGGATTTCCATCGCGGTGGCCAAGGATCGAGCCATCGAGTCATTTATGCATGTGGGGGATCGCTTTATCCTCAATGTGTTGGAGGAAGGCCGCTATCAACCGCTGATGAAGCATTTTCTCAAGCGATTCCAGCCAGGAGCTGATCGGTTTGCGGGCATCAAGACCTACCGGGATGAGAATGGCGCGCCCATTTTAGCGGAAGCCTTGGCCTATCTGGATTGTGAGGTGATCAGCCGATTGGAAACCCCCGATCATTGGGTGGTCTACAGTCAAGTGGTGACCGGGCGAGTCTCCGACCTGGATGCCAGAACAGCCGTCCATCACCGCAAGGTTGGCAATCACTACTGACGTTTACTTGGGTAAGACCAACTGCTTTTGGCTCTGGTTCACCGATCGACTGTTAGAGGCCAATCGTTTGGGATCCCTGTGACACAATAGCCTTGCTTGAGGGACTATCCTGCTTCGGGAAGACTGAGTGAGCCATGCATTCGAGGGGTTGTCATTTGGCTGGGTCAAATCGCGTGTTGCAGAAACTGCGATCCCTGAAGGGGTTGCTGGCATCAATTGTGGTGCTGATGGGTGCTGGAGGAGTGACCTCCCTTGCTGATGCCCAATCTGTGTCCGCCCAAGGGGATCCCTCGGCTGAGATAGAGCAAGAGTCAGAAGCTGCAGGATCCAAAACTGATGGATCGAACGGGATTGATTTAGAGGTTCAAGAAGATCTCGATCAACCCCTCCCCTTTGAGCCTTTGGATCCCCTGAGTAACGAAAACAAACAGGGCGAACCTGTGGAGACAGAACCTGCCCCCCCACCGTCCCGAACAGGGTCTTTCCGGGTGGGCAACCGTACCCCTTTCCCCATCCGGGTGGTGGCCCTCTTGCGGGGGGGAGGTGGGGTGCTCAACCCGGAACGTGCCCATTGGGATTTTGCCCCTGGAGAAGGAGCCCAAGAGGGCTTGTTATTAAGTTTGGGGGATGCCCCTCTGACCCTCAACAGTGGTGATGTGGTGATGGCTTTTGCCCTCGATGGCACTGGCCGTTACTGGGGGCCGTTTCTGGCTGGAGCCACCCAGTATCCAGGCTGGGATCCTGACCAGGAGACTTGGCTGTTGCCTTTTCCGCCAGAAGCCTTGGATGATCTGTCTGCGGGGCATGAGGTGGGTAGGCAAGGGGAGATTGCGACGGTTCCGGTACCGCCCCCCTCGGCAGAAAGCACGATTCAGCTGGGATCCATTCGGGTGGGCAACCGCACCAGCCACCCCATTCGCATGACAGCCCTACTTCGCACCGGAGATTATGCTCAGGATCCCCAGGTGGTGCATTGGGACTTTGCCCCAGAGGAAGGGGGGGCTGAAGGATTGCCCCTCAGCGCGGGGGATCAATTGGTCATGGTGCAACCCGGCGATGTCGTAGTCGCGTTTACTACAAATGATGAGCGGCAGTATTGGGGGCCCAATGTGGTGGGAGAATCGTTGTTGCCCTTTTGGGATCCCACGGCTGGGGTGTGGTCAACCATCCTACAGCCTTAATCATTGCGGCTAAATTATTGCGGCTAAATTGTCGGGGCTACACTACCAGGACTACATTATTACGGCTAATTGGGTCAGAAACCAGGACAGGCATGGGCAAGGCTGAAATGATCTATCGGCGCTTTGGGCGGACGGGGTACCAACTGTCGGCTTTTTCGCTGGGATCCATGCGTATGGTCTATGGGGAGGATGAGGCAGCTCATCAGGTGGTGCTCACAGCTTTAGATCAGGGGATCAACCATTTGGAAACCGCCCCCAGCTATGGTCAAAGCGAGGCCCAGTTGGGGCGAATCCTCTCCAGTCTTTGGGAGACAGCCGCCTATCACCGTCAAGATCTGATCATCACCACCAAAGTGCTGCCGGATCTGGATGGCAAGGATTCGGCATCCCAAGATCTCCGGTCTCAGATCGAGGGATCCCTGACTCGCTTGGGCCTCAGCTCGCTGGATCAACTGGCGCTGCATGGCCTCAATCTGCCTGAGCACCTGGACTGGGCTTTGACCAGTGGGATCCCTCAACTGCGCCAATTGCAGCAGGAGGGATTATTTAAGGTCTTGGGCTTTTCCACACATGGATCCCTGGATCTGATCTTGCGGGGGATCCAAACCGATGAATTTGACTTCATCAACCTGCACTATTACCTGCTCAACCAACGCAATGCCTCGGCGCTGGAGGCCGCTCGGCAGCACGATATGGGGGTCTTCATCATCTCGCCTGCTGATAAGGGCGGTATGCTCTATCAACCCTCCGCTAGCCTCAGCCAGCTCTGTGCCCCCTGGTCACCGCAGGAGGTGGGCTATCGTTTTCTCCTGGCCGATCCGCGCGTACACACCCTCAGCTTGGGGGCAGAGTCCCCCGCTCAAGTGCTAGCTGCCCTGGCATCAATGCGGGATCCTGACCGTTGGCAGCAAATGGGATCCGATCTGCTCCAGCGCCTAGAGGCTCATCTCGCCCACCAGTTGGGATCCAATCGGTGTGGGCAGTGTTTTGCCTGTTTGCCGTGCCCAGAAGGCATCATGATCCCAGAGGTCTTGCGGCTGCGTAATCTGGCGGTGGGGTATGACATGACCGACTTTGGCCAGTATCGATACAATATGTTCGGACAGGCGGGCCATTGGTTTCCGGGCCAACCGGCCAATCACTGTACCGAGTGTGGCGATTGCCTGCCTCGCTGCCCTTATCACTTGCCCATTCCCGATCTGTTGGCGGATACCCACCAGCGGTTGCACCGGGATCCAATTCGTCGCCTTTGGGAGTGAGCCTCTTGTCCATTGCCCCCACTCATCACCCGCAGTCCTGGCAGGGATCCCTCCGGTTGAGCTTTGGGCGACAGGGATCCCAGACTCGGTTGATGGAGGCTTTTAGCCAAGCGCCCCTCAAGGTACAGCGACCCTTTGCCAGCCAGGATGGGCGCTGCAAAACTATGCTGCTGCATACGGCGGGGGGCTTAGTCGGCGGGGATCGGCTGGATTATCACATCACCCTCCATCCAGGATCCCAGGTGCAGTTGACCACCGCCTCGGCGGGCAAAATATACCCCAATCAGGGATCCCCGACCCTTCAACAGGTGGATTTGCAGCTTTCAGCAGGTAGCTATCTGGAGTGGATCCCCCGCGAAACCATCCTGTTTGAGGGGGCAAACCATCATCAATCTCTGCGGGTGGAGCTAGAACCGGGGGCTGTGTGGCTGGGTTGCGATCTGATCCGATGGGGGCGCACCGCTCGGGGAGAGCATTTTGGCTCGGGGTCTTGGCGATCGGAGACGGAGGTTTGGCAGCAGGGCAAGCCCCTCTGGATCGACCGACAACGGATGGTGGGGGGGAGTGCAGTCTTATCCAGCCCCAATGGATTGGCGGGCTATGCCGTGATGGGAACCTGGACACTGATTGGGCAGGCGCTGGACAGTGATCGCTTGCGACAATTGCGCCAACTGGGGTATACCCTTCTAGATCCGGCCCGCGAACAGTGGGGACTGACTCAACTGTCCTGCGGGATCCTGGGCCGATATCGGGGACATTCCACTCAGCGGGCCTGGGCTTGGATGATGGCACTGGGATCCCAGAGTCAGAGGTCGGGCGGAGAAGGGGGCGGAAACTCCTAAACAGTATGATCGAATACCTTGAACCGCAGTAGGGAGCCTTTAGAGTGGATGGGTAGTTTTGCTGCCGGATCAGGACTGTTTCGCCCTTGTCCCGATCAGTTGAGGACTTGCTATGAATGCTGCTCTAGCTCCTGATTCTTTTGCTCAACGCTCCCTCAAGACGCTAGGGATCCCGCCCACCGCCTGGTATGTGGACGATGAGGTGGCAGATATCACCCGTCCGGCCCTACCCAGCCAGGTCATCACCCTGCCCACCCGCTCCAAGTTGCTGCGGCTCGATCTAGCCAAGGCGGCGATGGTGGTGATCGATATGCAGAATGATTTTTGTCACCCTGAGGGGTGGTTGGCTGGAATCGGTGTGGATGTCACCCCAGCCCGGGATCCCATTGGCCCGCTCAAGACTCTACTGCCCATCTTACGGGCGGCGCAGGTGCCCATCCTCTGGGTCAATTGGGGCAACCGTCCCGATCTGCTCAATATCAGCGCCGGGTTGCTCCATGTCTACAAGCCCGCTGGGGTAGGGGTGGGACTGGG
Organism: Synechococcaceae cyanobacterium SM2_3_2; assembly: GCA_012031565.1. Lineage (GTDB taxonomy): Bacteria > Cyanobacteriota > Cyanobacteriia > Thermostichales > Thermostichaceae > JAAUUM01. Next base: position 6,111 of record JAAUUM010000194.1, read on the forward strand.
GGATCCCTTGCCCGGTCGCCAAGCCCCCGTCTTGACCAAGGGCAGCTGGGCGGCAGCCGTGGTGGATGAACTAACCCCAGATCCTGCCGATATTTGGGTGGATAAATATCGCATGAGTGGCTTTTGGGACACGCCGCTGGATAGCATCCTCAAAAACTTGGGCCGCTCCACCCTGTTTTTTGGTGGTGTCAATGCCGATCAGTGTGTGATGGCCACCCTCCAGGATGCCAATTTTCTGGGCTATGACTGCATCTTATTGGAAGATTGCACCGCCACCACCTCGCCGGACTATTGCTTGCAGGCCACTCTCTACAACACCAATCAGTGCTTCGGGTTTGTGGCCCTGTCCTCAGCCCTATCGGGTCTCAACCAGAGTTAGAACTCAGATCACTTTCTAGACCCGTACACTTCTTTTATAGAGGTCAAACCATGAAAGCCACCCCCCGTTGCGTCATCCCTTTGATCAAATCTCCCCTGGACTATCAGGCTTATCGCATCAGCCCCGATGACACCAATCGGTTGGCCATTGTCTTTGACCCCACCCATGCCAATATCTCTCTTACCTTGTGTGTGGAAATTTTTGATGAAGGGGGCAAAACTCCTCCCAATCAGCATCAATTGGCCATCGAGATGTTTTTCATCATTTTGGGCACAGGGGTGGCGGTCTGTGATGGCAAAGAGATTCCTATCCAGGCTGGCGATAGCCTCTTGGTCCCCCCCACCGGCATCCATGCCATCCGCAACACAGGGCCGGGTCGTCTCTACTGCCCTCTGCATCATGATCCCCAACG
>JAAUUM010000195.1 GCA_012031565.1 Synechococcaceae cyanobacterium SM2_3_2
GATGTGGATCTGACCCAGCTGCCGGATCTGGAAATCCCCCCAGCTTTGCAGGCCCGTGGATTGCTGGGCCTAGATGCTCGGTTGCAGGGCAGTCCTCAGGCGCTGAGGGTGGAGGGGGATTTAGACCTAGCGGGCTTGGGGGCAGGGGATCTGGAGTTTGAACGCCTACAGGGATCCCTGTTTTGGGGAGTTGGCGAGGGTGGGCGTGTTGATCTCCAAGGGGGTGAGGATCGGATCAGCTTGACGGTCAGCCCTGATTTGAACGTGATCGACTTTCAGTTGCGCCAAGGGGGGATCACCGCTTTGGGCAGTCGGCGGGGTGGTCTGCTCAAGGCCGAGGTGCGGGATGTGCCGATGGAGCTGTTGACCGGGGGTGCGCCAGGGGTGACAGGACGGGCCAGTGGCAACGTGGTGGTCAATTTGGATGAGGATCTGGCCACGGCGGATGCCTCTATCGAAGGATTGCGGCTAGGGGATCTGGAGGCTCGTCAGGTGTCGGTGGGGCTGGAACTGCAAGATGATCAACTGCGGATCCCAGAGGCCACGTTGCAGTTATTTGATAGCGTCTATACCCTGGCGGGCACAGTTGATCTGCCTGATTTTGAAAGTGAAGATCCCAGCGGGGAGATGCCTCAGCTCAACCTCAACGTCACCACCGTCAATGGCAGCCTAGAAGATATCGTGGCGACTTTTAAGTGGCAAACCTGGGATGATGTCACCTCTCGCGGCTTCCGGCTCCCCGATCTGGGGCCAGCGGAGGTGATTTTAGCCCAACCTCAAGGGGATCCCACTGCTCCCTTGACCGAACAGTTGCGGCTGTACAACCAAGTGGTAGCGGCCCTAGCAGCTCAACTGGCTCAAGAAACGGATGTATTGTTGCCCCAGCCGCCCGCCCTGCAAGGCAGTTTTGAAGCCCAACTCGATTTGGTCGGATCCCTCGATCAATTGGATGTGGGCTTTCAGTTGGATGGCCAAAACTGGACGGCGGAAGAATTTCAATTGGATATGGTGGCGGCGGCGGGCACCCTCGACCAGTCAGGACTGGATATTGCCTGGTTAGATTTGGTGACAGAAGAACGCTCCGCTCGACTCCGGGGCACCTTCACCAGCAGTCAGCAAACAGCATCCTTGCAGCTTCAGCAAGTTCCCCTCGCGACGTTTGATCGTTTTTGGCCTGACAATTTCGATCTAGCGGGAGATTTGGACGCCCAGGTGGATCTACAAGGCACTCTCGCGGATCCCCAGCTAGAGGGACGATTGGATGTGACGGCTTTGCAGGTGAACCAGGTGCCCTTCCAACAGGCGGGGGCTTCTCTCACCTATGGCAATGGCGAGCTGGGGGTGGATAGTACCCTGCTGGCGGATCCAGAGGATCCCCCGATTCGGATCGCGGGGACAGTTCCCTTTGCTCCAGCTTTTACGGTGGCAGCACAACAGCAGTTTGCCAATGGATCCAGCCCCCAGATTGACCTCAACCTAGAGGTGCCCGGAGAAGGGCTGCGCTTGCTCAACCTATTGACCGATCAGGTGAGCTGGACATCGGGCGAGAGTGATCTGCGCTTGGTGGTGCGAGGCACCGTGCAGGAACCCACCCTACAGGGATCCCTGACCTTAGCCCAGGGGGTGATGCAGGTGGCAGCGCTGCCGGATCCGTTCACGGCTATCACCGGAGAGGTGCGCTTTGATTTTGATCGGCTCTCGGTAGAGTCTTTAACGGCTTTTTATGGCGGAGGATCCCTGGTGATGGAAGGAATCCTGCCGGTGAATACCCGTGGGGCTCAAGCCTTGGATGCAGAAGGCTATAGTCCCCTCAACCTCAGCCTCAACGATATCAATCTGGTGCTGCCCAGCCCCACCAATGGAGATCGGCTCAATACCCAGGTGAATGGATCCGTTTTAGTGGGGGGACTATTGTTACAGCCGCTTGTGTTGGGACAGGTGGCGCTCAGCGATGGCATTTTGGATATCGGGGGCGGCCAGGAGGAGGAACCTGAAGACCTCTTGCCGCAGATCGAGGTGGTGGAGGCACCCAGATGGATGCCCCGTTTTGAGGATCTGCGCTTGGGGATTGGCCCTCGGGTGCAGGTGCGGCGAGGACAGCTCTTTAGTTTTGACACCAGTGGGGAGCTGCGGATCTTTGGCACCCCCTTGCAGCCTCAGTTGGCGGGATCCCTCAATTTGGATGGGGGACGGCTTAACCTGCCCTTCTTGGCCAATTTCCGGGTTGACCGATCCCAAACCAACCGCGTTACGTTTGATCTCGATCATGGCCTGGATCCGATGTTGGATCTGAACCTGAGCACCCGTGCCAGCGAAGTCTCCCCCCCCGCCGGACAGCTCCGGGGCTTCGGATCCCAGAGCATCGACATTACCGCCCGTGTCCAGGGTCGCGCCAGCGAGATCAGGCTCACGGATCCCCGACCTGGTATCGTGGCCCTCTCCAGCACCCCCCCTCGTAGCGAAGATGAGATTTTTGCCATCTTGGGAAGCAATTTTTTGGGCACTTTGGGCACCAGTGCAGGGGTGGTGGGCTTGGCAGGGCAGGGGCTGATTACCAATTTTGAGGACTTCTTGACTGATACTCTGGGCCTAGATGAGATCCGCGTAGGGCCGGTGCCGATCGGGACGGGAACTGGCTTCCAGTCTTTAGGCTTGGGGGTGGAGGTGGCCCGCGACTTGGGCCCCAATATCTCCCTGTCGGCCCAACAGATTGTCACCAGCCGGGTGCAGCCCACCCGATTTGGAGCCCGCTATCGAATCGATCCCAACCTGTTGCTGCGTCTGAGCACCGACCTCAGTGGCACCAGTACAGCAACGTTGGAGTTTGAAACACGGTTCTAACCCTCTATCTTCCTTCAAGCTTTCCTGGATCCCCGAACTCATGTCAGTTCCATCCCTGTTAGTCATCGGTAGCCTCAACATGGACATCGTGGTGCAAGTGCCCGATCATCCTCAACCAGGTGAAACGGTGCTGGGATCCGATTACAGTCTCTATCCAGGGGGCAAGGGAGCTAATCAGGCGGTCGCCGCTGCTCGGGCTGGATCCTGCCTGGTGCAGATGGTGGGCTGCTTGGGATCCGATGCCTTTGGGTCGCAGTTGCGGGAGGCAATTCGACAGAGTGGCGTTGGGGATGATGGGATCCAATCGGTGGATGGATCCAGTGGCATCGCTCTGATCACCGTGTCTCGGCAGGGCCAAAACAGCATTGTGGTCAGTCCTGGAGCCAACGCCCGCCTGGATCCTGACCGCTTGGACAGACTACTGTCGCCTCAGGTCTTGGCCTCCACCCAACTGTTGCTGCTGCAACTGGAAAGCCCGCTGCCCACCGTCATCCGCGCCATCCAGACGGCACAGACCGCTGGGATCCCGGTGATGTTGAATCCTGCCCCTTTTATGCCGCTGAAGTGGGAAGTGCTGCGTCAAGTCCGCTATCTTGTGCTGAACCAAACCGAGACAGCAGGGCTGTTGCAACAGCCAATTGCAGATGTTCTCACGGCTCAGAACGCCGCCGCCGCCCTGTATCGCCACGGGATCCCGGTGCCGATCATCACCCTAGGGGAGTTGGGGGTCGTCTGGGCTAGTGCAGAAGGCATAGACCATCTCCCCGCATTGGGGGTGGAAGTCGTGGATACCACAGCGGCAGGGGATTGTTTCTGTGGGGCCTTGGCATCCGCACTGGTGAGCGGGGCATCCCTGCGGGAAAGCATCTGCTACGGGGCAGCGGGGGCGGCGTTGGCGGTGACTCGGGTGGGAGCTCAGCCCAGCTTGCCTTGGCAACCGGAGATTAAGGCTTTTTTAGGCACCCACTCAGGGGGAGGCTAAGGGATCCAATGGGCAGAAGCTGAGGATTTTGCATCTCATTGGCTAGTCATTAATTTCACCATTGATTTTCCCCATTGATTTTCCCCAATGATCATAATCAGCTCAGTGTTGTTCCTGAAAAAGATACTCTAAAAGCAGATAGAAAAGAGCTAATCCATATCACCAAGAGCACTCCACATTTTGCCAGATCGCCGTTGTGGTGGAGCTTTGGGGGCAAGATTAGCTTTGTACCGAACAGGAACAGTCTCCTGCAAGATTTTGAGATAATTTTGTTCGATCAGTTCGTCAACTTGGCTTTGGATTTTTTCTGGGGATTCCTCTAAAGAATCGCTGATGTCTTTCAGGGTTGAGCCATCAGCCTGTCGCAAGAGCCAATTGAGTAGTCGCCTCTGGGTGGGGGGTAGCAAGATCATCTGAGACAGTTTCAACCCTTCAGGGGGGGTTCCAGAACTTGGGGTTAGATCTAAATCAGAGGGAGGCATATCGAATTGAGTGGATTGACTGGAATGCTCAAGGCTAGATGCCACGCCTGAATGCACGATGGTTTCGACAATGGCTTCTACTTTGCGAGAGAAGGGGTGATCGGGATGGTGGAGCGAAAAGATCCCTTGGCCCGCCAATTCTAGAATATCCTCGCTAAAGGGCAACAGACCCGCTACCGGGATCCCATAGGTGGATTGTAAAGTCGCCATTACCTGTTCTGGTTCGAGATGAGCAGGGATCTGGTTGCCCACCATTTGCATCTGTTGGATATCTAGATATTGGGCTAGATCCACCAGCACAGCGGCCCCTTGCAAATCCTGCTGATCAAGGCTAATGACGATGACCACCAAATCGGCCAAGGTCATCAAAAATAGGCTGCCTTCGTCAAAACCAGGATGAGAATCAATCAATACATAGTCTAGGTGTAGAGGTTCTATCTCATGTTGCAATTGGTGACTAAGCTCGACCACATCTAAGCCATTCCGAAGCAGGCTGGTGATGTCTTGGGTGGTGGCATTGGACTGGTTGGGAATTAAAACAATGTTGCCATTCAGTTTGTCAGCCCGAAAATCTAGGAGGGGATCCAAATCGGTTTGATGGAGCAGGGGGTTTTCTTGCACAAGCTGGTCAAACTTGGTATCGATCTCGCGATCCTCAGTGCCAAACAGAAGATGGATCCCTGGGGCCTGCCAGTCGGTATCCATAATGCCAACCCTGAAGCCTTTATGGGCCAGCACCACCCCCATGTTTGCAACCAAACTTGTCTTGCCCGTTCCATGTCGAAAGGAGTGCAAAGACACCATCATCGTCATGGTCGATAAGGCTCCCTAAACCCGTATGATTTCAAGCTAGAATTTTTTGACAGTTAATATCGGAACCATTTCAACCTTTTCTTGCCTCAGTGTAGGCGTTGCCAGCTCTAAAAACCACTGAAACAGGATATTCTGCTAGCAAGATTCTTGGCGGGATCGCTGGGATCCTGCTGGGAGTGGGTTTAGCTCTGATGACTTGGTGACGAGAACTAAGTTTTTCCTCCGGGACAAGGGATCCCTGGGTGATGGGTATGATCCTAGATGGATGGAGTGATGGAGCTATCTATAGAATCATTTGACCGTTCACCCTCCTCGTTCTGTGCACTTCAGTAAAGCGGGTATTGCCATGACTGTTACCCTCTCATCAAGATCATCTGGCCCCAAAACACCCTTTCCTGTAGCCCTATGGGGAGTGGGATTGGCGGCTCTTGTTGGTGTGGTATCCCTTCAATATCAGGCCATAGAAGCCGTGAAGACCCCGGATCCCCGCCAAGATTTGCTGGCCCGCCAACAGGGGATCAGTTTGGCCTCTGCTTTAGGCCCCTTGGGCTTTGGCAATTTAGGATCCGGTTGGTTGTGGCTAGAGATGATTCAGTATTATGGTCACCCTGATCGAGGTGTTACAGGCTACACGTTGGCCTACCCCTATTTGAACACCATCACCAGTTTGGATCCATCTTTTTTCTTGGCCTATCGCTATGCGCCTGCTGTATTGGCCTTTACGGCAGGAGAGCCTGAGAATGCCTTAGCCCTATTACAAAAGGGAACCGAAGTGATTACGCCGGATGTCAACCCGCGCGCCTATCTCTTGCAACTCGATCAAGCTGGTATCAACTTCCTTCTTTTGGGGGATTCGGAAGCTGGCCGAGCAGCCTATCACGCAGGGGCGGATTGGTATGAAGCAGTCCCAGAGCATGAAGGCAATGGCGACAATTGGCGGGCTTTGGGCGACCGTCTGGTGGATCGACCCAACTCTCGTCGCGTCCGGTTTGATGTTTGGCTTTCTTTGTATCGAACCACCGCAGATCCAGATACGCGGGAACGGATTCTGGGGGAATTGGCGGGATTGGGCACGGTGCGACAGAACGACAACGGGGAGCTAGAGATACTGCCGCCCCCTGATTGAGCTTTGTTTCGGTAAGACGATGGGGGCAAGCAATTAAATCACTTAACTTACCCGACTTGGAGGATCCCAGATGGGCTGATCTCTTGTGGCTAAGCGTTACGTTTGGGCCGGTAGGGGCTAGATTCAGCTACCCTATTGCACAGGTGTGTGTTGAGCAGCCACTGCTCGGGGAAGGGTGTGTCTATGGGTCGCAATCAGCAGCCCCCCAATCAGCGTCAAGAATCAGTCAAAAAATCAGCTAAAAAATTAGGCAAAAAATCAGCCAATACCTCTCAGCCTCACCCAGGATCCCCAGTGGATCCCCAGCAGGAGAAAGCCTTGGTATCTGCTGACAGCCCAGAGACTCCGCACTCCTCATCAGAGCCTCAAGCAATTGCCCCCAAAGCCCCACCAAAGCGGGCTTTTGATCCCCGTTCTGTTTTTTCTAAGGTGGGATTGCCGATGAGTATCTCCCAAGAGTTGGGGGTAACTCAGGCTGCTGCCGGAAAGCAGCCGGATGGGAGCTTGCCTCAAGAGAACTTGCCCCAAAAGAGCTTGCCCCAAAAGAGCTTGCCCCAAAAGAGCTTGATGGACTCAAAGAGAGAAGCTGCC
>JAAUUM010000196.1 GCA_012031565.1 Synechococcaceae cyanobacterium SM2_3_2
CAAACTAGCCAGCAGAGCCGACCACAGGACACGGTTAGCGAGTAACTCTTGAAACCACACCATGAGGATTGGGGGGGAGGAAAGGGGGTAGCGGGCCTGGGATGAGGTTAGTGGCTGCGATGGGTGATGTAGTCGGCCAAAGCTCGCAATGGCTGCGCTTTCGAGCCATAGGGATCCAGGGCAGATTGGGCGGATTGGATCAAGTCTTGAGCCTTTTGGCGCGACACCTCCAAGCCCCACAAACTAGGATAAGTGGCTTTGGCTGCTTCCACATCCTTGCCAGCGGTCTTGCCCAATTGTTCGCTGGTGGCGGTCACATCCAAGATGTCGTCAACAATCTGAAAGGCCAGACCAATATCGCGGGCATACCGAGTCAGACGGGCCACCATATCGGCATCAGCTCCTGCCAAAATCGCCCCCGACACCACTGCAATCTCCAGAAGGGCACCCGTCTTGTGGGTATGAATAAACTCCAGCGTCTCAATCGGGATCTGTTGGCCCTCAGATTCCAGATCCACCACCTGTCCCCCCACCAAGCCAGTAGCAGCCACCGCATGTCCCAAGCGACCGATCACCTCCAACACCCGTTCCGCTGGGATCCCGTGGGTCTGTTGGGCAATGTACTGGAAGGCGTAAGCCAGCAGGGCATCTCCGGCCAGGATGGCGATATCCTCTCCATAGACCTTGTGGTTGGTCAGCTTGCCGCGCCGATAGTCGTCGTCATCCATGGCGGGCAGATCGTCATGGATCAGCGACATGGTGTGGATCATCTCCAGGGCGCAGGCGGTGGGCATGGCCAGCTCCGGGGATCCCTGGGCTAGGTCACAGGCCGCCAAACAGAGAATAGGCCGTAACCGTTTGCCCCCGGCCATGAGGCTGTAGCGCATGGATTCATAGATCTGCTCGGGATAGACCACCGTGATCGACTGGCTCAGGGCGGTTTCTACCCACTGCTGCCTAGTGGAAAGGTAGTCGGCCAGATCAAAGCTATCTAGATTGATGCCATCCCGATTCAAACTATCTTTCAAACTATCTACAGCCACAGGTTTGCCCCCCAATCACGCCATGACACCAGATCCATCAGTCTTATGCTCACAATACCCAAAACCAAGATCTCAGCTCTTGGAAAGTTTATCGCACCCATCGAATCCCCAAGCTATGGATTTGTGACAACCCAGAGGGGGCCTCTGACACCGTATGCTCAGGATCAAAGCGTGTCCCATTGCGATCGCCCAGTTGCACTAACCCAGTTGCACTAACCCAGTTGCACTAACCCAGTTGCACTAACCCAGTTGTACTAACCCAGCTACACTAACGAGAAACAGAAATATGGCAACCAACCAAGAGCACCGCATCCAAGTGGGGGAGTTGGAATGGTTTTATCGACAGGTGGATCCTACCCCTCGGGAAGGGATCCCGGTGTTGCTGCTGCATGGGTTGGTCTCCCAAAGCTATGGCTGGAGGCATTTATTGACTGCCTTGGGGGATCGTGGCTTTAAGGCTCTGGCTCCTGATTGGATCGGATCGGGCTATTCGGCCAAGCCGGAGACCTGGGAGTTTCGCTACACGCCAGAAGCCTATTTGCAAGCATTGGAAAACTGGATCGAGGCGGTGGAGCTAGAGCGATTTTCGCTGGTGGTGCAGGGATTTCTGGGATCCGTGGGTTTGCAGTACGCCCTGCGCCATCCTGAGAAGATTGAGCGGGTGGTGATCCTCAATACCCCCCTATCTACCCAAGCCAAACTGCCCTGGATCCTGGGCAAATTCGGGATCCCGTTGGCGGGAGAAATGCTGACTCAGGATCCACTCTTGGTGGATCGCACCCTGGAAACCGGCGGCATTTATCGGGTGCCTGACGCTGACTTGGCGGTGTTTCGGCAACCTTTTCTCACCACCTCAGCTTCGGGGCGAGCTTTGTTGGCCACTGTGCGTAAGCTTTCTTTGGCCAGTGTCATGGCAGAGCTAGAGGCAGGACGGCAAAACTGGCCGTGGCCCACCCTGGTGGCCTGGGGAGAGCAGGATCCGTGGTTGTCCATCTCGATGGCCCAAACCTTTGTGCAGCAGGTCGCGACGGCTGAGCTAGCCACCCTACAACAGGTGGGGCATTATCCCCAGCATGACTGGGCCGAAAAGGTCTCAGATGCGGTGGTGCCCTTTTTGCGACGGCTGGTGGTCAAACGGTAGCAGCCCTCACCATTGGGATGGGAGACTAGGTAAAGAGGGCAAGCGGGAAACCCAGGTCAGACTTGCTCAATCCTGAAACACAGAGGCGAAGATTTGTATACTTACGCACAACAACGCTGCTAAATCAGGATTAAAATATATTGCTAGGCTGACTTTGTCAGGTATCTCAGATATTTATCAGTCTTTGCGGAAAGAAGCTCTGATAATCATATGATTTGCCCGAAAAGAATCCGTGCGATTACGAGGGTTAGGTGTTTACTGGCCCGCCACATCATTGGATTAATCAGTAGAATGGCATCTAGGGTGAAACGGCAAACGTTGAATTAACGTCGCATTGAGATAAGAGGTCGTTATGGTTATTCTGGAGCCTGAGTTTGTTGATTATGGCTATCAAGCCACCACCCAAGAGGGATCCCTGGAGGTGATCCGCTTCCGGGATATTTTTTACCAGTTCAGCCGCAAATTTCAGAGCCTCAAGGCTGCTATCGACAGTTGCCGCCATGATATCGACCACTATGCCGTGGTCAACCTGGTGATCGAACATCAAGATCATGCTGAGATTTGGACGCAGTTGTCCCCTGAGGTGTCGGTGCAGAAGAAAGGAGACCAGGGGGAATCTGGCCCTCAATCCACCTATTTCCGGGGCCGGCCCATGGCAACCCCCCCGCCGAAAACGGGCGAACAGGTCACAAGCACCAAACCAAAAGGCAGGTCTTATCGAGGACTTGAGATCTAGGATGGGGGCTTGATCTCATGATGTTGCAGAGTCTTCCCCGGTTGAGGGAGAACTCGTAGATCTCCATCCCTGTAATGCTCATAGAATCTGTGCTCGTAGAATCCGCCCTGGAGCAATCCTCCTGTCTTGGTGTCAAGCGGGGGGATGGTTTTATGTGGGTTTGAGCAGAGTTTGAGAGGAGTTTGAGATGATTGGGCAAATCGGTTGAACCAACCCTTTGGGATCCCAGTCTGATGATCGAAAGTCATGATGAGGGTATGCCAGATAGTTCTGGGTTCAGCCTTGAGTCGCTCGATAGCGCTGATGCCCCCCTTGGGGATCAGGCATTGGTGAGTCGATGCCAGCAGGGGGATCCTCAGGGCTTTCGCCTTCTTTACCGACGACATCAGCAGCGGGTGCGATCCCTGTTGTTTCATCAATGCGGTGAAGAGATGCTAGACGATCTTGTCCAGGATGTTTTCTTGCGGGCATGGAAAGGCTTACCTCGCTTTCGGCAGACAGCTCAATTTTCCACCTGGCTCTACCGGATCGCTTGGAATGTGGCTCAAGATCAGCGGCGGCGGTTTGCTCAGCAGCGCACCCAACTCAAAACCTTGACACGGGTGGAGGCAACTCAGCATGAGGGGCCAGATGTGATGATGCTGCACTACCAGTCCCTTTGCCAGCAGGCTATCAATACCCTCAAGCCTGAGCACCGCATGGTGTTGCTTTTGCACGATCTGGAGGACTGGCCCCAAAGTCAGATCGCAGAGGTGATCGGGATCCCGGTGGGAACTGTTAAATCTCGTTTGTTTTATGCCCGTGCCGCCGTGCGACGAGTACTGCAAGACAGTGGAGTTAATCTATGAACCATCAGCCGTCTGAAGATCCGCAATTGCAAGCGTTTCTGCAAAGCTATGCCAACAAGACACCGGATCCCAGCCCTGATTTGGAGACACGGATCCTGGCGGCTCTGACTGTGGACTCTGTGACAGCGCAGCAGATGGCCAGACCACACCAGCCCCTTCAGCCCCGCCAATGGCGTTGGATCCCTTCCTTGGTGGCGGTCTTGGTGGCTGGATTTGGGATCTCTGGGGTGGTGCAACGAGTTTGGCAACCCACTTTAACCGTGGCAGAGATGGAAGAGCTGGAACTATTTATGGCTGAGACCTGGGGTGTGGTGACGGATCGTGAGGATGAGAGCTGGCTGAGCTTTCTTTGAGAGAGGCTGTCTGTGGACAGGATAAATAGGCCGATGGCCATAGGGGAGATTGGAGGAAATGATGGACGAGAGAGGTCAATCGCATCTGGTGAGGGGGCAAGGCCGATTTGTTGCTGGGTTCAGCTTGGCGCTGGGTCTTAGTGCTGTGTTGTTATCTCAGGCAACGGCAACGGATCTGGTGGCCCAAACGGACAATCAACCTGATCGTTCTTTGCGCTCACGGGTGAGAACTCGTTTAGAAGGAGCCAATCGTGACGATAACTGGTTAGTCCAGCTAGATCTATCAGATGCCCAACTGCGGCGGATCCAGGGCATTCGCAATACCCATCAGCCTCGGTTACTGGAAGCCAAACAGGACTTGCGGGAGGCTCGCCTGGAGCTGGGATCCCTGCTGACTGGAGACGCCACTGCTGAGGCTATTCGAGAGCAACACAACGCTGTCCGACTGCTGGATGAAGAGGTTCGAGATCTCCGGTTTGAAAGTGTCTTGCAGATCCGCGAAGTCTTGAACCCAGCCCAGCGGCAGGAGTTGGGCACAATGCTAGAGCAACGGCTTTCTCAATACTGATGACGATACTGATGACAACTGATCCTGCTTTCTTACCCCTACCGTCCCCGAACATTCTCCAGATACCGTCAAAGCTCAGGAGGTAAATCCATTTGAGTTGCTTCGAGAGTGGCTTGTCGAAGGGCATCCTGAACACTGCTGGTGCGGAGCAAAATCTGAACATCTCGCATTATCTCCGGCCCCCAAAGATTCATGCGTAAAACATCCAAACGGGTATAGGAGAGGTCTAATCGAATCGCTTCGGATCCCAATTGTTCGGCTGCTTCAGTCTCACCTTGGATAAAAAGAGCAGTGGCAAGGGCCAGCTTTGGCTCGGCGATATCACCATTTAGATCGATGGTTTGCTCAAAACGGGCGATGGCCTCATCTAAATTGCCTCGCTCATATTCCACCAGTCCGATATTGTTAAGGGCGGGCCAAAAGTTTGGGTCTAACTCCAAAGCTGTGTTGTAGGCGGCTTCAGCAGCATCAAAATTTGCCAGCATTAAATGTGCATTGCCCAATTGAAAGAAGGCTCCGGCGTCCTCACCTCCCAAATCTACCGCCCGCTGCAAAACATCAAGCGCGGCAAAATAGCTGCCCTGACGCAAATAAGCAGAGCCCAATGTCACCAAAATATCGACATTTTCGGGATCCAAGTCGCGGGCAGCTTGGAGAGCGTCTAAGGATTCACGATAATTCTCAAATTCTAGCTGTAATCCCCCCAACAAAAAGAGAATCTCAGCAGAATTGGGCACCAAAATGGCGGCCAGAGCAAGACGATTGAGAGCTTCTTCTTGCTGCCCAAATTGGCCCAATCGCAGGGCATCGCTGGCCAGTTGTAACCCCTGAGCCTGGGTCAGATCGGGGTTGGGACGAGGGGCATAAAACAGTCCTTGGGCCATTGCCGGGGTGCCTAGCCAACTGGCCCCAGACAGCATCAATCCCATCAGGATCCCCCAGCGAGATGAGGGTTGAGAGTCTGATGGTTGAGAGTCCGATAACGACACAGGAGCAACGGTGGACATAAGAGCAGTCATGAAGCCGACACCCGCACTTTAACCGATCTGGAGAGGGGATGACAGCGGTCTGGAGAGCTTTTTTAGGGTGCTCAACCTGTCTACTTCAGCCGGGGATCCCTACTTGTCACGACTGAGGGCAAAGCCACTCATAAACTGCTTTTGCAGAGCGATAAAAACCATCAAAGGCGGCACACTAGCGATCACCGCCCCCAGCATCATGGGCCCATAGGAGGTGGAGCTATCCAGGTTGAGCAGTGATTGTAATCCCACCTGAACCACCTGCCGAGATTGTCCTTGGATGATTAGACGCGGCCACAAATACATATTCCAGGTGTAGACAAATTGGATCACCGCCAAGGCTCCGATCGTATTCCAACTCATGGGCACCAACACTCGCCACAAAAACTGCAATGGATTGGCTCCATCCAATTGGGCGGCCTCTGATAATTCGCTTGGGATATTGGAAAAATGTTGCCGAAATAAAAAGGTGCCGGTGGCGCTAGCCAGAAAGGGGACAATCAGCGCGTAATAGGTGCTGCCCCAGCCCAACTCTGTAACAAAGCGGAGCAGGGCGATGATCAAGATCTCAGTTGGCATCATTAAGGTGATCAACACCAATCCAAACACCAACCATTTGCCTCGAAAACGAAAGTAGACAAAGGCTAGTCCAGACAACAATGACAAAATGGTCTTACCCACCGTCACCGCCACAGAAATGATGATGCTGTTGACCATATAACGACCCAGATTGCGGCTATTCATCACCACATCCCAGTTGTTGCCAAAAGATTCGCCCAAGCTAAACTGATAGCGAAACACTTGGGCATTGTTTTGGGTGCTGACAATCACCGCATAGATCACCGGGAAGCCCAGGATGATACAGATGGCGATCAGGGCAAGGTGAATATACCACCGCTGTGGGATCCAGCGTGGGACGATGAGGGGGCGGGGTGGCCGCAACAGAAGAGTCATCGCTGAAGGCCGCAGGGATCCGCTGAGAGACTTGAGTCATGGTC
>JAAUUM010000197.1 GCA_012031565.1 Synechococcaceae cyanobacterium SM2_3_2
CTAAAGATGAGTCTACTGTGGGATCCGGCGTTGGCACTGGTGTAGGCTGTACTACCACGGGATCCTGGGATCCTCCTAAACTCACCACCACCCCAGGATCCCCCAGCCTGGACATTCACAGCTGGCAACTGCTCAGATCCAATAATCGTCAACCGCACACTATTCTCCGTGCGCCGATCCAGATTCACCGAGAGGATCCCTGGGGCAGGATTGGACTCAGATAAGGATCTCCCACTCAACTGCGCATCCAGCAGATCCACCACTAACACCGTCCGATAGTTGGGACTTGGTGGCAAAAAGCGCGGCGGGGATCCCGACTCAGTTTCGATCCCAATCCGGATCCCATCCCCTTCAGATTGCACCTGGATTCCAGTGATCAATGTGGGAGAAGCCTGGGCAAAGACCATCTCAGCCATCAGCGGTTGAGCCGCCAAAGCCAATACTGCTGGGATCCCGTAGATGCCTTTCATGCCGTGCCCCTCGCATCAAACACAAATAATTCTCAGTAATGGAACTATACAGTACCTACCGCGCCGCACTATCCCCTAGCTTTGTCCTAGCGGGAGTATTTTGTTGTCCTAGCAGGAGTTTTTTTGAGTGCCTCTTCAAGCCCCAAAGGATCCCTGGCCTGCTTGACAGTTTCTATCACCACGGGCAGGGTAAGAATACCATCCTGCTCTCCAACACATGTCCTTTGACAATGTTTGTAAGCTCCTGGCTGAGAAGTACCCAGCTTCCTTTGCCCGATGGCTCCTGGGCGGATCCCAACCTGCTGTCAACGTCCTCAAAACTGAACTCAGTATCGAACCCATTCGCGCTGATTCTGTCACCTTTCTACAACTGCAAGAACGGATCCTACATTTAGAGTTTCAGGTCAGACTGGAATCGGATCCCCCTTTACCTTTGCGTATGCTCGACTACTGGGTGCGGCTCCACCGTTGGCATCGTCTACCCATCACCCAGGTGGTGGTGCTGCTTTTGCCCCCCAGCCCAGACACCCCCATCCCCAGCTGCTTTGAGCTAGAAACTACCCGTCACAGCTACCGCGTCATTCCCCTCTGGCAACAGGATCCCGAACCTTTTTTGCAGGATCCCGCCCTGTTACCTCTAGCCTCTTTGACCGCCACCAGCGATGACAACACCCTATTACAGCAGGTTGCCCAGCGGGTGATGCAGCTCGAAGAAAGGCAACGACAAGAAACCGCCGCCTATGTCCAGATTCTGGCTGGGCTAGTATTTAAGAAGCGCATAATTCAGCAAATTTTTGGGGAGGAAGTGATGAGAGAATCGGTTATCTATCAAGACATTTTGGAGAAAGGTCTACAACAAGGCCGACAAATAGGTCGCCAAGAGGGTCGGCAAGAAGGCCACCAAGAGGGTCGGCAACAAGAAGGGCAAGTTCTGATCCTGCGCCAACTCACCCGACTATTGGGATCCCTACCTGAGCCAATGCAATCTCGCATCTCTTCTCTATCTCTCGAACAACTAGAAAATCTGGGTGAAGCATTATTTGATTTTTCTGATGTTGCTGATTTGGGAGCCTGGTTAGAGAACTTGACAGAATTCTGAGGCAGGTCAAAAGCTTCAAAGTAATTGACATTTTTGAATCCTAATCAACACATCTTAACGCTTGCGATACTGGCTGGGAGTCATACCAAATCGTGTGCGAAATGCTTTTGTGAAATTGCTAAAGCTGGCAAATCCTACTGCATGCGCTACTGATCCTACCGTCATCGATTTGGAAATCAAAAGTTGCCTAGCAAGCTCCATCCGTTGTTGATGCAAATAACCAAAGACTGTTGTGCCAAACATTTCTCGAAAGCCCACCTTTAGTTTATTATCATTAATCCCCGAAAGCTTCGCCAACTCAGCTAATGACGGCGGATCTTGGATATTCTTCATCAATATCTCTTTGGCATAACGGATCCGCTCCAAGTCTTCTTGCTTCATCCTGCTCAATTTTTCTAGGCCTACAGCTGGTTTTAGCATCTGACCCAAATGAATCGCCACCAACTCCCAAACTTTACTTTCTAAATACATCCGCTTCACCGCCCCGTGATAAGGACAGTCCAAAATCTGGGTGAGGATGGGCGACATGGTTGTAGATATGACCTGATGCTGGTAATAAAACAACTCATGGGGATCCCGAATTAACGTTTCCAAAGAAACGGGCAGATTATTTCCCATCCATTGACAAAATAATTCAGGTGCGATGTGAAGACTAAATTCAGTCATCAGATAATCTGGAAAAAACTTAACCTTGCCTCCTGGCGCTAAACCTGATCCACAAAAGGTAAAATCTCCCGGACAACATAACTCGTCATTTTCCATATAATGTTGCCCTGAAAGATAGAAAGAAAGCTCGATAGGATGCTCCCGATCAAAAGATTGTGTATGCAAAGGCTGATGCAGTTGATAGCGACTCACAGATAGCTCCAACCCCTCCCGCAACATCACCTCCCGATAGGATCCCTGTCCTAGCTCCGGGGGATACTTCCAGGTACAGTCCTGCCCATCCAGATCCGTCTGCAAAACCTCTGTCCCCTGGACCAGCTCCCAGTAATCCGCTTGCGACAACAGCATCACAGCCCCCCACTTCAAAAACTAATTGAGAATTACTCTCAGTTTAGGCCAGGGATCCTCTGCTCTGCCATGAGTCTGCGAGTTTGGCACGATCAGCTCTGCCCATCAAGGATCTATTCCTATTATGGGAATCTGATTCAAGAGGGATGCTATCGCCGGATATTAGATGGATGTAGTGAGGCTTGGCAATAACAGTAAAGCGCGGATCTGTTGGCTGAACGATTACACAGTTTAGGAATCGATCCTTGAGAGCGACACCACCTGATACTGCTTCACTGACTCCAGAGGCTGATCCTCACCTGAATCAGTTTGGGTCAGGACTTCTCCACGAAGTTCAATACGGGCCTGATAGGATCTTCGGGTCTGGCTATCCGGTGCTGGATTAAGATCTCACGCTCATTCATTTGCTCAAAGGCTGCGAGTCCACACTAGCCTCGGTAGTAGGAGCGCAAGCTAGATACACACCCTTGATGGTTGACCAGGGGGTTCAATGCCTGTGGATCCAGATGGCCCCAGCAATGAGCTGTGGGGAGATCCAGGAGCGTAGGGGCAAATTGATGTCCACCGAAACGGCTGCAGCGCCAAACCCGCAAAGAGGCATGGCTGTAGGTCTGCCGCAACAGATGATAGATCGGGTTGCCAAAACGGGCACAGGCCACATCCACATTGCCATGGGTACAGATCATCAGATCACGGATAGTCCGATTGGGTTGCTCATAAACCTCGAATCCACTGCGGAACTCAGATCCCAGAGGATCGGCCATAAAGGACAGAGATAAAGAAGGGATTTTTTCAGGTGGGACAACGTATGGCACTATGAAATGCTTTGTGAGAATACTCCATACATTTCTAGCTTCGGAAAGCTGAAGAGTTCCTCTCTCAGAAACCACTCAAATAGCCACTTGACCATCTTAAAGCTCTTGCAGAGATGCCAGTATTTCCTCAATATATTCTTGGCTTGTAACCAGATATCCTCCATTGGATTTTGCTCCGGCGCATAGGGGGCAAGTTGGATACAGGTCACCAGCCATTCTTTCTCTTTTCTCCCTTCATTCAGACTCTCTAGAGCGATTGGTAGCCGATAGTTTTCCGCCAAAAGGCAGGTAAAAGTTCTCAAAAGATAGCTGGTCAGGGCAAGGAGTACGGTACATCTGCAGAACTCAGTACAAGGGTTTAGGCTAGGAGTCCTCTGAATCCTTGCATTTTATCATGACTAAAATCCCTACGATCCCTACCAGCTATACTTTCTGGCTTTCCTCGGTAAGCCCTAGCTAGATACAAGATAGTCACCCTACATTTTGGGCCGTCAATACTCAGATGGATAGAGCAAGAAGACCTTTACCCATGTGACACAAGGGTTTTACTGACGGGACCGGCGGGATTCGAACCGCGACCTAGCGCTTAGGAGGCGTTTAGCTTTTCGAGCGAAAATGCCCAACAGACAAGGGTTTTAGTCGATCAGATCCGGCAGTGTCATAGATTTGTCATACGCTTCATTGCTAGATTCTTAGTGGATTGAGCGAGCGTCAAAAACACGCTCGGTCATTAGGAGTCCCGCCTCTCCTGCCCTCGATCGCTCCCGCCTCTGTCACAGCAGCCTCTAATTCTGCTTCTAACTGCTCCACACTGGGTAACACCTCTCGTAAATTCTCGGGCAACTTATGTGTGTACTGAGCCACTGCAATGGGCTTATTGACATCCCGCAAGGCATATTCCGCGATCGTCTGATTGCGCGACTTGCACAAAATGAGGCCAATTGTCGGCTGATCGTCTGAATGACACAAAAGATCATCTACTGCTGACACATAAAAACTCATCTTGCCGGAATATTCCGGCTTAAACTCTGCCATCTTGAGATCGATCACCACATAACACCGTAAGCGCAGGTGATAAAACAACAGATCGATATAAAAATCTTCCCCACCCACCTCCAGAGGATACTGACTCCCCAGAAAGGCAAACCCGACCCCAAGCTCCAACAAAAAATCACGGATCCGATCCAGCAAGGCCTTCTCTAAATCTCGTTCTTTGGCTTCCGCTCTAAACTCAGAAATCAAAGGTATAAGGATCTTTGAGCAACTGCTGAGCCAGATCCGACTGCGGCTTGGGCAACGTCGCCTCAAAATTGTGATCGCCTTGCCTTGCCGCTGGTAGAGTTGCGTCTCGATTTGGTGCTCCAACACCGCTCGACTCCACCCGTGGGGACACAATTTACGGCTTTTGGATAAGCTCAGTGATCCCCAAGAAAGGTTGTGGTATGCCGAACAAACGATCTCCCACGGGATTTGTCCAACAACCTGTTGGACTATTTGCTCCTCCACCCAGGCTGCAGCAAAAGCTCTCATGTAGAGCAAGTTAGCTCGGGAAAACCCCTTCATGTCTGGGAATTCTTGCTTCAGATCCTTGGCAAGGCGATCAATCACTTGGATCCCCAGCCCTCCTGCTCCTGCCGTGCCAGAATGTCGCGCCCGACCTGCCAGTAGAGCAGCACCAGTTCTCGATTCACGGCCAAGGCAGCCCGCACCTGCGCCGAACGGATGCGGTTCTTCAGCTCCGAAAGGAACGTTGAATATCCAACAGGAACTATATCAGAGCCCATAACCTATCCCCTAACCATTTCTATGCATAGCGACTGTTAACCGAGCCCCATGTTTAGAATTGCTCGTTTCTACAAAAAGCCTACCCCCAAGCTTGGGGGTAAAGGCAGGCAAGGGGATCAACATAGATATAGATCTGCCAAGAAGGATTTGCTGAAGCGGTCGTGGCGAAAGCGAGTCATGTTTGGATCGATACAACTAGGATGAATCCGCCAGCGGTGGCCTATCGCAGATTCATGCTCAATGCCTTATTTATGATCTCATAGGGATCCGCCTATGCAGTGAGCCAGACTATGAATGAGATTCCAAACGGTTTGGAATTTGTCTGTTCCAGTTGATCCCACCCAAGCTGCTAACGATTGAGGATCCGGTGAAGCGGGCTTTTTACGAGCTGGAGTTGATGAAGGGGAACTGGTCACAACGGGAGTTGAAGCGGCAGATCCAGAGTTTGCTGTATGAACGGGTGGGGCTATTCAAGGATAAGGATGCGGTTCTGGCTTTGGCAGAAAGGGGGCAAATTGATCAGAGTCCGGCTGTCATGCTAAGGGATCCGTATGTGATCGAGTTTCTGGGTAGAATGTGGCTTATCTGCATGAGAGTCCACCTGGCGGAATCCTGCTGTGTGCTGAGAAGGATTCTGAGACAGTTCACTACGCGACTGCTGGCATGGATAATCAGGTCTTTGTCTCTCGGTATCTGATGGTTCTACTCTCTGAGGTTGAGTTGAAGCGATGGCTGAGAGGAGAAAAGTCGTTGATAGGGTGGGACAAGGAGTTGGAAGAGCTAGGCTAGTTTGTGTTGCGGATTTCATATGGGTTGGATCCCCCAGGATTGCTTACCAGGGATGAAATCTTAAAATTAGTATGTTTATGGGAAGCCATTGAGAAAAACTTCTTCTAATAGGTTATCGTTGAGCGCAATTGCTGTGGCTGTTACTCCAGAGGGCGATGAGGGTATAAGGTGATGGCCTATTGGTTGTTTCAAGGTAACCCCAAATACTACCGAGTGCTGGATGCAATCCGAGAGTTCAACCAGATGCCTTGGTTGGTAACACGGTATGCAAAGGTCATTGCCGTGGGAGATGGGGTGTTAGTTTGGATTTCGGGTGAGAAGAGTGGAATCTATGCGCTAGCTGAGGTAATTGAGCCCCCACAAGTCTTGGAGAAGATTCCTGATCTAAAGTATTGGGCGGATCCAAGTCGGAGCAGTGGAAAAGTACAAGCTGTCATCCGTTTCACAGAGAAGTTATTGGTCAATCCTCTACTCAGAAGTGAGTTAACTAAAGATCCTGTTTTGAAATCACTACTGGTGATCCGGGCACCAAATGCCACTAACTTTAAAGTGATAAATGAGGAGTGGAAAAGAGTCCTGGAGTTAAGGATTTAAGGGTGGAAAAATTATTATGCCTCGTATTTTTGACAATATAGATACTCTCCTACTACCCCACTCTTTAGAGACACACTCAAAGGGTCATTCAGGGCAGATTTTTGTGTGGGTTACTTTAACCTCAGAGGATGGAAACAG
>JAAUUM010000198.1 GCA_012031565.1 Synechococcaceae cyanobacterium SM2_3_2
ATAAAACTGGATTTTTTAGCTATTTACCCAGCAGCATTTAAGATAACCTTGGTCCCGACTTTTGCAACTCATTGACCCACGACATTCTCGGAAATAGTGATCCCCCTAACATTGGATTTGGATTATGCTCAGGTTAAGCTTAACCACAGGTTGAATTTTAGTGTTGTCATCTAAACTGGATATAGCGTCTCTTTAGGTTAAAACGGCATACTTTACCCCACAGGACACCAGATATGGATCCCAATGCTTCGATTGCCTTTCAAGTAGGCGTGAGTGTCTTAATTTTCTTGCTGGCAACTTTTGTCTGGCCCATCCTCAAGATCACACTGATCCAAAAGAGTAAACCCTTTAGCCCTAGCCCCACCGGGATCCATTTGATGATCAGCATTGGCATCGCCAGCACCATGACCGCCATGTCGATTTGGTCGGTGATTTTGGCAGCATTTGGCCCCGCTATCTTGGGCACTTGGCAGACTCCTATTTGGACACAAGATCTGGGCTGGATCCTGTACGGGATCAGCATACTTTTGGTGGTGACAGCTCAACATCAGATGGGTCAAACGTGGCGGATGGGAGCCACCCCTTCCCCCGATCAGTTTGTCAGCCACGGCATTTTTAACTGGATCCGACATCCCATCTATACAGGTATGTGCGGCATTTTATTGGGCTATCTTTGCCTGGTGCCATCCCCCTGGTTGGTGATGGGCTTTTTACAATTTGTCTGGCTGGTGATCTTACAATCTTTGCTCGAAGAACGCGCCCTGATCGAGCAATTTGGCGAGTCCTATCGCAGCTATATGAGCAACGTGGGATCCTTTTTGCCCAAACGATTGGGTTTCAGCTCACAGGCTGAGAATGAACGGGATCCCGTCAATGTTTCACCCCAAGACTAGACGATTGGGATCCCAGGTTTTGGGCGCGGAGCACACATTTGCGATAAGCCACTTCCAGCGCATCCGAGGGCACATGAATCTCATCCGAGAGCTTTTCGGGCCAGGATCCCAGGGGTTGACTGCTAACCGCTTTGTTGTCTTGGATAAACGTCTTGACCACATCACTCCGCATAAAAGCATCCGCCAAGGGTGTGCGGACAAAATTGCGAATATGGAGCCATTGAGTCACTGTCTGGCTCTCGCTGATTGGCACATGCGCCATCCACAAGACAAAGTGAAACTGAGCAAACTCCAGATCCACCCGCGTGATATTGGGCAGATAAAACGTCCCCCGAAAGGATCCCTTGGGTGGGTTGTTTCCCAAGATCAGCTTGAGGCTGTATGCAGGCTTGGTCTCAAAATAGATGGTTCCGCTAGCACTCCACTCTTGCCGATCCAACTTGTAGTGCTGCACCATCGGCGACTGTTTATTGCCAAAAGCAGTGCTATGCACAAACGGGGCGTGAGCCATATCAATGGTGTTGGCCAAAGCCCGCGTATAGTGCCCATCCCAGACAAAACTGTCCCTGATCGTCCGCCAGCCCGGTTGCCCGAACTCCGGCAACATCGGAATCTCAGGACAATCCGCCGGATCCGCATCTCCCCAAAACAACCAGATCAGCCCGTACTGCTCCCGTACTGGATAAGATCTCACCCGCGCCCGCACCGGAATCGGGATCCCTGGGGTATTGGCCGGAATCTCAGTACAGGATCCATCGGGTTCATAGCGCCAACCGTGATACGGGCACCGAATACAATTGCCCTCCACCCAACCCTGATCCAGAGCCGAATGCCGATGGGCACAACGCCGATCTAAAGCAAACAGCTGACCAGTTTCCCCCCGATACAAGACAATCTCTCGATCCATCAGGGAAATTGCTTTCGGCTTTTGGGGAGTTACCGCCCTACTCTGCTCCACACCATACCAAAAGTTTTTGATCAGGGTGTCAGTCATTGATTTCACGATGATTTCACGACCTTTTGGATCCAATGTTCGCTTCAAATGTTCGCTTCAAATTTTCAATGCAAAGCAAATCAGACATTTCAATTAATTCCACCATCAATCATCGATGGGGCTGTAATCAAAAGAAGTACCAAATAGTCCCAAACAGGACGAAAAGAGTATAACCCAACACATTCATGATTAGGCAGGACGACTATTGGCAGCATCACCGGCAACCGTGTTCATATTACACTGAGATCTCTAATCATGCTGAGATATAGCGCAGTCTATTAAGTTTTATTACGAAGCCCCAAGAGATCGCCAACGAACCTATACTTACGTCTTACAACTCCTTGAACTACGGGCTTTGGCAGGAGCAGCTCGCCTAGTTTTGATCGAATCTTGACTGAGTTTTATGCCAGCTAGTGAAGGAAATGGAGCCCAAATCCGAAGATACACTGAAAAAAATGCTTTTCTTGTCTCATGTAATGTGAATTGATTTGGGTCATTGGTCTAATACTCGGAACTTGCCAACTATTACAAACTGCTATACATTGCATAACAATAACGTCTGATTTATTAACAGACCCTCAATCACTTGCAGCCCTCAATCACTTGCCGTTTGTTAACTTGCTATCTCTGATGGCTTTGCTCTCTATCCCAAGATCAATCCCAGAGTTATCTGTATAGAGAGTCATCTGTGTAGAGGGAAAGGTGGTGTAGTAAGTTGATTGATCCAAACTTACTATATTTCATCTTTCTGTAATTCATCTCTAGCTCAAGTCTTGCGATTTGAGTCTTACCTTATCTTAGTCATTTATTTGGTCTATTTCGCACTTTGCAGTTGCCCCTTCGCTTCAGGACAACATTCATGTCAACGGTGCTGTATCCCATCTTTACCGCCATTAATGGGATCCTATTGCCTATAGGGTTTTGGATCTACAGTCAAACTCAGTCTTTTGAGATGCTGCTTTTGTTGGTGCTGATGGCCGGGATCACCTATGACAATTTGATTATCAGTATTGGCCGCTGGCTGGGTGAAGGCAACCTTTTGCTCTGGATCAGTCAACCAAGGTTTTTCTCCATATTTCGCTTACCCCACTCACCACTCTGGCTGCTCTCTATCAGTGCAAGCATCTGGGGGTAACCTGGAGCAACTCCCCCTTTGTCTTACTGTTAGTCTGGGGGTTGAGTGTGGGGCTGATTATTCTCGACTTAGACACTTATTATCGAGATTTTAAGCCAGTCCCAGTCATTCATGAGGGAACCCTGCGCTATTCCAACGCCTCTGCCATGACGCCACCCTTACCCGCCGTGATCACTGTGTTGTTGGTACTGACGATTGGATCCCTGATCTGGCTCGAAACAGGTTGGGCTTGGCTATGCCTCAGTGCCTTGGTGATGCTGATTGGCAGTGCAATCCCCCCGAAGCTGGTGGGGCCTGCAATGGGATCTGGAGCTGAGCTAATTTTGATGATCGGCTTCTGGGCTACCGAGATCCATCTCCAGGCAGTTTCCTTCTAATGAAAAAATCCCTCTCAAGCTGAAACCAAAAGGCTGCCCATCTCAAAGTGAGCCATGCGCTCCAACTGGCCGATATTGAGGGGATCCCAGGAGCAATTTACTTTAATGAAAATCCTGTCCAGAACCGTAGACCCAAGTCCGTTGCCATCGCTGCCACTGATGGTTTAAGTGTTTTGGCAACTTTTGGCTCAAGGGATCCCCCCACTTGCTGATTTTGGCCAACAGGTCGTAGAGTCCCAACGCCCCAAAATGGCCTGACCAGCTGACTAGAGGCTGGATCCCCAGTTGAGCTGCAAGTTTGGCCACCAAGACGGGATGGGTGAGGGTGACGCGGCCCAAGGTCAACGAGAGCCCACCAAATTGGATCACATCTTGCAAAAAAGGGAGCATGACGGGATCCCCCAGCTCAGACATGGCGGCAAACACCGTCGAGAGCAAGCGATTGATTTGCATGGGATCCGTGGCAGGCGACTGGGGAGACACACACATGGTCTGCTGAAAGAGCCACGTCACCGCCAAATTGGGTTGATAGGGCTGCAAGAGGGCCAAGTCTGCCTGCTGCAACTGATCAGCTTTTAGCAAGTCATCTATCCCAATCTGCAACCGCTCCAGATGGCGCACCATCGCCCCAAATCCGCCAAAACTGAGGGGAGATTGACCGCCGCAGCTATCTCCGGCAAACAGGATCCGATCCCAGGGGCTTTGGAGCGGGCTGTCTCGATAGGCCGGAAAGACGCCGCAGAGCCAACGGTGGGGCTGAATTTGCCCCCAATCCGCCTGTTGATAGTGGGGCAACCACTGCCAATAGTCCCGCACCAGATCGACGGGGCTGGGATCCTGAGCTTGGGGATCCCCGTAGGCAAATAGGTAGGTGGTGCGGCCATCTCGGGCGGGAAAGGCTTCCCAAAAGGGCTGATAGCTCTGGCGCAAAATTGGCGTGAAGCTATAGAGCAGATCCCCTGTCATGGATTCAGGCAACCCAGCGGCACAGGTGCCCACCACCACGCACAAACTATCCGGGATCCTGTCTTGGCGGGCTTGACGCACCAGGGGGGATCCATGCCCCATGACATCGATCAACAGACGACCCTTGATCTCTTGCTCCCCTGACTCGGATTGCAACCGTATCGCCACCCCATCCGGGCACACCGTCCCCCCCACAAAAGCCGTCTGCTCCAGTAAAGATCCCCCCAGGGCCACAAACCGCTGCTTGAGAATCTCCAGCAACTGCACCGGATCCACCCCCACATTCAGCACATCTCGGATCCACACCTCGGGGCCATCGGCAAAAGCAATCCGAGCCGGGTTGTAGCGGGTCACCATCACCTGCGCCAGCTCCTCTTCGGTCAGGATGGCAACTTTCACCATCTCCCGCAGTTCCCGCTCCGAGATATTCCATTCTTGGTCTCGCCCCCGCAGGAGGCCGCGCTCCACCAACAGCACCCGCCAGCCCAGCCGCACCAAGGCCACCCCCAGCAGGATCCCCAGCGTCCCCCCCGCTATCACCGCATCCCAGTCACACAGGGATCCCAGGGCATTGATTTGAGTCTGGATTATCTGGGGCGGCAAGCCTTGTGGGGCACGCAAAAAGGCCCAACGATTCTGAGCTACGGTTATCTGAGGCAAGGCCAGCACATCATCGAGCGTTTGATTCACATCTACTCCTAGGGGCAGGGGGCATCCATTGATCAACCATTAATTGCTCAACCATTAATTGCTCAACCATGAACTGACCAACCATGAACTGACCAACCATGAACAAGCAGGTTAAGCCCCTTATCTAACCTTTCCTTTATCTAAACAGATCTCTACAAAGCAGCATTGATCTCCTCTGATCGGGACAGATCCAACATGCTTGATTTGTTACAACTCTAACGATTGTCGTTGGTTCGCCGCACCAGCCAATAACTGATGGATAACGCCAAGGTCGCCGCCCCCAAGCCCAGCAGGTCGATGCCATTGAGTTTCTCAAAATCAAAAATGATGATTTTTCGGGCTACGGCTGTCAGCGATGTAATGATCACCAGTTCCACTTGCACCACTTGTTTTTGGAAATAGGCGGTGATGTTTTCTAGGATCTCTAGGGCAATCAGGATATTGAGAAAAAGGCCAAAGATCTCGATCAAACTGGTGGAGAAAGATCCAACCGGATCCAAAAACAAATCAGTCAGTAAATAACGACCCAAATCAAAGACCGCAAAGATAGTGACCCCCACCAGCAGCATGGTTAGCAGCCGAGCAATTAAACTCTCAAGACTGCTAACCCAACGCATAAAGGGTTCTTGATTGGGATCCTGATGAGGATTGTTGAATAACCATCGAAACCAGCGCATTCGTCCAGTCCTCACAGGTCTTTGGCATCGTCAAGTGGGATACTCATCCCGCCGCAAGTTTAGCGGAACCGGGGTGTAGATGGATCCCTGATCAAAACTGCCAAAGACGCGACAACGCTGGGATCCCCAACGGTGGGCATAGAGGGCGATATAGGCACACATAACCGCATCCACCTGATCTTCATAAGCCTTCAACCGGTTGCCTTTGAGCTGGGCCACATCTTGAGCCAAAAGCGCATCGGTGCCGCTTAGCCAGGGATCCCCGTTATTTAACCCCCGCAAATAGTTCTGGTACTGTCCCCAGGCGATCTGGCGAGTGGCTAAATCTCGGCGGGGTCGAGCCTTGTAGGGCAAGATTTTGTCGAGGCCAAAGATCGCCACCGTGGCGGGATGGGGAAACACCTCTACTACACCGCTGGATCCCGGCTCAAATTGGGTGAGGTAAGGGATCCCTAGCTCTGCCAGAGCCGCCACTAATGCTTCGCCCCGAACCACCCCCTCGCGCATCAACAGGGTACGGTTGGCGGGATGTGCCCCCGCATGAAAACGGCGAAATGCTTGGCTAATCTCCGCTTCGGCAGGTCGTCGCCCGGTCAGATTGGGTACCCGCAACGGCGCATCCACCGCCACCCACGTCTGGGATCCCTGATGTTTTTGGATATAGGCCAGGATCTCGTCATCCCTGCTCAAGAGCGCCACATCTACCAGGGTGCCCCCCATCTGCTCAGTCTCGGATCCCGCCTCAATCACTGCCGCCCCACTGCGATTGTGAGGAGACCAGGCGAGATCGAGGCCGATATAGATAGTCAAAGGGTGCTTTCTAAATAGCGGTTTGAGATCAATCAGACATAGCCCATAGAGATATAGCCCATAGAGATATAGCCCATAGAGATATAGCCCATAGAGATATAGCCCATAGAGATATAGCCTGTAGAGACTGAAACTATAGCAGCCATCCTACAGCG
>JAAUUM010000199.1 GCA_012031565.1 Synechococcaceae cyanobacterium SM2_3_2
TCTCTTAGAACCATACTTATATGGAGTCAGACCTTTGTCAATAAACAAATAGTTGCTAAGTTGTTCCGGACTATTCAAGTTAAAGTCAAACCTACTAGACAAGGTATTTAGTTCCTCAACTAGTTCCTTTGATGCGGATAATAGTGCTTCTGTATCTACCCTTATCCCTGTCAGTTCCATTTGCCATAGCACCCACACTAGCTTGCACTCTAAATCAAAGAGCTGTTGTTGCTTTAGTGTAAGTGTAGGTAGCCAGTGCTCGTACAAACTAGCGGTCATCCAGCAATCTGCTAAACAATACTGCTTGAGAGCATCCTTATTATCCTTTACTTGCTCCCAGGTACTAGGGTGGTAACCTAGTATGTTAGCAGCTAGGTTCTTAAGTCCATGGGACTGCTCTGGATTGACAATGTAGCTCAGTACCATAGTATCTATAATCTTGTCTCTAGGGATACTTATAGCCCAACAATCCCAAAGTATTTGTATGTCAAACTTAAGGTTATGTCCTATTACTGACAAACTAGAATCTATTACTCTTTGTAGTGCTAGCTTGTCAGTAAACCAACTAGCCTGTTTCCAATCTAAAGAGTAGATACCTACACCATATATCTCGTTATCATATCTATCTAGATCCCTACACTCAATGTCTAGGGCTATGTACTTACTATAAGGCATTGTGTTATCAGGTAGCACTTGGTACTCTCCTAGTGAGTCTCTAACTACTTCCCTACTAGCTTGCTTATCAAACCAAGTAAATCTCTTATCGTTGCAATAGGTATCAGATAAGTGTTCCCTAACTCTTTGTATTCTTTGCATGGTATAGTACCCCTGTAATCTTTAGTTAGGATTCTACCATGGTGACTTTACCGACTAAGCTAATAATCTCTAGTGTTGATGGCTACCCATTATGGGAGATGGGGGACAAATTAGAAGGGTTTGACCAACTAAATATGGTCTTACCGATAATTACAGCCTACTTAGGGCTAGATCTAGAGAACAGCCTTGCCTTTGTGACTGAGCTAATGTTTCCCTTTGAGGTTGCCAGACAACTCTATCGGGAAAAGGGCTACTTTCGGTACTCCAACTACCAGCTAGTACGTATGAGTGCTGAGGTAGCTTCAGAGTTTCTGATTATTAGTAAAAACTCAGAAAGCAAGTGCTCAACGCCTTTCGGCATCAAAGGAATTTACACACCGCCCGCCAGGATCCCTTCCTGAAGGAAGTTCCAGAACCCTTTTGCAAGGATCTCAGTTGAAATAGAGAAACTGTCGGATAAGCAGACATCTTTCCCTAAACCTCAGAACTCTCAAATACCTATCA
Organism: Synechococcaceae cyanobacterium SM2_3_2; assembly: GCA_012031565.1. GTDB lineage: Bacteria > Cyanobacteriota > Cyanobacteriia > Thermostichales > Thermostichaceae > JAAUUM01. The sequence continues at coordinate 1,321 of JAAUUM010000199.1, forward strand.
GGGAATTGATCCAGAGCTTTGCAAGTATCTCAATAGTACCATGATGACCTGAAATCCTCACTATCAAAAGATCTGAGCCCTCAAAAGGGATCCGACTGCGTCCACAAGCGCAGATCCATGCAAATTAAAAAGTCTGGTAGCAATTCGCTTCCTGGGGCCAGCTTTCCAGTCGATTCGTGGCAATCACCCTTTCCACGCAACGGTGACAGATCCCCACGATCAGCAAACTGTCCTCCGCCACCAAGATCTGCTCCAGTTGCCAGCGCAGCTTCTCTCGTTCCCGCATGGTTAACCAGATACGGAAAATCGAATACTGGATCCGTTCTCCGTAACTCTCCAGAAGTTTGTAAGCCCTGCGCCAGCGACGAGGACAGCGAATGTCGTAACAGATGAGGTAGCACACCTTGTGTTCAGCCACGATCTCACCTCACCACCAGTTGTGCAAATAACCCACCTTCCCCACACCACTCTTTCTCCAACAGCCTGACCTCCAGCTCTAATAACCGTCGATAGGTTAGGGAATACTCAGTGACCGGATGTTTCCACTTTTCCTGCTTCCGCAGTTCATAGATCCCAATGAACTTCTTGCGCCCTGCATCACTCAACCACACCTGATCACCCCGGATCTCAAAATCCGCTTTCGGATCCCACTGCCCACGATTGACCGAGGCCATCACAGGCATATCGACCAGAGGAACCCGAAAAATCTCCATCAGATCCAGGGCCAGAGGAGCCGCTTGCGAACGAGGTTGATGATAGAACCCCAGGGCAGGTTCCAGACCGACTGCAAGAATTGCATTCATCACATCCTTGAGCAGCAGGGCATAGCCAAACCCCAGCAACGCATTAAAGCGATCCCGTGGTGGCCGCCGATTTCGGCCCGCAAACCTCAGATTCTCCTCAACCCCTGCTGAAAACAGTGCTGGCAATCCCCTGAAATAGAGGGCGGCAAGATTTCCCTCCACACCGAGTAATTCACTCAAAGATCCGGCTCGCTGAACCTGCCTTAGAAGGCTACGCATCTGAGTAATCGTCTGCTTCAACTCCTCACTTCGCCGTTCCCCTCGCTGAGAACGCATGAGAAATTTGCGCTGACCCTGCCCCCGACAGCTCACCAGTTGCTTTGCCAGTTGCAAGCAGAGATCCGGCTGGGTGAGAGCCTGATACTGACGGATCCGGCGCTGAATGCTCCCCTGGCGCGCGTCCATGCTGCCCACATAACGTCCACCCCCTGAAATAAAGTGAACCCCGATCCCCTCCTCTGCACAAAAGTGAATCGCCTGGGTAGAGATTTGAGAAAAGCTATGGAGAACCACCTGCCCCGTCTGGCGAGCGGGTACAAATTCTTCGGTTTGATCTTTGTGGGTAATCTTGAGGCGAGATCCACTGCGCCCAACCCGTGTGCCCGGTTCTAGGATATGAATGCACTGCCGCTCATCGTCCTCAGGGAAAAGGCGGATCGGTTGCCATTCGCGGTCATGGGCCAGACGAGCTTCCTCCGGCAGACAAACAGGAGCCAGGGAACAACGGCTACAGAGGCGCTCGTTCTCAGTTACAGGGGGTCGCAGGGGGGAAGATCTCAACTCCCGAGCCTTCTGGATCGCCGCTCTGACCTCAGCTTTCCCAGCCTCATCCAGAGGTACATGCACCAGCACATTGTCAGCATGGTAGCGGATCCGTCCTTCGGCAATGGGGATCCCCAGGGCTGTTTCCATCAAGTAGGCATAGGCTAATATTTGCAGCCGATCACTCTCCCAGGCCTGAGGCTTGTTCTGGTTATCTCGGGCTGATCTTCCCCGCTTATGTTCATAGGGGATGGTCTGTCCTTCCCGAGTGCGGAGAGCATCCACTCGTCCTCGTAGACCCAGTTCCTGACTTTCCAGAAACAGATCCTCCCATTCTTCTCCCTCCTGTTTTTCCAATTCCACATGCAACCGCCTTCCGGCAAAGACAGCGGCATCCTGGGTGTAAAGCTCCTCTACTTCCTCCAGATAAAACAAGCGAGGACAGTAGGCCAGTGCGTGTAATGCAGAGACACGAATCGAATCTTGATCCACCTGAACCAGGGGATCCATCAGCATCGTTGGCATGATCAATCAACTCCAAAGGGTGAGCAATGACCGAACACGCCTGGCGGCATCAAAGGGACTTGCTTAGGGGCAAAATGCGAACTCGAGACGGTACTAAGCTGAGGTCAGAGGTAATTCCACTTCCTCAGACCGCCATGCCGCATAAGCCAGAGCCGCATAAATATCAACGAGTTCCAGGTAGGGATAGACTTGCAAAATATCCTCTGGAGTATGCGCAGCTGCCATCAAACCCACAAGAGTGCCAACAGTAACGCGCATACCCCGAATACAAAGCTTGCCACCCATGACCAAGGGATCCCATGTAATCCGATTGAAAAGTGTGGGATTTGGTGAAGTTGATTGGATATCCATTGATCCTTCCACAGTGACGAAAAAAAGACGACATAAGAACCTAAATCTCGGGTTCTGGGAAAAAGTCAGCTAGATCCAAGGTGAAGCCTGGAATGACATCTCCTCCGTCCAAGAGATCGCCCGGTCGCTTGAACTGATCGGGCTGAGGTTGGTGATACACCAAGACATACTGTTCATCAGGATGAATAATCCAGACAAGACGGGATCCGTTTTCAAAATACTCAACTATCTTTCCGTGAATTTCCTCAACAGTATTGCCCGGAGAGAGGATTTCGACCGCAAGATCTGGGGATCCCTCGATATACCCAGTAGGGATCCCGCCTATGGATTTGATCCGCTCTTTCGAGAAAAATGAACAATCAGGAGAGCGGCGATTGCCAGATTTCATTTTGAATGAGGTATCGGAATCAAAAACGATCCCAGCTTTTTGTTCACGAGCATAAGCAGTTAGGAAAAAACTCATTAAAGCAACATAGTATCCATGTCTGGCTCCCGCAGTGCCCATGACAACTAATTCTCCATTGACAACTTCATAACGATTGCCATCATCAGGAAGAGCCATAAACTCTGCATCTGTCCAAGCTTTCTGGGTAGCTTCTGACAGAGATACTGGAGGAGATCCTGCTTTTGATTCCACTTTATCTTGGGTGCTAACCATCTTTCCCTCCTTGATTACAAAGCATTTTTATCCATGTTAGTTCAGCCACTATTGAGGATCCTTTGGTGCCCATATCCATGCCGAGTCGGGGGGATCCCGTGTTGGTTCAGTTATTGGGGCAAATAGATAGCTTGTCGTCTTACTATTATTGGCCCGATCAATACCCACCGTCAGACGGCAAGATCCTCTACGTGGGGATCCCCTGGCTCTATGCGTCCATACCAGCATGCTGTTGAGGAGTTACTCGAACTTCAATCCTGTCGAAAAGATAGTTATTATCCCCAGCAAATGGAAGCCCATATCTGGGATGGTCCAACGTCCCAGCAAGCCCCTTCTGCAACCTTTCCACGACAACCGGATCAGGATCTCGAACCCCGATCATGATTTCAAAGTTAGCCATCAACTCACGGCGAACTGGCGTGATCCAGTACTTTGCCCCCTTAGCCCGAGGTTTTAGATCCTTGCCAGAGTTCCCTACAGGGTAGGAATGGAGTTGCTGGTAAAGGGTTGCTACCTCTCCAGGGGTTACTGTTCCCACTGCCAGGCATAGATGGGGAATATCCTCTCGAATCAGCGTGGTGGGGCCTGGGGTGGGATCCCGCATCTCAATCCCAGCCAGATTAAGGATCAGGCCTAGAGCAGCAGATGGGGGCATAACCGGGACTGGTGGAGCGGTATACCCCTGCTTGAAAAGCTCGAAAGGCCGCAAACGGAGCGCGAACATACAACCAGAGATAGTCCATCAGTGATCTCCTTCAGCCAAGAAAGCCTCAGCCAGATCATGCAGTAGCGTCTGCGGATTGACGAACAGTTTCACTCCAAGCTGTTTCAACCGTTCCTGCTCCTCTTCAGGCATTTCCCGTACCAGTTCACCCCCCAACCAAAACTCTTCACCAGGAAGATCCTCTGAATTGATCCGCCCCAGCTCCCTAAACCCACTGTTTTCGTCAAAGCCATAGGTATCAAACCCAGCCACCAACCGAGGTGTGAGACGAGCAAAAATACTGCGTGGAGCCATCTCGAAGTAGCTGCGGGCATGACCACCCGCCACATTGGAAAGTTCACCAATCGCCTGAATCAATGTCCTGGCCCATTCAGGTTTACTTTGGCAGTCGGATCCCGCTAGAGCAAAGGGATATTGATAAGCCGTGTGAGAAACTTCTCGATGGAGGAGTGCAGAGGAAGGGGAGTTTTTCCAAGGGCTGTTTCCTGCATTCATTGGAGATTGGTGAAAGGAGGCATCGAAGCGATAGGGTGTAAGAGCTACTGCCATGTTCATGCGCAGAACACTGTCCCGCTTCGCAGGGAGTGACTTGGCCTTTTTGATAGCGTCGTTATCAGCCACCAAGAACCCAAACAGAAAGTCATCGGCATATTTATCAGCATTGGGAAACTCTTTGAACTCCACAGCCAACTGATCCTCGTCATACAATCGAGTCCGGTTGCAGGGAAGTCCAGTCTGGGCAATGATCTCACGCAGTGCGTTGCGCATCGATTCTGGACTGATGATGGTGTGCTCCTTGTTGCCCCTGGCAATCTTCTGCAGGACTGTGCGGTTCTCCTCGCTCTCCCCACGGTAGTTTGAACTGGGAGCAGCATAGGTAAGAACGGTTGCGAACAGATTCTTAGATTGAGACATAATTCCTCCAAGAGTATTGAAATTGGATAACTAGCTGTTTGCAGACAAAGCCAAAAGAGTGAGAGTGCGGACTTTCTCCGTGTCCTCATAGAGAGCATGAGTAAGACTGGAATAATCCGCCATGTTCAAACGATGAGGAACCGAGCACAAAGAAGAAACAAAGTAGTTAATAAAATCTGTCTTCTCAGTGCGACTCCGCACATCCAGGAAAGCAGATCTTGCCACCTTCTCTTTGTACTTTCGATAATCTTCTTCTTTTCCAGAATTACCTTCGACATCCTTCCATTTGAGCTGGTGCTTGCGATCGAGTTTCTGTAACACATAGGTTTTCACCAACCCGAAGACAATGGCCTCAAGAGACTTTGACTGAGAATCAGTAGAGACTGAATCTTCCATAGAATCCACCTCCATTATGGTATTGAAAGTCTTGCGAGCATCATGACGAAACCAGGTATCGCCAAAGGTGTGCTCCCAGGGGTTGCTGCACATCAGCGAATCAAATCCCGAGAACCAGGGTTTATGGGCCACGAGATTCAACAATCTCTGTTTGCGAAACACAGGGTTGCGCAGGGTATCTCGAATGAGAGAATATTTGTCCACCATCTCTCGATTTGGATCCA
>JAAUUM010000200.1 GCA_012031565.1 Synechococcaceae cyanobacterium SM2_3_2
CACATCCGTCAGTGTCCAATCGGCATGGGCATAGATATAACGAATCGGTTCAATCGCATGGGTGAGGGGTTACAACTGGCCACCCACTGCAACCAAGTGGGCATGAAGCTGAGGGGAGCCAGGGCTGTGCTGGAAAAGATCAGGGTAAATTGACCAAGAAAATGAAAGCCAGAAGCTGCTGATGTCCCGGCATACCAAAGGCTAAGCCCAAGCTAAGAGCAGTGAACCCTAACACTAAAAGGGCAACAATCACCGCCACAATGCCCAAGCCAGCCCAATCAGGGATCCCGGCTCCCAGCCCGTAGGAGGCAGCAATGATCACCGCCGTCTGCACCAGAGCCAGAGTGACAATGTAGATGGCAGAGGCCAAGACAATAGAAAAGCGGGAGGTGAGGGGAGCCACCAGCAGCCGATTGAGAAAGCCAAACTCACGGTCAAAAATGACGGGCACCCCGGAGTTGAGCGCCCCGCCAAAAGCCGTGAAGACGATGATCCCTGCCCCCAAAAACTGAGTGTAATCTTGGCCCGCCCCAAAGATGCCCGCCGGAGCCTTTTCAAATAGGGCACCAAAGAGCAGGAGCCACAGCAGGGGTTGAATGATGCCCACGAGTAAGGTGGTGGGACGCCGCCGGAGTTGAATAAACCAACGGCGAGTTAGGGCAAAAGTCTCCTGCCAAAATTCGGGAGAGAAAATCCCCGGCAGGGTCTGTTCAAGGTTTTGGGGGCTGAGGTCTGGGGTTGAGTCGGAAGTAGTGCTGGTCATGGGATGGGTGTCCAAAGCAAAAATTAATCAGAGAGAAATGACTTAGATTCTAGGGCTGCGGGCTATTTTTTCTTCTTGGGGCCAGCTTCTGCCGCCGCTAGTTCTGCGTCCATCAGAGTTTGGCCAGTGGCGACCAGATAGACATCATCCAAGCTGGGCCGCGATTGGGCAATGCTGAAAATCGGTAGGTGTGCCGCCGTCAACGCTGCCCGCACCTGAGGCAGTACCTCCGCCTCGGATCCCTCCACCACCACATTGAGGGCGTTGCCTTGGGCACTGTTGATCACCACCGACCGGGCAAAGGGCAATTCTGAAAGCAGATGGGATCCCTTTTCGGCCAGATCCCGATCGGTGAATTCCTCTAGCCGCACGGTCAAGCGCTCTCCCCCCACCCGGTCTTTGAGTTCAGCCGGGGATCCCTCAGCAATGACCCGGCCCTTGTCGATGATGGCCAGCCGATCCGCCAGCATATCGATCTCTTCTAGATAGTGGCTGGTCAGCAATACCGTCAGCCCTAGACTTTTGAGCTGCCGCATGAAGTCCCAAATGGCCAGACGGCTTTGGATGTCAAGGCCAGCGGTGGGCTCATCCAACACCAAGACTTGAGGTTGATGCAGCAGCCCTGCCGCCAGATCCAAGCGCTTGCGTAGACCGCCAGAATAGGTGCCGGTGCGTTCGTCCGCCCGATCCTCAAGGTCTAAAAGGCTGAGAACCGAGTCGATCCGCTCCTGAGCCAAAGGTCGGGGCATGTGGTAAATCGCCGCCTGCAATTCCAGCAGTTCTCGCCCGGTCAAGACTTTGTCAAGGGCCACCTCTTGGGACACGTAGCCCAGCTTTTGACGAGCAGCGCGGGGGAACTTGATCACCGAGACGCCACAGATATCCAATTCCCCAGCATCTGGCCGTTGCAGAGTACAGAGACAGCGCAGGGTGGTGGTTTTGCCTGCCCCATTCGGCCCCAACAATCCAAAAATCTGGCCTGCGCTCACCTCAAAAGAAATATCTTCCACTGCCACAGCAGAGCCATAGCGTTTTTGCAGATGTCGAACGGAGATAGCAGCGGTCATAGAAGGGGATCCCTCTCTGGGGGAGGCAGCGAAGCTAAGCAGCGACATGGTTCTCCACATAGCTTAACAAAATACCTTTCTGGACTTGAGGCAGATGTCAGCCGATCTTTCTTTCGGAATTGAAATAGAATTGAAATGTTTTGTTACTCTTGTTTGGGTCGAAGCTCTAGTGACCCTAGTTGCTAAATTATTGGTGTTACTGAGCTAACAGCCTGCTATTGACTCGAACCCTTGCATTGACGAATTGCATTGACAAAATCCCATGATCGTACGAAGGAGCCACTCATGATTAGTTGCAATCGCTGGCTTGCCGCAGGGATGGCTGGGATCTGTCTATCGCTCGGGATCCCGAGGATGGGGGCGCGGGCGGCTGAAAAATTTACCGTGTTCTATCCTCCGCTCTTCGAGGTTTCCATCTCGGTGCTGGCTCTGGAGACCTTTGCTGAAAGTGGGGAGATCACGGATGAATTGGGCTTTTATGCTCGGTTTTTTTCACCGGAAGATCTGGCCAGTGCGCGGCAGGTGCTCAACCGACGGTTTGACATCAGTCATGTGGCTTTGAGCCAGTTTACCTATTCCCGCATTGGCGATCGACTGCTGCGTAATCTCAGCCGTGTCTTGCTTAACGGGGACGAAGAAGCCCATGTGCGGGCACTGCGGGGGGCACTGGTGGTGGCGGCTGCCGATCCTGAGGGGTTGAGTGTGCTGGGGTTTTTGCGGCGGATTCCCTTCGAGCGGGTGCGGGTGGATTTGAATCTCAGCATTCAGGCGGTCAATGCGGCCATTGAGGTGCTGAGCGACACAGAGGCCGCCATCGCCCAAGTTCAAGCTCAGAGTTTAGCCACTGCAGTTACTACTGCTGCCGATGGAAGCAACCAACTGCTGGCTCTGCGCTCCGCCGGAGAGTTTCCGGTTCAACAGCAGGAGATCCGCTTTTTCCATCCCCAGCGAGGGATCTCGGTGGTGGCGGATGTCTATGTGCCTCAGCAAGTTGGAGAACAAGTTGGCGAAGAAGAAACTGGTTTGCCCGTGGTGGTGATCTCCCACGGCATCGCCTCTAACCGAGAGACCTTTACTTATCTGGCTGAACATTTGGCCTCTCACGGCTTTGGGGTGGGGGTACTAGAGCATCCCGGCACTGATTCGGCTCGCTTAAGTCAGTTTTTGGGGGGGTTTGACCAACTCCCTGGCACGCAAGAATGGCTGCATCGGCCTCAGGATATTTCGTACCTATTAGATGCTCTGGCGGCAGATCCTCAACTCAACGCGGTCTTGGATCTAGATCGAGTTGGGCTGATCGGGCAGTCTTTGGGGGGATACACCGTCCTGGCGGCAGCAGGAGCCTTGATCAATCCTCCCAATCTGCAGGAGCAATGTAGTGCGGAGGGGGAATTATCCTTCAATCTGTCGTTGCTGCTGCAATGTCGAGCCACAGAACTACTTGCCAGCTCAGAGGAGATGTCCCTCCGGGATCCCCGCGTTAGGGGGGTGTTGGCCATCAATCCCATCAGCAGCACCCTGTTTGGTCAGACCGGACTGGCTCAAATCGAAGTTCCTACCATGATGATCGCCAGTGGTGATGATTTTTTGCGCCTCCACTGACGGAGCAGATCCGTCCCTTTGGCTGGCTGACCACTGAGCAACGGTATTTGGTGTTGGTGGAGGATGGCACTCACTTTTCCTTTTTGGGGGGACGAGGCCAAGGGGTGGTGCCGGTGCCGCAGCTGTTGGTGGGGCCGGATCCCGTGCTGGCATTTCCCCAATTACAGGCCCTCAGCCTCGCTTTTTTGCGGGCGACAGTGCAGGAAAGGGAAGACTATGGCAGCTTACTCAACCCGAGCGCCGTGGCTGAGCTGAATGCCGATACCCTGCGACTCTCCCTTATCCGTGAAGACGTATTGGGTGTTGCAAAAAAAGATGTGTTAGATGAAGGGATGTGAATGGGATTTTTGAGGAAGGGATCCTGACATGGTGACCTGACTTCTTAGCTGTCTCCATTGTGTCGAATCCAGTGTGTCGAATCCAGTGTGTCGAATCCAGTGTGTCGAAGCTGTTCGCCTTGTGCCCCCAAAAGCCATGCCCGCTGCGCCTCATCCTGCCAATGAATTAGAGCGACTTGCGGCTTTGGCTGAGTATCAGATCATGGATACCCCTCCAGAGCAAAGTTGGGATGATCTGGTGCAACTGGCCGCCAAGATTTTTAATGTGCCAATGGCCTGGGTGGCGCTGATTGATACCAATCGCCAATGGTACAAAGCCAAGGTGGGGATTGATGCCGACGAAGCGCCCAGAGAGCTAACCTTTTGCAGCCATGCCATGCTCAATCCCGAGCAAGCCCTGATTGTGCCGGATGCTACGCAAGATGAGCGGTTTGCTGACAACCCTTTTGTAACGGGGGAATCTCACATTCGCTTTTATGCTGGGATCCCGTTGTTGACCCCAGATCACCTCTGCTTGGGCACCTTTTGCGTCATCGATACCAAGCCCCGGCAGGTGACGATTGATCAGATCGAGCAGCTCCAAGCCCTCGCCCAACGGGTAACCACCCAACTGGAACTGCGGCGTCAACATCTCAAAGGAGTCTCTCTGCTGGGATCCCCGTTGTCGGTTGGGGAGGATGCCAGCCATCGCCGCCGAGTTCGCCACTTGGGGATAGGAGTGGCGGTGGGAGCCAGCTTGATGGTGGGGCTGGGGGGGCTGTTGGCGGGCTCGATCCATCACATCACCCAAACCAGTCAGCAGCTCACCACCAGCCTGGAATCCCCCGACCCAGAAGCATCGCTGCCGCAGTTGCAACTGGCTATCCCAGCCCTCAATCGCACGTTGGCCACCTTGGGGCGGGGCCTGTTGTTAAGTCAAGGGATCAACTTGGCGGTGTTAATGGTGCTGGTGGGTTGGGCCATCCAGATGCTCCGCCAGCAGCACAGGATAGAAGTCGATCTCCGCCAAGATCGGGACTTCACCACCACCCTGATCAACTCGGCGGGCACGCTGGTTTGGGTCATGGATCCCGAGGGCAAGATCATTCGGTTTAATATTGCCTGCGAGCGCCTGCTGGGCTATGGGATGGAGGAGGTTTTAGGCCGATTTATCTACGATCTAAACATTTTTTCTCCCCAGAGTTGGACGACCTTTCAAGATTTTTTGAGTGGGATCCATACCTCCCAACGGGTGCAGCCCCAGATGGATCTCTATTGCCGCCATCGCCAGGGATCCGTCCGGCTGGTGAGGTTTTACAATTCGGCTATTTATGGCAGTGATGGCAAGGCTGAATACATCACCTGTATGGGCATCGATATCACCCAACAAAAACAAGCTCAAAAGGCGCTGACAGATAGCGAAGAACGTTATCGCGACTTGTTTGAGGGAGCGCATGACTTGATCCAAAGCGTGAGTCCAGATGGGCGGTTTCTCTTTGTCAACCGAGCCTGGTTGCAGCGACTGGGTTATCAGCCCGATCAGGTCAAAAGTCTCCGGCTCTATGACGTGGTGCATCCCAAATTTCGGCCTACCTGGAACACGATGATTTTGCGGGCCACTGTCGGGGATCCCATTGACCAGATTGAGTCGTTGTTTATGACCCAGCAGGGCGGGCTTGTGGCGGTGGAAGGCAGTCTCAGCATCCGCAAAGAACATGGCCAGGTGTATTCGATCCGGGGTATTTTCCGAGATGTCACCCGCAGTAAGCAAGCGGAAGAGGCGATTCGCCGCCAGAACCAGCGCAACAAGTTATTTTCGGACATCTCCCTCAAGATTCGGCGGTCATTGCAGATCAACAAGATTTTGCAAACCACCGTCGATGAGGTCTGTGTCACCTTGGCTGCTGATCGGGTTTTGATCTATCAGTTTCAGCCTGATCGATCGGGCTGTGTGGTGGTGGAGGCACGGCAAAACCAGCGCTGGACGGCCTTGCAGGGTACCGTTCTCCGGGATCCCTGTTTTGAGCAGGACTTCTTTGATGGCTATAGCCAGGGGCGAGCGCTGGCCATTGACGATATTGAGACAGGCCCGTTATCGAGCTGTTACATCCAATCGTTGCAACAGTGGCAGGTGAAAGCAGCGTTGGTGATGCCTGTTTTTTTACAGGACACCCTATGGGGGCTGCTGATCGTCCACCAATGCTCCAGCCCGCGTCATTGGCGACAGGGGGAGATCGAGCTGCTGACTCAACTGGCCACTCAACTGGGCATCGCTCTATCGCAGGGGCATCTGCTGGAGCAGGAGCAAGAGCAGCGTCGTCAATTGGCCCAACGCAACGATCAGCTCCAACAAGCTCAGCAGGTGGCTGAAGCTGCCGCTGCCGCCAAGGGAATCTTTTTGGCCACCATGAGCCATGAGGTACGCACCCCGCTCAACGCCATGTTGGGCACCACCGAACTGCTGCAAAATACCACTCTTACCTCTGAGCAAGCGGATCTCATCAATACTTTGCAAGAGAGTGGCCATGCCCTGCTGGAGCTGGTCAATGGGATCCTGGACTTGACGAAGCTGGAGGCTGGGGGCATTCACCTCGATCGCCAGACCTTTGACCTCCGGGAAGTGCTGGAACACAGTCTTGATCGCTTTGCTCTGGCGGCTGAGGCCAAAGAGGTGGCGGTGGATCTCCATATTGAGCCGGATGTGCCCCTATTCGTGCAAGGGGATCCCACTCGTCTCAGACAGATTCTCGATCACCTGCTCAGCAATGCTGTCAAGTTTACGGATCAAGGGGGAGTGGCAGTCGAGGTCTCCCAGGTGAGGCCGGAGCTGGCCATAGAGGCTGAAACACCACCCCTCCAGTTGGATATCGCATCTCTGGGATCCCCGAGCGCCCCAGACAAATCAACCC
>JAAUUM010000201.1 GCA_012031565.1 Synechococcaceae cyanobacterium SM2_3_2
TTGGCACTCTGAGAGTCCATTGACCCAGCTGTGGGTTGAGGTTGACGGCCAGCCTGGAGTCTGACAAGTTCCCCCAGGGTGTGATTCATCTGCTCCATCACCCCTGAATCTCGCCACAGACGAAAGTAAAATGATAGACCGTTGACCAAAGTCATGGGGCAGGTAACGCCAGGGATGGCCAGTAGATAGAAGATGGCATTACAGATCTGGCGCAGGTGCGAGGAGGTCCCCCTGGTTTGGGAGGGGCAATCAAGGGTTCCAGAAGACGCCACTCTGGATCAGTTAAGTCACTGGGGTATGACTGCATGGATCATTGAAGGTCTCATCTCTCTCAGGCTACTAGTTCTCGTACATCCTCTAGCACTGAGTGACTAGTTGTTGACTGTAAAACACCGTCCCCACGCAGAGATGAAACAACCTAACCAGCAGATATTCAGTAGAACAGATGCACTCCGCCGGATCTTGAGGGAACTGAGCAATTGAAATCCAGCTCCAGTTTTGGTTTGGTCATAAGGCTCCCCTTTTTTGTAACCCTATGGCCAGCACCCCGATCATCGTGGGCGAACAACTCTTCGACTACCTGCCCGATGGCTCAGCTGTGCAGGGGGGGGCACCGTTTAATGTGGCCAGCCATCTCAAAGGCTTAGGCGGGGATCCCCTGCTGATTGGGCGACTGGGATCCGATTCATGGGGCGAGCAAGTGCTCCAACGTATGCAGCAACGGGGGCTGAGGACTGGGGGGATCCAACGGGATCCCATTTATCCCACCGGACAAGTTAAAGTCTCGCTGGTGGAGGGGCAACCCAGCTACGAGATCATGATCGATCAAGCCTATGACTTTATCGAGGCCACACAGGCATTAGCCGCCATTGAAACGACGGGATCCCCTGGTTTGCTCTATCACGGCACTTTGGCCCACCGGACTCCTCTGGCACGGCAGCAATTGCAAACCCTGTGGCAGCAAACCCAGTTACCCACGTTTCTGGATCTGAACCTGCGGGATCCCTGGTGGGATCGAGACTGGATCACCACCTGTCTGGAACAGGCCACCTGGGTCAAGCTCAATGATCATGAATTGGCCAGCGTTTTGGAAGATCAGATCTGCCCCGACCGGCTAGAACGCCAAGCCCGCGCTGTCCAAATCCGGTTCAACCTATCGCTGGTGGTGGTGACGTTGGGGGCCAAGGGAGCCTTGCTGCTGACTCCCGACCAGATTATTCATCAGGATCCCGTGGTGGTGCCCACGCTGATCAACACGGTGGGGGCGGGGGATGCCTTTTGCTCGGTGGTGATCTGGGGGTTGTTACAGGACTGGGATCCCAGGGTCACTTTGGCTAGAGCCGCTCACTTTGCCGCTCATATCTGTGGGCTGGCGGCAGCTACACCGGATCCCAGCGTTTATTCACAGATCTTGGCCCTTCAGCCTTAAGGATTTCTGGACACCCGACTATCTGGGCGGATCCCATATTAGGCTGTTGTCAGTTCTGGTCTGAGGGACTTCTGTGGATACCACAATTGATTGGATTACCGCTCACGAAATTCTTGACTCTCGCGGTCGCCCCACCCTGGAAGCTCTGGTAGGCTTGGCCAACGGAGCCACCGGCATCGCCCAAGTCCCCAGCGGAGCCTCGACAGGTAGTTTTGAGGCCCACGAACTGCGGGATGGGGATCCCGAGCGGTATGACGGCAAAGGGGTGTTGCAGGCTGTCCAACATATCGAAGATGCGATCCAATCAGAACTGATCGGCGAAGATGCCTTTGACCAAGTGGGCATCGATCAGGCCATGATCGCCTTGGATGGCACTCCCAACAAATCCAAGCTGGGGGCGAATGCCATTTTGGGGGTTTCTCTCGCGGTGGCCAAAGCCGCTGCCGCCTCGCAAAATCTGCCTCTCTATCGCTATCTCGGGGGGCCCTTTGGCAATCTGCTGCCGATCCCGCTGATGAATGTACTGAATGGCGGTGCCCATGCCGACAACAATGTCGATATTCAAGAATTTATGATCGTGCCGGTGGGGGCCTCCACCTTTCGGGAGGCGCTGCGCTATGGGGCCGAGGTGTTTGCCGTGCTCAAAAAGGTTCTGCACAAGCGGGGGTTGGCCACCAGCGTGGGAGATGAGGGGGGCTTTGCTCCCGATCTAGACTCCAATGCTGCCGCCCTGGATTTGTTGCTCGAAGGGATCGAACAGGCGGGCTATAAACCGGGGGTGGACATTGCCCTAGCTCTGGATGTGGCGGCCACCGAGATTTATCAGGACGGACAGTATGAGTTTGAGGGTAGCCAGCGCTCCGCCAGCGACATGATCGCCTACTACGATGGCCTGATCAGCCGCTATCCGATTGTCTCGATTGAAGATGGCCTCAGCGAGGATGACTGGGGTGGCTGGCAGCAGATGCAGACCAACCTGGGATCCCGCGTGCAGTTGGTGGGGGATGACCTGTTTGTCACCAACCTGACCCGACTGGAAAAGGGCATTGAGACCCAAGCGGCCAACGCCATCTTGATCAAACTCAACCAGATCGGCACCTTGACCGAGACGGTGCAGGCGATTCAGCGGGCCGCTCAAGCAGGCTTTGGCAACATCATCAGCCACCGCTCTGGCGAGACAGAGGATACCACCATCGCTGATTTGGCCGTGGCCACCCAAGCGGGTCAGATCAAAACGGGATCCCTCTGCCGCAGCGAACGGATTGCCAAATACAACCAACTGCTGCGGATTGAGGATGAGATGGGATCCGCTGCCGTCTACGCGGGTACGACGGGCCTGTTGCGCTAAGGTTGAGCCACTGAACCAACCCTGAGGATCCCTGGTCAATGGTCAGCTTTGCCGCCCCATCTCTCACCTTGGAGAAGTTCCTTACCCAGCCCGACAGCAAGCCCGCCCGCGAGTATCTCGATGGGGAGATTCGGCCTAAACCCAGGCCCAAAGGAAAACACAGTCTGCTCCAAGGGGAGCTTGCCACAGCCCTCAACCAAAGCCTCAGGTCTGAGAGGAAGGCTTGGGCGTTTCCTGAATTGCGCTGTACCTTTGGTGGGCGTTCCATCGTGCCTGATATCGCAGTCATCACCTGGGATCGGATTCCGGTGGATGAGGCGGGAGAGATCGACAATGATGTCCGGTTTTGTCCTGATTGGATCCTTGAGATCTTGTCGCCAGACCCAAGCCAGACTCACCTGACCCGCAAGATCTTGGCAGCTCTACAATCGGGCTGTCAGATGGGCTGGATTGTGGATCCCAGCGAGAAAACTGTGTTGGTCTATCCGGCCCAAAGCTCTCCGACCTTCTTTGATCTAGAGACCCCCGATCAACCCATAGCAGTGCCTGAATTTGCCCAAGGTGTTCAGATCTCGGTCAACACGTTGTTTGGCTGGATGCAGATCAAAGGCTGAGGGATCCCTCCTGTCTTCTGGCCTGATGCCTGTCACACTGCAAGGTACAGGGACAAAAAATGAGGAGGAGCAAAGAAAGCTGGTGTTGGAGGGCTGAGGAGGTACAGAGGGGGATAGAGGATGACTTCCCAGCAGGCTCAAAAACGCATCGTCATCGACGTGCTCTCAGAGCCAGCCTATCAGGCCAACTCTCTTCCAGCCACTCTCTCACCCCCTCAGGTACAATGCCTTCATCAGGCAGGATATCAACGCCTTTTCTGTACAAGACCTAATGACCTGTAAGGTTACTGTCTGTCTTATATCTCGACAGTTATCTCGACAATTCCACTGGGTATCAAGGAGCGGTAATGAATGATCTCGATCCTGTACAACCCCGACGCTCTGCCTCTTCCTGGAGGAGCAGTGCTTGGTTTGGTAGCCAAGTCGGCTCGACCCTGTGGATGGTGCTGCTGGGTATTGTGGCGGCAATTAAGAATGATCTGCAGACAGCGACGATAGCCGTGGTTGGTGTTGCACTGCTCAACCTTTGGGGAGTGATGCTGTGGCGGCAGAGAAGAATGTGTTCTATGTATGCAGCTCTACAGCGTTTTTTGACCCTCAACACCCTAGTTACCGCTGTTCTTGTTTTTTCATTGAACCGCAACGGCGACCTACCTAGTTCGCTATTTTTGCCCTATTGGGTAATTGCTGTTCCCCTCGGTCTGATGCTCATGTTTTTTTCCTTGATCGAAATGCCCAGAAATCTTTCTAGCATCCCTGCACCTTAATAACCAATCATTTGAGCTTTCGGAATGTAATAGTCTTGTGCTGAGTTGGAATCTTAACGTCCCTCGCTCAATTCAACCGTTCTCATCTATTTATTAATTTATCTAAACAAATTTATGGTAGTTTTTGCTAAGGATGAGACAACTTGATGCGGGCTATCAATTGCTCTTGCCGCCACTCTTTATCCCAGCACAGGAATGGGGAGCAAGATAGTCTGTCTCAGACTAAATCGGAATTGCCATATCTAAACAAATAACATCGGTTTATCTTTGACCCGCTCAAAGGCATCGGCATCAAAGCGATAAAGGGCGGCAGGGCGACCTGCCCCTTGGCTGGCTTTGCGACCTGTGGCCCGCAGGATCCCGAGTTTTAATAGACGGGCACGAAAGTTGGAGTAATCGGAAAACTGATCCCCTAGCACAGTGCTGTAGAGCTGATAGACCTCCCCTAACGTAAAGGTGGGGGGCAAGACATCAAAGGCAATGGGGCTGTACTCTAGTTTGTTGCGGAGACGGCGATGGGCATAGTCACAGATTTGAGTGTGATCAAAGGCCAGCAGTGGCAAGGACTGGATCGGATGCCAGGACAGGGATCCCTTCGGTTCTGAAGACTCTGGGAGGTCACGATCGGGCAGGAGGCTATGTCCATTCTTCCCATCTCCAGCAGAGGAGGCCAATAGCTGCGTGTCCTGAAACCGGACGAACGCCACATAGCTGACCGATAAATAGCGGGTGCCAAAGCTGTCGCTCTCTTCTCGGGGATCCCGGTGGGGGCCACCAAAGGTGTAGAGCTGCTCTAGATAGAGCTGCATGGCTCGAATTTGAGTTTGCAGGATCCGATGTGCAGCATTTTCAAGACTTTCGGCAGGTCTGACTAGGGTTCCGGGCAAAGCCCATTGCCCCTGAAAGGGATCCTCTTGGCGGCGCACCAGCAGCACCAACAGGCGATTTTGAATGCTATCGACCGAAAAGATCACCGTATCGACCCCTACTCTAAACTCGGCGGGAGGGGGAATCTGCGGAGGGGAATGATCTAAACGGTCTAAGTGAGACGAGGTGAAGGGAGTCATACTCACCGAGTAATTCCCGACAACAGGGGGGAAACTGGCTTAATCTTGTCATATCTTCGGGATCCTGGGACATCTGGAGCCAATCCATGCGGCATCCCTGGGCTTCCATTGTGAGGCATCCTGTCACCTTGCCTAACCCCTTCTTTTCCGCCAGATCCTAAATGAAACCTAAAGGGGGATCCCCCAGAAATTGTCAAAGTTTGATAGGGTGATGGGATACGGTGATACGAAGTCGATGCGCTACCCCGTGCTTGAACAAGGCACTCAAATAGGGGACATTCTCACGACTTGGAGGTGACGAAGCCTAATGTCTCTACTAGATTGGTTTGCAGACCGTCGCAAGGAAGCGTCCCTCACCCTGGTGGGCAGCAATCAGTTTGATAAGGATCGGCAACAGCGAGAGATCGCCGACGGCTTGTGGCAAAAGTGCCCCGCCTGCGCTGTCCTCACCTACGCCAAAGATTTGCGAGACAATTTTGAGGTTTGTTCTCATTGCGGCCACCACAATCGCCTCTCAGCCTCCGAGCGAGTGGGTCAACTGGTGGATCCTGAAACGTGGCAACCGCTAGATGATGGCCTTACCGCTGGGGATCCCCTCAAGTTTGTCGATCAAAAGCCCTATCCTGAGCGGGTCAAAACCTACCAGCAAAAAACCAAGCTCAACGAGGCCATCCTGACCGGGTTGGGACTATTGCAGGGGCATCCCATCGCGCTGGGGGTGATGGACTTCAGTTTTATTGGCGGCAGCATGGGATCCGTGGTGGGGGAAAAAGTCACCCGTCTGACGGAACGAGCCACCCAAGATCGTCTGCCCTTGATCATCATCTCCGCCTCTGGGGGAGCCCGGATGCAGGAGGGGATCTTTAGTCTGATGCAGATGGCCAAAACCGCTGCGGCTTTGGAGCATCAC
Source organism: Synechococcaceae cyanobacterium SM2_3_2 (assembly GCA_012031565.1). Classification (GTDB taxonomy): domain Bacteria; phylum Cyanobacteriota; class Cyanobacteriia; order Thermostichales; family Thermostichaceae; genus JAAUUM01. The sequence continues at coordinate 6,136 of JAAUUM010000201.1, forward strand.
CGAGCGGCGGGGAGACTGTTTATTTCGGTGCTCACCCATCCCACCTACGGGGGCGTGACCGCTAGTTTCGCCATGCTGGGGGATCTGATTTTGGCGGAACCCAAGGCCAAGATTGGCTTTGCTGGCCCCAACGTGATCGAGCAGACTATCGGCAAAGGCAAGTTGCCAGAAGGATTCCAGACGGCAGAGTATCTGCTGGAGCACGGGTTAATCGATGCCATTGTCCCCCGCACAGACTTAAAAAAGCGATTGAGTCAACTGCTGCATCTGCATCAACCCTATTGGCGACGTACCGCTCAACGACTGGAAACTGTGGTTCAGATCCCAGTGGAAACCGCCAGCTCTCACCCCATCCCCTAAGAATCCTGCCTAGTTTGTCCCACAGGATCCCTCGATCAACGCATGGGATCCTCTTGTTTGCCTCTCCTCTTGTTTGCCTCTCCTCTTGTTTGCCTCTCCTCTTGTTTGCTCTCCTCTTGTTTGCCTCTCCTCCACCAACCCAATCA
>JAAUUM010000020.1 GCA_012031565.1 Synechococcaceae cyanobacterium SM2_3_2
GCCTTCTCGTCCGGGCAGGAGGTCTTTGATACGCTCCCATTGGTCGTCACGGAGCCCGTATCGTCGGGTTGTCATCTCGCTATCTCCTCTTGTCTCACCTCCTCTACTTTATCTAACTGATGACACACCCTAGCCTAGAAAAGCTGCTGGAGGATTTGAAGGGGAGGTTTGGACGAGAAAGCCTTCTCCGCCATGCGTTGGCGAAGCCTGTGCAAAGCACGTAGGCAGGGACGAGCAACAAAGGGATCCCTGGTAGGCATGGATTGTGGGAACATTAAATAGAAGAGGATCCAACAAGCCGCCCAATCTATCGCCCGGAACCTTTTGGCGACCGGGATCAATCCCATCCAAATTGCTGCCGTTACGGGGCTCTCTCTCGAACAAATCCGCCTACTGCAAAAGTAAGGTGGAGGTGTTCCGCAGGTTATGTTCACTTGACGATGGGTAGCACTATGTAGAATCTGGCGGTGCTGAGCGAGTCTTTCTACGGGAAGCTACAGGGCACTCTCCAGAGAGAGCAGACCCATTGTCGAGCCATTGAGTAGGATCCTTACCAGTCCTTTTCTAGTTTGGATCCCGTGTCTGCTCCCCTTTTGACCACCACTAGCCCTTGGGCCGAAACCTACGACGAGATCATTGATGTGCGTTCGCCAGGGGAATATGCCGAGGATCACTGGCCGGGATCCCTGAATTTACCGGTGCTCAATGATGCCGAACGGGCGGAAATTGGCACCCTCTACAAACAGGTGGATCCCTTTGTGGCCCGCAAACGGGGAGCAGCACTGGTGGCCCGCAATATCGCTCAGTATCTCGACAGCCATTTTGCCCCCAAAGACCGCACCTATCAGCCCCTGATCCACTGCTGGCGGGGTGGACAGCGCTCCAACAGTATGGCGCTGGTTTTGGCTCAGGTGGGTTGGCGCGTTACTGTCCTAGAGGGGGGCTACAAAACCTATCGGGCTTGGGTACGAGAGCAGCTCCTGCACATTCCGTCCCAATTGACTTTCCTTGTCCTCTCAGGGGCCACCGGATCCGGCAAGACTGAACTCCTGCACCGCCTAGAAACACAGGGATCCCAGGTGCTGGATCTAGAACAGTTGGCCAACCATCGGGGATCCCTCTTGGGGCAAGAGTGGCAACAGCCTCAGCCCAGCCAAAAATACTTCGAGAGCCTGCTGCTACAACGACTACAACAACTGGATCCCCATCGCCCTATCTGGGTGGAATCTGAGAGTACCCGCATCGGTGAGGTTCACCTACCGACTGCCCTCTGGCAACAGATGAAGGGATCCCAGAATGTGGAAATCGAGCGTCCCGTGGCTGAGCGGGTCAACTGGATCATCCAGACCTATCCCCACCTGATCGAGCATCCCGATCTGCTCAAAGCTAAGTTGGATCCCCTCAAGCAACGCTATGGCAAAGCCGTCCTTAATACTTGGTTTGCTGCCATTGATGCCCACCATTGGCCCCAGTTGGTGCAAGCCCTTTTGACACACCACTATGACCCCACCTACCGTCACGGCATTGAGCGGGATTATCAGCCGCCAGTCCAAACTGTCAAGATCCCGAGTTTTGCGGCGGCAGATCTACTCCCAGTCCTGGCCACCTTGCAAAGACTGGAGGGATCCCTGACCCTAGCCCCTAAGTCGTAACGGGATCCTGAGCAATGTGTTGGTTTGTCTCTGAGGCCAACACTCCCACAAAGTTGCACTAAATTGAGTCCAGGTTTTCAGTGCAGAAGCGATTCGCCGATGTCCTCCATCTCTGTTCAGCGATATGACCTGTTCATTCAGGCTTCGCGGCTGCTGCAACGCTACCGCCAAATGACCCCTGAGCTGCGCCCCATCGGTGTTGAGGTGGCTCTGGCGGTGCAACATTATCGCGCCCATCCCCAGTCTTATGGCAATGATGGAGAGGAGTTGCCCTGGGCTGGATCCTCCCACGGTATGCCCATTGGCCAAGTGGCTCGGCAAATTTGTGATCCCTTCTACACCAAATCTCATTTGATGCTGCCCATGCTGCCCCAGCTCGCTGCCGGATCCGGTGGGCTGAGTGGCGATCTGGTCTGGCCCCTGTTCAACCAGGGGGAACACGGCCTGGTGCGACCTCTCGCCCCCAGCCAAATGGGGGGCAAACTGATCGAACGCCGCTGGATTAAAGGGTGCAACAGCCAGGAGGGCTTGGGCTGTCATGCGCTGGCTGCTCACCTATGGCGGGATGAAACATTTTTGTCCGAAGACCGCGATCTCTGCCCCTTCCGCCTCTATGACGGTCGTTATCCCCTCAGCGTTGACCAAGGACGACAGACCTGCGGCTTTGACGATCACCCCTGTGGCTGGAAACCCGGTCATCCCAAAATGCTTCAGGTGTTGGGCAAAGGGCATCAAGCCGAGGTTTTGCAAGCATCCTGGACAGATGAGATGTGGCAGATGTTAATTCCTCCCCATCGCCCGCTGCCTGTCTATCTGGTCTTGGTGATGCTCTATTTTGGCCATCCCCAGCTCCAAAATGGCCGCGAACAGATCAAGCCCGATCATTTGCGGCTCGATCTCAATTTTTCGCTGGCCCAGTTTCGCACCCTGTTTGACCTCAACCCCGACAGCAGCCTTAATCGTCAACTGCTCGCCGCTGCCGACCAACCGCCGCCCGAATGGCCGGGATCCATTCCGAGTGACTGGCAACTTCCCGCTTTGTTACATCAGCCCTCTGGGGGCAAAGTGGTGCTGGATCCCGATGAGCCGCCCCAATTTCGCAGCAGCGGGATCCCGTCGGGAGGAGGGTCGGATCCCTTGATGGCCGAACGACGCAGACGACGACAACTGGAGCGCAGTGAACGCCACAACCAAATCGTCCATCACTTCCGTCGCTGGTTTCGCTTGGCGGGGCTGGAGGTGCGTGAAGATCAGCACACCTTCGATTTTTTGGCGGTGGCCCACCCCACGGTTATCCTGGCGGAGATCAAGTTGCTCTATCAGCAGGATGTCTCCGAGTCAATCCAAGAGGTGATCGGCCAACTGCTGTTTTACGAACGCTTTGCTCTCACCCCTTGGGTAGAACAGGGCTATCAGGTCCATAAGGCTGCTGTGTTTGACCGTCCGCCCCCCGGCGAGTACATCGACTTTTTGCAAGATTGGGGCATCGCCTCCTACTGGCTGACTGAGGATACTGAAGCGCCCCTGATTGATGGATCCGAGGAATCCCTGCGGCTGTTGCGCCAGATGGAGATCCAAGTTCGCCCGGATCCCGAATTTCCAGACTAGTATCCTGCGGCATAGATGAGGATCCTGTGACCTTGCGGTAGGGCTAGTTAAGGAATGATTCATTATAGTGATTCCGAATAGTGATTCCGATTTAGACTGAGACGGCTTGTCTTGTTCCCCACCCCTATGCCGCGACAAAGATTGCCTGCAAGGGAGAATTGAGACTGGCATCCAGTTGTCTCATCTTTAGCAAAAACTACTATATCTGGCCATGTTGAATGTGGCGGCTATCGTCCTCTCTCGCACGTTCTCAAACACTGCCTAGTCACATGGGGCACCAGAGGCTGGCTCTCCCCCTTCAGCCCAGGGATCCCAGGATTCGCTGAAGGTGCCAGAGAGAATTGCCTCCCGCATCCTGCGGGTGTAATTCATCAGCTCGGCGATGTTGTGGATCGACAGCAGCGTATAACCCAATAGTTCCTGCGCTCGGATCAGGTGGCAAAGATAGGCGCGGCTGAAATTTTGACAGGTGTAGCAGCCACAGTCGGGATCCACAGGCCCATAATCCCGGCGGTGAGGGGTATTTTTGATATTCCACCGATGTCCCCGACTGATCAAGGCCCCATGACGGGCAAACCGAGTTGGGATCACACAATCAAATAGATCGATCCCGCCAGACACCGCCGCCCGCATCTCGTTGTAGGTACCCACCCCCATCAGATAGCGGGGTTTATGGGCAGGCAACAATGGCGCTGTAGCCTGGACGATCCCAGCGATCAAATGGGCTGGCTCACCCACACTCACCCCACCAATGGCATACCCCGGCAGATCAAACGCAGTGATCTCTTGGGCCGATTGTCGCCGCAAGTCGTGATAGACGCCCCCTTGCACAATACCAAAGAGAGCTTGGTCACTGCGCCCATGAGCTTCTACACATCGCCCCAACCAACGGGTGGTCCGATCCACCGCTTTGGCCACAGCTTCATGGGTGGCGGGATAGGGGGGGCACTCGTCAAAGGCCATGATCACATCGGCCCCCAGCGCATTCTGAATTTGGATCGACCGCTCTGGCGTAAACCGGATCAGATCGCCATTGTGGGGAGATTTGAAGGTGACACCATCCTCATCCATCTGCCGCAACTGGCTGAGACTAAACACCTGAAAGCCACCGGAATCTGTCAAGATTGGCCCCGGCCAGTTCATGAAGGTGTGCAATCCCCCAGCCCCCTCAATGATGTCTTCACCCGGTTGCAGATGAAGGTGATAGGTATTGCTGAGAATCATATAGGCCCCTGCCGCTTTGACCTGGGCTGGGGTGACAGTCTTGACCGTAGCCAGGGTGCCGACTGGCATGAAGCAGGGGGTGGGGATCTCACCATGAGGGGTATAAAAAGTGCCGGCTCGCGCTTGAGTCCGAGGGCAGGTGACCTCCAGTTCAAAGTGAAAGCCAGTGGTGGTGGCAGCAGATCGAGCGGGCAGAGTCGATTCCATCATGAGGCACAGTGTTCCAGCTTCCCGACGATACAGGACTTTAGCTCAGCATGGCATGGGATCCCGTCCATTGAGCCCGTAGCGAAGTGAGTCTGCTGAAGGACAGTGTTATCAAGCTCTGTCAAAATCGGCTTATCCCCAGAGCCAGGGATCCAATCAACCTGTTAGAGTTTTGTGTGGCTGGATCCCTATCTGTCAGAACTTGTTATGTCTGCATCCCTAGAAATCTTGATGTGTGCCCCTCACCATTACGAGGTGGACTATGTGATTAACCCCTGGATGGTGGGGAATGTGCATCGCTCCTCACGGGATCGGGCCATGACCCAGTGGCAAAACTTGTATGAAATCTTGCGGCAGCGGGCGGATGTGAAGTTGGTGGAGCCAGAAAAGGGCTGGCCCGATATGGTTTTCACCGCCAATGCTGGTCTTTTGCTCAATCAGACGGTGGTATTGAGCCAGTTTTATCACCCCGAGCGCCAAGGGGAACAGCCCCACTTCAAACGCTGGTTTGAGCAGCAGGGCTATACCGTTCACGAATTGCCATCGGAATTGTCCTTTGAGGGGGCTGGGGATGCTCTGCTCGACCGAGAGGGTCGCTGGCTCTGGGCGGGCTATGGCTTCCGGTCGGTGTTGGAATCGCATCCCTATCTGGCCAAGTGGCTGGAGATCGAAGTTTTGTCGCTACGGCTGGTGGATGAGCGGTTCTACCACCTCGACACCTGTTTTTGTCCTCTATCACAGGGCTATTTACTCTATTATCCGGGCGCGTTTGATGCCTACTCCAACCGCTTGATCGAGATGCGGGTGCCTGCCGAAAAACGGATCCCGATTGGGGAAGCCGATGCCATCAATTTTGCTTGCAATGCGGTGGATGTGAAGGGATCCATTGTGGTCAACAAGGTTACTCCGGCCCTGCATACCCAGCTGGCAGAACGGGGCTTTGAGGTGATCGAGACCGACCTGAGCGAGTTTCTCAAGGCGGGCGGGGCGGCCAAGTGCCTGACCTTGCGCCTGACCGAAGACTTGGCCCCACAAGTGGATCCCACCTCCAGCGTCTACAGCCGCACCGTCAATCTGTCCGGTCACTTGGTGGATGGGGATATCTTGGGATCCGCCCTCGATTTGATTGTGGAGAGTGGCGGCAGCTTTCAGATTCTTAAATTTGAGCTGGGGGAAAAACGCCAGAGCACCAGCCGGGTGCAGTTGAGTGTGTCAGCTCCCACCGAAGATCGGTTGCAGACGATTTTGAGTACCCTGATCGAGCAGGGGGCACAGTTTGAGGAGCCAATCCACCCCGATGCCAAGCTGGAAGCAGTGGTCAAAACGGGCGTGGCTCCCCAAGATTTTTATGTCACCACCATTTATCCCACCCAAGTCCAGGTGGCGGGCCAGTGGATCGATGTGCAAGAGCAGCGAATGGACGGGGTGATCGTGGTGGAACAGGATGCTGCTGGTCAACCCACCGCCCGCTGTATGTTGCCCCGTGATTCACAATTGGGGCAGCAGGTGGTCTGCGGAGTAGATGGCATTCGTACCCGGCGTCAGCCCACCAAAGAGCGGGCCCATAGCACGCAAGAATTTACTTTTATGGGGGCCGGAGTTTCGAGCGAACGGCGGGTGGAGCTGGTGGTGGAGCAGATCGCCTGGGAGCTGCGCCAGATCAAGGAGCGGGGTGGCAAAACAGTGGTGGTGGCTGGCCCGGTGGTGATCCATACCGGAGGCGGGCCGCACTTGGCCTCGTTGGTGCGAGAGGGCTATGTGCAGGCTCTGCTAGGGGGCAATGCCATCGCGGTGCATGATCTGGAGCAAAACGTCTACGGCACCTCGCTAGGGGTGGATATGCGGCGGGGCAATGCGGTCAAAGGAGGCCACCGCCATCACCTCAAAACCATCAACCTGGTGCGGGCCTGTGGCAGCATCGCCGAAGCAGTGCAACAGGGTCACATCGGCGGTGGGGTGATGTATGAGTGCATTCAGCATGAGGTGCCCTTTGCCCTGGCGGGATCCATTCGAGATGACGGCCCTTTGCCCGAAACCATCACCGATATGGTGCAGGCTCAGCGGCAGTATGCCCGACTGTTGGAGGGAGCGGAGATGATTTTGATGCTGTCCTCGATGCTGCACTCGATTGGGGTGGGCAACATGACCCCGGCGGGGGTGAAGTTGATCTGTGTGGACATTAACCCGGCGGTGGTGACCAAGTTGGCGGATCGGGGATCCCTGGAATCGGTGGGGGTGGTGACGGATGTGGGGCTCTTTCTCAGTCTGCTAGTTCAGCAGTTGCAAAAACTGGGGGGGCAGTATGACGGGGTGACGGGATCCACCAAGATCCTGGCCTAAGGGGTCATGATCCATCCGCAGCAACTGGTTGACGACTATATCCAAGGGGCGCGGGACTTTCGGCGGGCGAGTTTGGCTCAGATCGCTCTGCAAAAGGCGCAGCTGTCGGGCATTGTCCTGAGTGGCGCAGACTTGAGTGGCGCTTGTTTAGCCATGACGGATCTCAGTCACGCTCAGTTGCTGAATGTGGTGCTAAATGAGGCCAATCTGCGGCAGGCGGATCTGAGTGATGCCAACCTGAGTCGGTCGGTGCTGCTCAATGTCATCTTGTGGCGGGCACAGTTGCAGCGGGCCAAGTTGGGGGGCTGCCGGATGGGGGGATCCCTACTACAGGGGGCCGATCTGACCGATGCCGACCTAAGCCATGCCAATCTCAATGGCTGTCAGCTCCAGGGGGCCAACTTGAGTCGGGCCAATCTTAGCGGCGCGGATCTGAGCCATGCCGATCTGCGGGAGGCCAATTTGTGGTGCGCTGATCTGGGGGGATCCACCCTAAAAAACTGCGATTTGCGGGGGGCCACCCTGGAGCAAGCCCATTGGGGTGGCGTGTTTTTGGATCGGGAGACCCAACTGGATCCTAAGTGGCGGTTGGTCTGGGAGCTGGTCAACTGGGACGGCGAAGCCCGTGATTTGACTAGCATTGACCTCAGCCACGCCCATCTGGAGCGGGTCAATCTGCGGGGGGCAACCCTGACAGGAGCCAATCTATCCTGGGCGAATCTCTCGGGATCCCATCTGGTAGGGGCGACTCTGCGGGGGGCAGATCTAACCCATACCTGCTTAGAACAGGCCAATTTGCAGGGGGCGGATCTGAGCGAAGCCCGTCTGCTGGGAGCTAATCTGATCGGAGCGACGCTTGACCATGTGGCTCTCCAGCGCACCCGCATCAATGGTGAGACTCGCTGGGATCCCAAGTGGCATTTGGTCTGGCATCTGCTCAACAAGCCCAACCTAGAATGGTCTCTGCCCCATGTCGATCTCTCCAATGCCTATCTGTGGCGAGCACCCCTGCGCTCGGCGGTCTTGCGGGGGGCCAGCCTGCGGGGAGCCGATCTGCGGGAGGCTGATTTGAGTGATGCCGACCTGCGCCAGGTGGATTTTCGGGGGGCTAATCTGCGGGGAACAATCCTGGCCGGGTGTCAGATGGAGGGATCCCTATTTGACGAGGAAACTCAGCTGTAGACCAGCGATGGAAAAGAATCAGTCAGTTGACATCAGCCTTAATGTTTTCTTTCGGGTGGGTTGCTGAAGGGGTATGGGAAGCATTAAAGCGGCGGGATCCCTCCTTCAGTGGCTGCTCGTCCCACCCACGGATTGAGGCTGTGCCTGAAAATACAAACACTATTCGGGTTGGGATGCTAAAAAACCTATACCTTGTCCAATGGGAGATCTAGTGGGGGATCCAATCGGGGAGCCAATGGAGGCCACCTGATCAGGCTTATTCAATAGTTTTAATCTGCAATTGCTTCTTTGCCACAATTTGGAGGATTGATCATGGCTAAAATCCGTTCCTGGATGAGACGAATGCCCTGGGCCCGACCATTGGGGCTCTTGGTGACCACTCTATTGGTGGGCCTATTGATACTTAAGTTATCCGCAACGGCAGAACCTCAGGCGGTGAAAGCAATTCATCCCCTCGATCCTCTGACTGCCGAGGAAATTGAGCTGACCGCTCAGGTCATCCGTGAGGCCCATGAGATGGGAGATCGATCAGCTTTTGCCATCATCGACCTACATGAGCCCGACAAAGCGGAGGTGCTGGGGTTCTCGTCCGGGGATGAGTTTGCCCGTCAATCTTTCGCCATCGTCTACGACCATGAGGCCAACCAAACCTATGAAGCCATCGTTGATCTGAACGAGGCTGAGTTGCTGAGCTGGGTTGAAGTCAGCGGCGTTCAGCCCAATATGCTGGATGTAGATTATGAGGTGGCCGAAGACATTGCTAAAGCCGATCCCAACTGGCAAGCAGCCATGCGGCGGCGGGGCATCGAGGATTTTGACCGGGTCGCCATCGACTGTTGGGCCCCTGGCAATCTGAGTGAAGAAGAGATGGCCTCTGGGGATCGGTTCTGCCGAGGGATCCCTTACTACAAGGGAGATCACTGGAACTATTACGCGCGCCGATTGAGGGGGTGCTGTCCACCATCAACCTAACCAAGCAAGAGGTGGCCAGTCTGATCGATAACGAGGAGATCGTCACCTTCTCCACCAAAAATTTTGATTACGACATGGAAACCTTGGCCACGGTGCGAACGGGGCCAAAACCCCTTATGGTTGAGCAGCCCGAGGGCGCTAGCTTCACCATCGAGGGGAATGCGATCAGCTGGCAGGGCTGGACGTTGCGCTATGCTATGCACCCCCGCGAGGGATTGGTGATCTATCAGGCAGCATTTGAAGGTCGCCCAGTGCTCTATTCGGCCAGCCTCTCGGAAATGGTGGTGCCCTACGGGGATCCCCAGCCCAGTTGGTATTTCCGCAATGCCTTCGATGTGGGGGAGTACAACTTTGGTTTGTTGGCCAATAGCTTAGAGCTGGGCAAAGAGATTCCCGATCATGGCCTGCTACTGGATGCGGTCTTTGCTGACAACAACGGGGATCCCTATCTGATGGATGATGTGGTGGGGGTCTACGAACGGGATAACGGCATCCTCTGGAAACATTACGATTACCTGTCAGGCCGCAATGATGTGCGTCGGAGCCGCCAATTGGTGCTGAATATGACCGCCGCCATCGGCAACTACGATTATGGGATTAGTTGGGTGTTTGACCAAGATGGCACCTTTGAAGTGGAGGCCGACCTCACCGGGATCGTGCTAGCCCAGGGCACCGATGCCACCACAGTACAGGAGCAAGAAGGTTTTGCCCCCTTGATGGCGGAGCATGTCGGCGGAGTGAATCACCAACACTATTTCAGCTTCCGGCTCGATATGGACGTAGATGGCACCTCCAACAGCGTCTCAGAGATGGGTGTTGTACCTTTGCCCTCAGGGCCAGACAACCCAATTGGCAATGCTTTTATGGCAGAAGAAACCCCTCTGGGCAGCGAGATGGATGCTGTGCGCGATCAAAATATGATGAGCAGCCGTCAATGGCGGATTCTCTCTGCCGAGACCACCAACAGCATTGGCGGCCAGCCCAGCTACGTGTTGATGCCGGGGCACAATGCCATGTTCCTGCCAGGAGAGGATGCCAATGTGCGGGATCGAGCGGGCTTTGCCACCCATCACTTTTGGGTGACCCAGTATCAACCTAATGAGCTCTATGCGGGCGGCCTCTATCCCAACCAGAGTGATGCTGGGGAAGGGTTGCCCAAGTGGATCAGCGACGATCAGCCCCTCAATGGAGAGGATCTGGTGGTGTGGTACTCCCTGGGGGTGACCCATGTGCCCCGGCCCGAAGATTGGCCCGTCATGCCCGTCCATCGCACCGGATTTAAGCTGATGCCCTGGGGCTTCTTTGATCGCAACCCCACCATCGATCTGGAGGATCCCTTGGCTTAGTCCAGATGATTTTTCTTTAACGATAGAGCGTAGCTCGCTGCCGAATCTTCATGCTGAAGTAATGGGGATTTGGCAGCTTCTCAGTTCAAGATTCCGGCCTGTTCAAACACAGGCACAAGCACTCAAGCACTTCAACACAAGCATTGACCAGCTCTCATCAGGACGACCTATGCACACTTACATTCCCCCCCATCGGTTTTTTCCCTATCTGACTTGGCCCGAGATTGCAGCCATGCCTGACAAGGCCAATACCGTGATTGTGCAGCCAGTGGCGGCCATTGAGCAGCATGGGCCTCATTTGCCTCTGGTGGTGGATAGTGCCATTGGCACGGCGGTGATCGGACGGGCGATGGAAAAACTGGATCCAGGGATCCCTGCCTATGTATTGCCGACCCAGTGCTACGGGAAATCCAACGAGCACTGGCATTTTCCCGGCACCATCGCATTGAGTGCCCAGACCCTGATCAGCGTCTTGAGTGAGGTGGCCGAAAGCCTCTATCGAGCCGGATTTCGCAAGCTGGTGTTTATCAATTCCCACGGTGGCCAGCCTCAGGTGCTAGAAATCGTGGCTCGGGATCTGCATCAAAAGTACGAAGATTTTTTGCTATTTCCGATTGCAGCTTGGCGGGTGCCCAATAACGGAGACAAGCTATTCACCCCCAAAGAGCGAGAGTTTGGCATTCATGGCGGCGACGGCGAGACCAGTATCATGCTGCACATCCTGGGGGATCAGGTGCGGATGGAAAAGGCGGTGTGTGAGTATCCGCAACAACTGCCCACCGATAGCTTGCTGAGTATGGAAGGCCAGATGCCGTTTGCCTGGGTGACGCGGGATCTGACCCAAAGTGGCGTTTTGGGAGATGCAACAGTGGCCACTGCCGAGAAAGGCCGATTGGTGATGGAATCCTTGGCGGATGGGTGGGTACATCTGATCAAAGACATTCATCGCTTTCAGCAGCCCCAAGCCTGGAAAGGGTGAGGTCTGCCATTAGTCAAGCCTTGTAGTCAAGCCTTGTGGTCAAGCGTTGCTGGGCTACGCCAAGATAGAGTCTGGCAACTGTATCCTACGCTGCACATGAGAGGGCATCAGAGCTTGACTTGGCTAAAAACGGTGGTGACTGGATTGGTCTTAACCCTGATGTTGAGCGGGATCCCAGTTTGGGCTCAACCTTCAGGATCGCTACAGTCTACCGCTGGCTGTGAACCAACGGCGATGGCTTGTCCAGCAGATGAGGGCTGGGAGGTCGAGAGCCTGAGCCGCCCTGTGGATCTTGAGTCTCTGGATCTTGAGTCTCTGGATCCTGAGAATGAGGGCACCCTTCAGACTTTGCCCTCTCAATCTGTCGTGACTGGGCCGTCTTTGACTGAAGTTACCCCCTCGCTAGAGGCACCAGGATCCCGACTGGCTCAGGTACAGGATCTAGATCCGTCTGACCGGGTTTATACCCGTATTGACGCGATGACCATCCTGCTGAGAGAAGGGATGGAGAGTCTGCTGGTGATCACAGCTTTGCTGGCTTTCTTGAACCGTAGTGGCCATGCTGACAAAAGCGGCTGGATCTGGCTGGGGGCTGGTGGTGGTATCTTGGCCTCCATCGGCACTGCGGTCGCTTTACGAGTCTTCTTCCGCTCTATCCTTGGCGACGTGGATCCCGATTTATTGGAGGGAATCACGGGCTTGGTGGCGGCGGGTCTATTGGTTTATGTCAGTCTCTGGTTGCATCGTCAGTCCTCTGCCGGAGCTTGGAAAACCTATCTCGAAGACCAAACTACATCAGTGCTGGAGGCGAGCAATTTGCTGCCCTTGGCTCTGATCGCTTTCCTATCGGTTTACCGGGAAGGGGCCGAAACCATCCTGCTCTATGTGGGCATGGCACCCTCCATCAGCCCCAGCGATTTGTGGAGCGGATTGGGTATGGGATCCGCCCTGCTGGTGTTGATCGCCGTTTTGATGCTGGGGTTGGGGTTGCGGGTTCCCCTACGACCGTTCTTTCGGGGCACCAGCATCTTGATCTATCTGCTTGGGTTCAAGTTCATCGGCAACGGCATCCACAATCTCCAGGAGGTGGGACGGATCCCGCTACACGTCGCTGCCTTCTTGCCCACCCTCAAAAAACTGGGTATCTATCCCACTTGGGAGACGGCCCTGGCTCAGGTGGCGCTGGTGGGGATCACGATATCGCTGCTGCTATGGATGCGCCGGGATCCCAGCCTCCAGAGATCTACAGATCCATCCATCTAGCTGATTGATTTTATTAGTTTTGATAGATCTCAATTGATCTTGTGTCAATTGATCTTGATTGATCCCCGGCTGGCGAAGCTTGAGATCTGCCTCTGGTAACCTTTCGACCTTTTGTAGCAGTATTTCCATCCCTTTGTGACATTAGCTCTAAGCCAAGCATGGGCTAAACTCATCTCCTAAACTAGTGTAAAGATTCTCTGTTGGTTAAGTGTTGGTTAAGCCGCAAAAGGGCTTTACCCCGTCAAAGTTTGGGGCTAGATGAGATTTGGGGCTAGATGAGATTTGGGACAGGAGGACATTCAATGACAATCCGATGGGCAAGTCAATCGTTGGCCCCTTTGGGCATAGCTTTGCTGCTGGTGGGCTGTCAGAGTGGCCCTTCCCAGTCACAAGATGGCGGGATGGGGGCAGGTGGTGAACAGCCTCCCACTCCGGTGCAGATCGTCACCGTGGCAACGGGATCCATTCGAGATAGCTCCATTTTCGTGGCTTCGCTCGATTCTCGGCAGGCGGCCACGATCAATCCTCAGGTCAATGGCCAGATCAGCCAGGTGTTTGTTCAGCTTGGGGATCAGGTTTCTGCGGGTACCCCCCTGTTTCAGATCGACTCCAGCCAACAGCAGGCGGTGGTGGCCAGCCGGACTGCCGGGGTGCAAGTGTCCCAGGCCACCATCGATAGTGCTCAGGCCACACTGGGGGCCGCCCAAGCGGATCTAGCTCGGACTGAGGCGGATGTGGAGTTTGCCCGGGCACGCCAAGAACGCTACGCCCAGTTGTTTGAGGAAGGGGCGATCTCCAGAGAGTTTTTAGCTGGCGTTGAGCGAGATCTGCAACAAGCCAATGCTGCCCAAGCTGCCCAACTGCAACAAATTGCCTCCCTCGAATCAGCGGTGCTGCGGGCTGAGCGCGATCTGATGCAATCCGAAGCTCTCGCCCAAGAGCAACAGGTACAACTGCGGTTCTTTCAAGTCACCTCTCCCCTGGCGGGCATTGTAGGAGAAGTTCCGGTCAGGGTGGGAGATCTCGTCAGTCCTCAAACCCAATTGACCACCATCACCCAAAGCCAGACCCTGGAGTTGGCCATCAATGTGCCCTTGGCGCAAGCTCCTGATCTGAGCCTAGGGATCCCGGTGGATTTGTTGGGGCAAGGGGATCAAGCCCTCAGCACCAGCCAGATCTCTTTTATCTCGCCTTCGGTTGACCCGGCCACCCAATCGGTGTTGGCGCGGGCGGTGTTTGACAATACTTCAGGACAATTGCGCGCCGATCAGTTTGTTCGAGTACGGCTGACTTGGGATCAGACCACCAGCCCGCTAATCCCGGTCAATTCGGTGGCCCGTGTAGCAGGGCAAACATTTGTGTATGTGGCTCAGCCCCCAGAAGCCCAGGGATCCCCAACCGAAGGATCCCCAGCGGGGCCACCTGCCTTGATCGCCAGCCAGCGGGCTGTTGAGTTGGGTCGTTTGCAAGAGAACCAGTATCAGGTGATCTCGGGTGTTGAGGTGGGGGAACAAGTTGTGGCCACGGGCTTACAAAAGATCTTCAACGGCGCACCCATTATGGATGAACAGGTTTTTCAGGAGATGATGCAGCAACAAGAGGGTGCAATGCCTCCAGGGCAGCCCTAGAAGCGGTGGAACCGATCTCTGGAAAGTCATCTAGAGATTTTCATGCCTAGTTTTGTCTGAATTGCTTTAAGAGATGGCCGCTGTTCTGGAGTGGATCCCTAGCCTATGTTTGTCAGCACTTTTATCCGTCGTCCCATCCTGGCTACCGTCTGCTCCGTCATCATCGTTCTGATCGGGGCGGTGACGATTCCCTCCTTGCCCGTAGACTACTATCCTGACATTGCCCCCCCAGCCGTGACCGTGACCGCTATCTATTCTGGCGCTAGCGCCGAGGTGGTGGAATCAGGGGTGACCAATATCCTGGAGCGGCAGCTGAATGGTCTGGAGGGATTGCGGTCGCTCTCATCCGTGAGCAGTGGCAACGGCACCAGCCAGATTACCGTCAATTTTGCCCCTGACCGCAGCTTGGATGTGGCAGCAGTGGATGTGCAGAATCGCATCGCCCAGGTGCAGGCCCAATTGCCGGAGGAGGTGGTTCGCAACGGCATCACGGTGCAAAAAGCGGGAGACAGTGGCTTCATTCAGGTGCTGTCGGTGCAGTCTCGTAATGGTGAGTATGATGACGTATTCATCAGCAACTATGCCGACCTGTTCATTCTCGATTCGTTGCGCCAAGTCCCCGGCATCAGCGATGTGCAGATTTTTGGCGATCGCCGCTATGCCATGCGGATCTGGTTGGATCCCTCGCAGATGGCCAATCGAGGCTTAACCGCTCAGGATGTGGTCAATGCCGTCCGCCAACAAAACATCCAAGTCCCGGCTGGACAAATTGGCAGTCAGCCCAGCGATCCCGACCAGATGTATCAACTGAATGTGCAAGCCTCCGGTCGATTGGCGGAACCAGACGAGTTTGCCGATATTATCTTGCGGGCGGATGCCAATGGCAGCATCACCCGCGTGCGGGATGTCGGTCGGGTGGAACTGGGGGCCCAAAGCTACGACACCTTCTTTCGGATTAACGGGCAGGATGGGGTGGGTATTGCCATCATCAAGCAGCCGGATGCCAATGCCCTATCGGTGGCCCAAGGGGTGCGCGAGCAAGTGGCGGAGCTATCCCGCAATTTTCCCCCCGGCTTATTTGTTGACATTCCTTTTGATGCCACCGTCTTTATCGATCAGTCCATCCGCGAGGTGATCATCACGCTGCTGCAAGCGGTGGGCTTGGTGGTGGTGGTGCTGTTTGTGTTTTTGCAAGACTGGCGGGTGACACTGATCCCCACCATTACGATTCCGGTGGCGTTGATCGGTACTTTTATTTTTATCCGGCTGCTGGGCTTCTCGATCAATACCTTGACCATGTTTGGCCTCACCCTGGCCACGGGTTTGGTGGTGGATGACACCATTGTGGTGGTGGAAAATATCTCCCGCTATATCCGCGATCGGCGCATGGATCCCATTGAGGGGGCCACCATCGGCATGAGTGAGGTGTTTGCCCCGGTCATTGCCACCACATTGGTGTTGTTGGGGTTATTTTTACCGGTTGCCTTTTTTCCGGGCACCAGCGGACGCATCTATCAGCAATTTGCCATCACGATTGCGGTGGCGGTGTCTCTGTCCACCTTTAATGCCGTCACCCTGGCCCCAGCTCTATCGGCTCTCTTGATTCGGCCCAAGTCAGATGAGATGTTTTTTCTGCTGCGCTGGTTTGATCAGGGGGTGGGGGCGATCCAGCGATTGTTTGCCGCCCTGTTGGGCTTATTCGTCAAGCTGCGGGTTCTGGTGCTGGCTATTTTTGTGGCCAGTTTGGGCCTGACCTATTGGTTATTTACCACTGTGCCGACGGGGTTTGTGCCAGACGAAGATCAGGGCTATTTGATCACCTTCATCCAGGGGCCACCAGGGGTTTCCCTCAACTACACCGATGGGGTGATTGCCCAAGCTACTGGCATCTTGGCCGGGATCCCTGAGGTGGAGGATACCGTCACCATTGGCGGCTTCAGCTTTACTGGGCCATCTCCGGGCAATGGCTTAATTTTTGCTACCCTCAAGCCTTGGGCAGAGCGATCCCGCCCCGATCAGTCGGCTCAGGCCATTGTGGGCCAGTTGTTTGGCCCTTTTTGGGCGGCATCAGTCGCTCGTTGGTGATCCCGATTTTGCCGCCGGCCATTCAGGGATTGGGGGTAGCAGGAGGATTCACGATGCAGGTGCAGGATCGGGGGTTAAATGATTTTGGCCTGTTGGAACAGACCGCCCAGAGTTTCTTTTTTGCCTCCATGGCTCCCCCTCAACCGGGACAGCCACCCCTGGGGATCCAGCTCAATCCGCCGACGTTTAACGCCAATACGCCCCAGCTCCAGGTCAATGTGGATCGCAATACCGCCCAGCTGCTAGGGATCCCGATTACCGATGTCTTTGGCACCTTGCAAATCCTGTTGGGGGGCACCTATGTCAATAACTTCGATGCCTTTAACCGCAGCTATCGGGTCTATGTCCAAGCGGATCAAGATTTTCGAGCCACCCCTGACGATATCCAGCAGTTTTATGTTCGATCCCAGACCAGTGGCGAATTGATCCCATTGACCAACCTGGTAGAAACCCAAGAAACCACTGGCCCGGACATCATCAACCACTACAACCTTTTCCGGTCGGTGGAGTTGCAAGGGAATCCTTTACCGGGGGTGAGTTCGGGGCAAGCCCTGGAGTCAATGGAAGGATTGGCCGCTCAGCTGTTGCCCCAAAACTATGGCTTTGAGTGGTCGGGCTTATCGCGGGAGGAGATCGAGTCGGGGGGACAGGCTCCGATTATCTTTGGGCTGGGGTTACTATTCGTCTTCTTGGTCTTGGCCGCGCAGTTTGAGAGCTACGTGGATCCCTTGATCATTCTGTTAGCCGTGCCGCTGGCGATCATGGGTGCGCTGGGGGCACAGCTGCTGCGGGGGCTGGAAAACGATATCTTCTGCCAGGTGGGTCTGGTGATGTTGATCGGGTTGGCCAGCAAAAACTCCATCCTGATTGTGGAATTTGCCAATGAGCTGCGCCTCCAGGGCTTGAATTTGGTACAGGCGGCTTTGCAGGCTACCGAAACTCGTTTCCGCGCCATTTTGATGACGGCCCTCAGCACCATCCTCGGCATTATTCCCTTGGCTTTTGCTCAGGGGGCGGGGGCGGGCAGCCGCCAATCATTGGGAACAGCTGTGATCGGGGGGATGTTGGTCTCCACCCTGCTCAGTCTGTTCATCGTGCCAGTGCTCTACATTGTCATCAAAGGGATCCAAGACTGGATCGTGCCCCGTCCCTCGGCTGATGCTGAGGAGCCCGAGTTATCGGCTGATTTAGCTTATGCCGGGGATATGCCTCTGTTGAATAAGAGCGACTCCGACTTTTTGCATGAGCGGCCATTGTTGCCTCCCCATCTTGTGTCCAAACCGGATAAGGATCTGGATAAGCTGGATAAGAATGAATAATGAATAACAAAGAGGAGCCAACAGGCTAGGGAAAGTATTTTTTGGGCTCTAGGGCAGAGCTTGAGAAAGGGATCCCAGATGGGTCAATGAGGTACCCGGATAATAAAAATCTAAAATCTGGGCGGCGCTAAATCCTCGGCGGGACAAGCCATAGGATCCATATTGACTCATGCCCACCCCATGCCCAAAGCCCCCCCCGACAAAGGTGTAGCCCGTCAAGACTTCACCTTCCATCACAGGATCCAGATCAAACAGGGTGCTGAGTAAGGCCGGGAAAGCCAGTCGAACTTGGTCTTTTTCCACCACAAAAGCATGGGATCCCTGGGGGGTTTCTAGGGTGATCTGAAACGCTTGGATCCGACCGCTAGGGGCACGGGAGAGGATGGCCAGCCCCGAGATGCGGCTCCAGGGGGGCAATGGGATGCCGAGGTAATCCTGTCCTTGCCGGAGGGACTCGCTCAACTCCTCTAAGGTTTTGGTGGTATTCCAGCGAAAGAATCGGGAGATGCCCACCTCGTTAAAGCCCTCTTGTTGGTCAATAAAAGCCCGAAAGGCTCCAGGCTGACTGAGATCCAGCCGCTGTCCCGGTTGTTCAGCGATATCTGCCAGTGGCTGCAAATAGGGGCGGGGATCCCATCCCAAATATCCTCAAAAGCTGCCGATACGCCGCCATTGGTGGAGGAATAGACCGCATCCACGAGATCCCCGCCATAGGCCAAAACTTGGCCCGCCGTCCGTTGGATGGCTGCGTCGATCTGGGGGATCGTGCCCGATAAGCCCCGATAGACCTGGCAATGGGTGTTGGCACACAGCTCGTAATCGTCGATCACAAAGCGGTGCAGATTGCGTAGGGCATAGGTGCGGGCCAAGATGGCCTGGGCTTCGATGGCAGTGATGGGGGCACCAGGGCCGATTTCATGGGGCACCACCCCCCGCAAATAAGTCTCTAAAGGGACAGCATTGACAATACTGTAGGAGCCATAGGCATTGGGCTGCACCCGGATGTCACCCGCATAGGTGTACTCCCCCACCTGCATAGACCCTGCATCGCTGCTGACCTGAATGTGGGTACGGTGATAGCGATAGTGGTCGTGAACCCAGCTCAAGACGGGGCGTTGGGTGCGCTGTTGTTGCTGAACCCGCACGGTGGGAATCTGCTGAGCTTGGGCATTGGCGGCGATCTGGCGGATTTGGTCAGCGCTATAAGCTCCTCGCTGAGCCCACACCTGCCATTCTTGGGGCTGGGCGATCTCCGCTGGGATCCCTCGGGCGATCCACTGACGGGCACTGGCCTCAGCACTTTCAAAACTCTTGTGGCTGCTCAAGATCAGCCGTTCCTCAAGCTCGGGGCGGGCTAGCTCTTGATTAACAATGCCCAGAGTGATGCGGGGGGTGCGTTGCACTTGCGTCTGCCCTGCGGCATCGGTAAAAGCCACCGTGAGCAGGGATCCCGCTGGTGCTGCCAAGATCACCTGATCCGCTTCCTCGCTGCCAAACCGTTGCCGGATGCCGATGTGGAGGGTGGGATTGATGGAGGTAATCGCTCTGGGCTGGAGGGTTATGGGCTGAACAGTCATGGGCTGAACAGTCATGGGCTGAACAGTGGTGGCCTGAACTGAGGATCCCGGTTCAACGGTGGATCCTGCCACCAACGTGAGAGCTGTCAATCCCCCCGCCACCCCACTTGCTGCCGCCAAAGCTAGACACCACGATTTCACCATCACGGCTGTGATCCACCCATATCTACAAAACAACAGAAAACTCTCAACTGCCGATGTTCGACTGCCGATGATTTTACCGAAGTTCTTCCAACGGGGTCGGCGCAAGAGAGCAGCTTTTCTCTCTACTGGAGGCAACCTACTGAGGGCATCTGAATCATGGAAGTGGCAGGGATCCCATTGTCTCCGGCCCATTTGTATCGGAATGTGATGCTATCTAAAGAAAATTTTTAGGCTTCTAAAGAAAACCTGAAGATTCGTCAATGGTTGGCTGTAGCCCCGCCCCCCGCAGCCAAAAATCCAAAATCCAAGACAGTCTATCCTCTGATTCAACTAACGGTGGCTCAACTAACGGTGGCTCAACTAATGGTGGCTCAGCTAGGGGCGAGGATCCGGTGGTGACTTCGAGCATGGCGGATCCCAAAATCAGCAGATGGAGCAGGGCGGAATCCTCCTCCAATCGCTGAACAGAGTGAGGGATCCCTTGGTGATGGTTGTAGAAGCTGGATTGAGCCAGATAATTAGCCAGCTGCTGCTGGGCTTGGGCAAAGCCCCCTTGCAACGCAGCCCGGTGTTCATCCGAATAAAGCCCTGCCTCTCCCACCACCGAACGCACCAGCTCAGGATTGATGACCAAAGCCTGATAGCACTGCCTGATATAGGCCAGTAGCACAGACCTTGTATCAAGTGCCTGAGCGGGATCCAGCCCCAGATCCCCAATGCCGTCAAATACCCCCAAGTCCGCAAACGCCGCCAGCAGCAGCCCCTGTTTGGTGCGAAAATGTCGAAACAGTGTGACCTCATTGACCCCAGCTTCCTCAGCAATCTGGCGTGTCGTGGTTTGGGTGATGCCCTGACGCGCGAATAAATCTTTGGCGGTTGTCAAGAGTCGCTGACGGGTCGACTGCTGAGATGAAGGCATGCAGGGTGCAAGTAGAACTTGCATTAACCGTGGAAGATCGTTAGGCTAAATGTCAAGCAAGGGTCACTTGCATTAGCCCCATTGTTGCTTCTCAATTTCATTTCAAGTCTGTAGGTTTCAAGTCTGTAGGTTTCAAGTCTGTAGCTTTTTTCCCAAAGTGTCCCCCTCGCACATCAGCGGGGAAACTGGGCCAGAGGGTAGAGCTTCCAGAAAAATTCTGAGGTGCTTCACTGCCAATGCACTCCAGGATCTTGCTCTCTGTGTGCTCCCATGAGTACAGTTGTCTGTGGCTGAACCCACATCCCGGATGAGGCTCACTCCTTTTTGCATGATCTGCCTGTTGGTATCACTGCCACCCTGAGCGAGTGCGATTCATCCCAAACTCCCCCTAACCGTCAAGAGGTTTGATTCATCCATGACAGTTTCTGTTGCATCCAAGCCCCCCGAGCAGCCTGAGGCCAAGCCGCTTCGGCTCGCATGGGATCATGTGGTTTTCTTTACGATTTTTCACAGCATCGCTTTGGGTGCGCTGGTATTCAATTTTTCCTGGGCTGGACTGGGTGTGGCTCTGCTGCTGCACTGGTGTTTCGGTAGTCTGGGCATCTGCTTGGGATACCATCGCCTCCTCAGTCACCGCAGCTTCCAGGTGCCTCTGTGGCTAGAGCGGGTGTTCGCGCTGTTTGGAGCCTTGGCCATTCAGGGCGGGCCGATCTTTTGGGTGGCCTCCCATCGCCAGCATCATGCCTATACCGAGCACGAAGAGAAGGATCCCTACTCCGCGCGCCGGGGTTTTTGGTGGAGCCACATCATGTGGTTGATCTATCAGCGGGATGAAGTGTTTAACCCGGCCAACAATGCTCGCTTGGCTCCCGATATCTCACGGGATCCCTTTTACCGCTGGCTCGACCGCAATCATTTGGTGCCTCAGGTGATCTTGGGCCTCCTCCTCTATGGTTTGGGTGAGTGGACAGGTTCGGGTGGGTGGACATTTGTCACCTATGGCATCTTTGTCCGAGCCGTCACCCTTTGGCACTGCACCTGGTTGATCAACTCCGCCAGCCACTTCTGGGGCTACCGTCGGTTTGATGATAGCGACGACAATGCCCGTAACCTTTGGTGGGCTGCCATCTTGGCCTATGGCGAAGGCTGGCACAACAACCACCATGCCGATCCCAAGTGTGCCAAGGCTGGCTTGACTTGGTGGGAGATTGACATGACCTTCTGGGCAATTTGGGCTCTGGAAAAAGTTGGGTTGGCTCGTAAGGTTCACCGCCCTGCGGCCCATTAGGATCCCTGATCTTGCTGTAAAGTCTCGCATCCAAATCCCTCAGCAATCTCTCAAAACGCCGTAGCCCTGTCATGAGGTTGCGGCGTTTTACTCTTTTTCATTGTTTTGGTTACTTAATTTTTGGCTACTTGATTTTGGTTACTTATGACCATCAATCGTGCAGCCCCTACAGATAACGGGTCATCTGCACCCGATAGCGACCTTTCTTGGTTTCCATTACCTCCTCAATCTGGAGGCGTCCTCTCCCCCGCACAGTTACCAGATCCCCCGTCTGTAAGGTCGAGCTGGTTTGGGTCACCCCTTTCCAATTCACCTGCACATCGCCAGCTGAGATCAGATCTGCCATTTTGCTGCGGGACATACTAAATCCAGCGGAGGCCACCGCATCCAGTCGCAGCGAGGCTTCGACGCTGGTAATCGGTTTGGTGCGAGGGGGGCGAATCTTGAGCTGGTCAGCGGGGATCCCCACCACCTTGACCGGGACAGAGCGCACCTGGGTCAGATGCAGCTGCAAGAACTCCACCAGATCTGGCACCACAATCGCCTGGGATCCCTGTTCCCCCAGCAATAGCAAGTCCCCCACCTTGTCTCGCACAATCCCGGTGCCCAAGAGGGATCCCAGAAAATCCCGATGGGTGGCGGTATCAAACAAAAAATTGCCCCGAATCTCGATAAAAGCCAAGGGCACGCTAGCCGAATCAGGGTTGAGGGTGGTGCGAGCAATCGCCAGCCGTTGCCGCTCCGCTTGGGGATAGCCTCCCCAGGCCACAGCGGTCAGCTCAGTCAAAGGCTCAAAGCAGCGCAGTCCTTCTGCCAATTCCGGTGGCGAGAGAAAATCAGACACCACCACCTCCCAGGTCTTGAGCGCCTGCTCCCCCAGATCCAGCAGGCGAGCTAGGGTTTCGCGGTAGTCGGCACCTTGAAGCAGATCGGCACGAGGCAGCACAAGCAGATCCTGAGACAAAAGGAGGAAAAAGAGTGCCAGGGTCAATCACCCTTCAATATCTGGCACCCCGGATTTTGACTATAGCAACCCACCCAACCAGAGCGAGTCTCAGCTACGAACGGCAGCGATGATCTCAGCCAAGATCTCACCAGCCCCTTGACTCTTCAGCTTTTCAGCCAACTGGATCCCAAGGATTTCAGCTTCAGGGGTGGATCCTGTCACCTGATCCCGAATCAACAGGGATCCATCCAGTTTGGCCACCATGCCCTCTAGGGTGAGTTGGTTGCCCGTCACTGTGGTGTTGACCCCGATAGGCACCTGACAGCCCCCCTCTAGTTCCCGCAAGAAAGACCGCTCGGCCAAACAACGGTATTGGGTATCCAGATGAATCAGGGGTTGTAACAGTGCCAATGTCTCATCATCATCCGCCCGACACTCGATGCCGAGAGCGCCCTGGCCAACCGCATAGAGAGAAATGCTGGGATCGATAGCTTGATGGATCCGCTCTTTCATGCCCAGCCGCTCCAGCCCTGCCACCGCCAAGATCAGGGCATCATACTCACCGTTATCTAGCTTGGCCAAACGAGTATTGAGATTGCCCCGCACATCTTTGAAGGCCAGATGGGGAAAGGCGTGACGCAACTGAGCCAGCCGCCGCAAAGAGGAGGTTCCGACTACAGTACCTTCTGGCAGAGTGTCCAGTTGGTAATCTCGACAGGACTCGTGAACCACGAGGGCATCGGCAGGATTTTCCCGCTCCGTGATCGCCCCCAACACAAGCCCCTCGGGCAAATGGGTGGGCATATCTTTGAGACTGTGAACCGCTAGGTCGCTGGACTTTTGCAGCAGACCCACTTCTAGCTCTTTCGTAAACAGCCCCTTATCGCCGATCTTGGAGAGGGCCACATCCAGGATATTGTCCCCTTGGGTGGACATGGTGTGAATCTCAAAGGCTTGGTCGGGATGGTGAGCGCGCAACTGGCTTTCTACCCAGTGGGTCTGCACTAGGGCGAGGGCGCTTTTACGGGATCCAATGTGAATGGTACGAGTGGTCATGATCATGTGCTCATAGCTTGTCTAGGCTATCAGACTGTCAGGAGTGAACCACACAAGTTGGCCGCAGCGCAATAGTGCTTTACATCAGGGATCCGACAGATCGGGCTTTTGGGCAGATCTCCTTTTTGGGGATCCCGTGGATATACTTGCGGGGATACAAGACGGATGGAGCTGGAAGTGTTGATCCGGCAAATGGTGATTTTAGTGATGGTGGGATCCAGTGGGATCTTGACGGCCTGTGGCTCCGAAAATTCGGTGCAGCACTTGTTGTCGATGAATGATTGTCAGGGCTGCAATCTCGATCAAGCAATGCTGGGCCAGTCCCAGTTGTTGGGGGCCAATCTGGAGGGATCCTCGTTGTGGCAGGCGGATCTGGTGGGGGCCGATCTGCGGGGGCTAATTTGCAACGGGCGAACTTAGCGGGGGCGAACCTAGCGGGGGCCAATTTGTCTACCGCCGATCTGTCGGGGGCCAATTTGCAGGGGGCTGACTTGAGTGGGGCGATCTTGACCCAGGCCCAGTTGGTGGAGACCAATCTCAGCGAAGCCCGCCTCTGGGGATCCCATCTTCAGGGGGCGGATCTGCGGGGCAGTGTGTTGTGGAAGGCCAGCTTACAGATGGCGAATTTGCATGAAGCAGATCTGAGCTTGGCGGATCTGCGGGAGGCCGATGTCCAAAGCGTGGATCTAAGTCGCAGCAATCTCTGGTTTGCTCAGCTCACAGGCAGTTTTTATGATCAAGGCACACTACTTCCCACAGGACAGGATCCCGTTTTGGCTGGGATGCGCCGCCGCTAGTGCTCCTTGGTGGAGAGCTGTTTACCATTGCATACCCTTGGCCAGCCTATGAACAACCCTGGCAAGAGGCTTCACTCTCTTGTTCATCATTGGTAAACAATCTGTAAACTTGACCTGCCGGGTCGTCACCAAAAGGATGAGGATCCTTTGGCTGATCTCTTCTCAATTACTTTCAGGTGGGGGATCGAGAGTGATGGGGCGGCTGGCGATGAAGTCGCTAGGATTGACGTTCTCCACAAATCTGCGAAATTCTTCCTGCTCGGCCTCATCTGCATCTTGATTCATGGGCAAAGAGGCTTCCACAATCACCTCTTCCACCGTCCAAATTGGCACGTTGGCCCGCAGTGCAATGGCGATGGCATCGCTGGGTCGGCAGTCGATCTCCTGTTTCTTCTCCCCTTGGCGGGTGGTCAAAACTGCAAAAAAGGTATTGTCTAGCAGGGCGTGAATGACGATCCGTTCCACCTCGATGCCCCACGTCTCCCAAGAACTCAACATGAGGTCGTGAGTCATGGGACGCACGGGTTTCTGATCTTCGAGAGCCTGAAGAATCGCATTGGCCTCAGCGCGACCCACCCAAATGGGCAAAGCTCTCCGCTCACTGCCATCCCGAAGGATAACGATGGGAGTTTGGTTGACTGCATCTACTGCTATGCCAGCCACATGCATCTCAATCATGACGCTTGTCCCGCTTCCAGTGAGTGTGATCCTATCCTACCTCTGGGGTGATGGGGTAGCGAGGTTGACAGCCCCTAGTCGTCCTGTACCGGGCTGTGAGGATTGCACTGCTGGTCGAAGATGGGGCGGGACAAAGTCATCTTATACAGTCATCTTTAGATTCACCTTAGGGATCCCCACTGGGGGTTGTTTTGGTGGCAATCTCTGGTCAGGCCAGCTCATTAGCAGGGCAGTCAAGAGCTATGATCAACCCATAACCATCTCAATGTGACATCAGGAGGGATCCCCCATGGATTTACGTGTACTGATCGTGCTTGGCCCCATCTTGCTAGCGGTCAGTTGGGCTGCTTTCAATATCTTGAAGGCGGCGGCCAAGGGTGAAGCTAAGCTGTTTGGCGAAGAAAAAGGCAACAACCCTTTCGGCTGAATCACCTCTAGCGATTCTTAATCGACCCTCTTACGGATCATCCAGTTACGGATCATGCAGCCCCTGGGATCCCTTCGCATCCTCTGCGGAGGGGTTTTTTAGGCTATCAGCAGTATTGGCATGATTTGAATTGGCTTCAACCAGCTCCAACCAGCTCCAACCAAATCATGATCTGCGTTGGGATCCCTGGCGAGGTGTAAATAGCTCAAGTCCTGTCTCAGCAGCCTAATCTCAGGCTGGTTTAGAGTTAAAATTGCTCTGCTCTCTTGTTCTATCGCAAGTCCTCCACCATGATTCACGAAGTCTCGATGCCTGCCCTCTCCTCCACGATGGAAACGGGCAAGATCGTCTCCTGGCTCAAGTCCCCCGGCGACAAGGTTGAAAAAGGGGACAACATTCTTGTGGTGGAGTCTGACAAAGCCGATATGGATGTGGAGTCTTTCCACAGTGGGATTCTAGCTGCCATTGTGGTGCCTGAGGGGGGAACGGCTGCGGTGGGATCCGCCATCGCCCTGTTGGCAGAAACTGAAGCGGATGTTGAAAAGGCGAAGAAGAAAGCTGCTAGCCTACAAAGCTCGGTCGCCGCTGCACCCGCCAAACCTGAGCCAGCCCCAGATGCTGCTGTTGCAGCCCCAGTCACCCCAAAGCCAGAAGCCCCCAAGTCCACCACTCCTGCTGTCACCTCAGTCCCGGCTAGAGCACCTGGAGAGCGGGTGGCGGCATCTCCTCTGGCCAAGCGGCGGGCGGCTGAGTTGGGCCTTGATTTGGTTCTGATCGCTGGCACTGGCCCAGAGGGTCGCATTGTGGAAGCTGATGTGGAGCGGGCCGCAGCTCAGGGATCGGCAAAATTGGGCTTGACTCCCGTCAGTACCTCAACGGCTCCCTCCCAAAATGCACCAGCCCCAGTGGCGGTCGCCGCTCCTAGAGAGACTCGTCTAGAACCGCTGACCACCCTGCAATCGGCGGTGGTTCGCAACATGACTGTCAGTCTTTCTGTCCCCGTCTTTCGGGTGGGTTATACCATCACCACCACGGCTTTGGATGCTCTTTACAAGCAGGTCAAGCCCAAGGGTGTCACCATGACGGCTCTGCTAGCCAAGGCGGTGGCCCATACCTTAGAGCATCATCCCATCCTCAATGCCGCCTACTCCGAACAAGGGATCCTTTACAAGGGGGATATCAATGTCGCTGTGGCGGTGGCGATGGAAGATGGTGGCCTGATCACCCCGGTGCTGGCGGGGGCTGATCGGGTGGATCTCTACGAGCTGTCTCGCCGTTGGAAAGACCTTGTGGATCGGGCTCGTCGTAAGCAGTTACAGCCAGATGAATACTCCAGCGGCACCTTCACAATTTCCAATTTGGGCATGTTTGGGGTGGATCGCTTTGATGCCATCCTGCCCCCCAACCAAGGGGCGATCTTGGCCGTCGGAGCCTCCCAGCCCACTGTCATTGCCCAAAAAGATGGATCCCTGGCGGTGCGGACTCAAATGCAGGTGAATATGACCTGTGACCATCGCGTCATCTATGGATCCCATGCAGCCGCATTCCTCAAGGATCTGGCAGATTTGATTGAACACAAAGTTGAATCTCTAACTCTCTAGAACTCAGCAGCGTTATCTACCCACTACAAACATTGCAAATACTACGAATACTAGGAGTAACTGGCTTAGTGAGAGGTGAGGTCTTGGCAGCTCAAGTGGGTTTAGCACACAGAATCACTACCTTGGATCGATGATTTGACCGCCTGTCTTTTGACAAAACACGGATCCTGTCTTCAGCATGAGACTATGATGTCCCACTGCTCTTTTCCCCCATGCTCGATCTAGCCTTGGTGATGGCCCTTGGCTTTTTGGGCAGCTTTGGTCACTGTGCTGGCATGTGTGGCCCGCTGGTGCTGACTTTCTCCCTATCCCGCCAAGATCCTGAGAAACCACAACCGGCACCACAGAGCTGGTCACAGCGGATCAAGTTTCAGATCTTGCTCACCGGCGGGCGACTGCTCAGCTATGGGCTGGTGGGAGCTTTGGTGGGATCCTTGGGGTCAGTGGTGGTGGCGGGAGGACAATTGGCGGGGATCGGTAGCCCGCTGCGGCAGGGGATCACCATTCTGACCGGATCCCTGTTGGTGGGGCTGGGGTTGCATCAGATCAATCCGCAGTGGATCCCCGATCTTCCCCTTTGGCATCCCTTGAAGCAGGCCTCCTTACACGAACGGTTGCATCGAGCTATGCTGGCGCTCTCGCAGCGCCAACGGTGGTGGACACCCGCCTGTTTGGGCATGGCTTGGGGATTGATTCCCTGTGGATTTCTCTATACCGCCCAGATTCGGGCCGCAGAAACCGGCAGTTTGGCTCAAGGCTTGGCCACGATGCTGGCTTTTGGGCTGGGAACTGCTCCCACCATGATGGGGGTGGGTCTTTCTGCCTCACTGCTCAGTGCTGATCGCCGCAGCCAACTGTTTCGGGCTGGGGGCTGGATCACCCTGGGCATGGGGATCCTGTTGGTGCTGCGAACCGATGCGATGGTGGATCTGACGGGCTATGGCTCATTGCTGGCCCTGATGCTAGCCTTGGTGGCTCGCCCAATGAGTCGGCTCTGGCCCACCCCGATGCGCTATCGCCGGGGACTGGGGGTGGGATCTCTGGTGTTGGCCTTAGCTCACACGGGGCACATGATGGCTCACACCTTGGCCTGGAATCTGGAGGGGGTGGCTTTTATGATCCCGCGTCATCAATGGGGTTTGGGGCTGGGATCCCTAGCTGTCGGATTGATGATTCCGGCGGGGCTAACCAGCTTTGATGGAGCGGTGCGGGCATTGGGATCCAGATGGCGACAATTGCACCTGCTGAGCTTGCCTGCGTTGGGTTTGTCGGTGGGCCATTGCCTGTTGACGGGCTACCGATTTTGGACGGGATCCCAACCCAATGGGCTGGCGGTGGGGGTGCTGTTAAGTTTGACTCTGGCGGTGCTGCTGGTGCGCTGGCGCTGGGTTTGGATGTTGGTTTCACAGGAGAAATGGTATGTTGCCCCCTGTCGAGTTGGTTCACTTTCTGCATCCTTGGCCCCTAGCCGGGATCCTGCTGCTAAATCTGGCTGTCACCCCAGTTGAGGCTCATACCATCAAAGCTGATGGCGAGGTGGGGGTACTGTTTCATCTGGAGCCAGACCACAATCCCAAAGCTGGGGATCCCGCCTTGGTTTGGTTTGCCCTCACCCGGAGAGGCGGAGAGGCGATTGGCTTTGATGCTTGTGACTGCCGTTTGGCGGTGTATGCAGCTCCTTCTAACCCTGACCTAGATCCCCTGCTGGAGCCAGACCTAGAACCGATAGATGCGGAGTCTTTTGTCGGGATCCCAGGGGCCGAGGTGGTCTTTCCAGAAGTGGGAGCCTATGTGCTGGAGCTGAGCGGGGATCCGGTAATGGAGGGGGATTTTGATCCTTTTCAGCTTACTTATGAGGTGACGGTAACTCGCTAAAGCAGGGGCTTGAACTGGCTCAAAAACTGGGATCCCAGTGCTGTTGCTGTAGATTTTCAAAGAGGCGAATTTGGCGGCGGCAACGGGCTAGATTATGCTCTTGGCGGCTGGGATAACGGCTGGGATCCCAGTGCCAGTAGGAGTCTTCCGCCACATCGATCAAAAAGCGGCTGGCCAGTTCTAGCGTGATCAAGCCGATGCCCTGGCGAAGCAGATCGGGATCGAGGGGATCCCGATAGCCTTGCAAAGCGGCATCCAGTTTGGCTCGGTTAAAAGTCTCCCCTTCTGCCCCCCATGACCGCAGCGCATCCCCCATCTCCACATAGAGGCTGTGGCGCATACAGGTATCCAGATCCAGCAAGCCCGTTACCTGTCCCTGCGGATCAAACAAAAAATTGGTCAGTTTCAGATCCCCATGAATGATCTGGCGGGGCAGATCGATGGGCAACAACAATGAGGGCAAGGTCTCCAGCAACCAATCGGTTTCGGGGTAGCCGTTGAGCGTATTAGCTAAGCTCTGGAGTTGTCCCAAAATGTGGGG
>JAAUUM010000001.1 GCA_012031565.1 Synechococcaceae cyanobacterium SM2_3_2
AAGGGCACCGTCCTCAAGTCTGGATCTGTTTTGATCAACTGCCCCAGAGCCAGTCCGTCAATGGTGGGCATCTGCATATCCAGCACGGCAATCTGATAAGGTATCCCGTCATGATAGGCCTGTCGCAACTGAGACATGGCATCCATAGCATCTGCTGCTTCGGCCACCACCATGCCCCAGCCCGAGGCTTGATAGCGGAGGATCTTGCGATTGGTCTTATTGTCATCCACCACCAATAGTCGTTGGCCCCGCAGATCGAGCCAGCGTTCTGGCCGGGTGGGGGGCTGGGGATGATGTTGTTTGGGCAGGGTCACCTGCATCAAGAAACGGCTGCCCCGGCCCACCTCACTTTCTAGCCGAATGGATCCCCCCATCAGCTCGGTCAATTGTTTCGAGATGGCCAAGCCCAAGCCTGAGCCGCCATAGCGTCGGGTGGTGGAGGCATCCACCTGCGAAAAGGGTTGAAAGAGGCGAGATTGCTGTTGCACCGGGATGCCAATACCTGTATCCCGCACCGCCAGTTGGATCTCCGCCTGATCAGGGGTTTCTGCAAGCAGATTGGCCGACAGTACCACCTCACCTTTGGCGGTAAATTTGATCGCATTGCTGACCAAGTTACTCAAGATCTGCCGCAGGCGGGCCACATCCCCTTTCAGGTAGCGGGGCACTTTGGGGTGGATCAAGATCCCTAACTCCAGATGTTTGGCATGGGCACTGGCGGCAAACAGATCCCCGATCCCCTCTAGACAGGCGCGTAGGTCAAAGTCCAGTTCCTCCAACTGCATCTCGCCGGCTTCCAACTTAGAAAAGTCCAGAATCTCGTTGATCAAGTCCAGCAGAGCGTCCCCACTCACCCGCACCGTCTCCACAAATTCTCGCTGTTCAGCATTGAGGGGGGTATCTAGCAGCAATCCTGTCATGCCCAACACCGCATTCATGGGGGTGCGAATTTCGTGGCTCATGGTGGCCAAAAAGACGCTCTTGGCCTGTGAGGCTTGGATGGCCTGTCGCCGTGCCTGATCCAGTTCTCGATTGTGCTGTACCGTTTGGGCCAACAGCTTAGCTTGGGATAAAGCGAGGCCCAGTTGGTTGGTCAATTGCATCAAAAGATCGATCTCAAAGGGTTTCCACTGGCGAGGTCGGTCGCACTGATGCACCATCAATAGGCCCCAAGCCTGCTGTCCCAACCGAATCGGCACCACTAGACTGGCCTTTATCTGCTCAGCCTGAAACCGGCTAGCTTCATCGGGAGGAAGGATTTTAGTATCCTCAACAGCCAGAATCCAGCCCTCTTGCTGATACAGGTCAGAGCGATTGGACACAAAAATGAGATCGTCTAGAGCCTGATTCAAGAGAGAGTTCCAGGATCCCACCACTTTTTCGGTCAACACAATGCCCTGCTGCGGCATCAGGGCTTGAGCGGGATCCAGTAAATCTGAGCCAGATAACCCCTGAGCTCGATCCTGAAATTGATAGATCAAAACCCGATCGACTTGTAAAATCTCTTGGACGGTGGTTACGGCTGTGGCCAAGATCTCGTCTAATTGGAGCGATTCTCGGATTTTGAGGCTGAGTTCACCAATCAGCTTGCTGCGGTAGTGCTGTAGCTCTAGTTCCTGCGTCGCCAGTTTGGACTGGGTGATGTCTCGAAAGATGCCACGACTGGAGTGAAAGTGGCCCTCCTCAAATCGACTGGTCAGGTTGCCCTCTACCCAAATCGTCTCCCCCGAGCGGGTGCAAAATTGGGTCTCGATTAAAACAGACGTCTCACCCGCCTTGAGGCGCTGGAATTCCTCCTGGCAGATCTGATGAAAAGAGGCATCGAGCGTATCCAGGAAGTGGAGGTGGCGTGCCTCCGCCTCGGTATAGCCCATCACCTGCTGCCACTTGTGGTTGACATAGATAAAGCGGCCATCCGCTCCCACCGACTGGATCAGATCACTGGCATTTTCAAACAGATCTCGATAGCGTTCTTCACTATCCCGCAAAGCTTTTTCGGCCAAGGTGCGTTCGGTGATATCGGTGCCGGTGCCCACCACAAAAGCCAGGGATCCCGTGGCATCGACAATCCCGGACAACGTCCAATCGATCAGCCGCCGTGCCCCTTGCTTGGTACACCAGTAGGTTTGGAGGTTGCCATGCATATGTGTGGCCACCTGATCCATCATCGCTTGGGTCTTTTCAAGATCCTCATTACAGAATAAGCCGGTCTTCCAGATGGTTTTTCCCTGAATCTCGGCTAGGGCAAACCCCGTCAACCGCTGAGCCGCCTGATTGAAACTACGGATGCGATGCTGGGCGTCCAGCACCAAGACCAAGGCCCCAGCGGTGTCGATCACAGAGGCGGTAAAGTCACGCTCCTGTTGGATCACCGCCTCTGCCTGAGCCTGGGCAGCCAGCTGTCGACGCAAGATGCCATAGATCACCATCAGCAGCACCAGCCCCAACCCAAGGGTGACCGCCTGAATCTGCTTGGCCCGACGGTGTAACTTCAAAACCTCTTCCGTTTTCTGCTGCCACCTCAGGGTTTCTGTATTGAGCAGCTCCTGGATCAGCCGATCTACATCTGAAAACAATTGAAAGACAATGGGCTCCTGGAGAAAGGCTTGCACAGCAGACAGCCCCTCCTCCTCCCAAAGCTGGATCCCGATATCCCAGCGGTCGATGGCCCGATCTAACAAAGATTGCAGCTCCAGCACTCTGGCCTGTTGGTCAGGGCTGGGGGCAGTTAAGGCCAACAGGGTCTGGATTTGGCTGCCCAAGCTGGCCCGGACTTCCTCATAACTGTCTAGGTAACGGCTATCCGCAGTTAGGAGATAGGTGCGCTGATTGACAGCCGCTGCCCGAAATTGAGCGGACAGCTCTTGCCCTTCTAGCGTCAGCTCTTGGGCTGCTTGTGCCGCTTGATTGGACTGTAAAAAGTCCCGATCACTCTGGTAAGTCCACCATGCCAACCCCATCACGGCTAAAGCGGCCACCCCAAACCCCCATGACAGGGAGCGAGATAAGCGTTGGGCAGCACGGCGACCCGAAGAAGACTCTTGCAGCTGGGATCCCAGGTTGAAGGGACGATGGGCCAAGCGATTGAGATTGCGGCGCAATTCCAGTTGGGCCACCACCTGATGCCCCAGAGCCTCTAGCTGCTGTACCTGCTCTGGGGTGAGGTTACGGGGCTGATGGTCGATCACACAGAGGGTGCCTAAGCCATATCCCTCCGGCGACACCAACGGGATCCCGGCATAAAACCGGATCTTGGGGTCATCCACCACCAATGGATTATCCGCAAAGCGGGGATCCTGACTGGCATCGCTGACGATGAGGGGCTGCTGCGGCTCTAGGATGGCATGGGCGCAAAAGGCTTGATCTCGGGGGGTCTCCTGAGACTCCATCCCCACCTTGGCCTTAAACCACTGCCGCTCACTATCGATCAAGCTGACCAGGGCTATGGGGGTATGGCAGACATAGGCCGCCAGCCGCACCAGCTCATCAAAGCCCTGCTCATCCGGGGTATCCAAGATGTGATAGTCCCGCAGGGTGGATAATCGTTGGATCTCGTTGGGGGGGAGGTCGGCTTTGGGCATGGGATCCTAGGGGAGATAGTCCAGAGCCAAGGCTGTGCCCAGACCCTGACTAGGGCAATTCTAGCCAAAGCTTGATATCAAGAAGGGGAGAGGTTGATTTCTATCATTGATGGTGATGGTCTAGATCGATGTTGGCCTAGAGTTGGCCGAGAAAGGATGGTTTAGAAAGATAGTACGGATGCCCCCACTGGATAGCCTGCCCCCCTGAGTTAGGGTTGTTAGCGCCAATGTAGGTATAGCCGATAAGGTATAGCCGATACAGGTATAGCCGATACAGGTATAGAGGAGCGGGATCCCATGGTTCAACTGGCAGAAGTAGCCACTCCCCCCAGTTCTCTGGAGCAACGGCTGGAGCGATTGGCCTGCCACAAGTCCATCTGGGCTCAGTTGGGGATCGAGTCCCGGCGGGCACTACTACAGGAATGTTTGCGGGCCACGGTGGCGGTGGCTGAGGACTGGGTGGCGGCAGGTTGTGCAGCCAAAGGCATCGATTCTCAGAGTCCGCTGGCGGGGGAAGAATGGCTGACCGGCCCAATGTCTCTCTGTCGTCACTTGCGCCTCCTCGATCAAGCTCTGGCCCAACAGGGACAGCCGATCCCCCCCCGTCTCTCCACCCGACCCGATGGGCAACAGGTGGCGGATGTCTTTCCTGCCACACGGATGGATCGAGTTTTATGGCCGGGGATCCGCGCCCAAGTCTGGATCGAGCCAGGTCAACCGGCCTCACAGGGACGCTTTTATCGACAAAAGACTGAGATAGCAGAGTCATCCTCGGGATCCCTGACCCTCGTTTTGGGGGCGGGCAATGTCTCCTCCCTCGGCCCGTCTGATGCTCTCTATCAGCTCTATGTCAAGGGTAGTGTTGTCCTGCTCAAGCTCAATCCTGTCAATAGCTATCTGCGGCCCATTTTTGAGAGTGCCCTCAAACCGCTGCGGGAGGCAGGCTTCTTGGCGTTGGCCCAGGGGGGAGCGGAGACCGGATCTTATCTCTGTCAGCATCAGTTGGTGGATGCCATCCACATCACCGGCTCCCATCACACCCACGATGCCATCGTCTGGGGATCCCCGAGCCAGCAGGCCGACCGCAAGGCCAGTGGGATCCCAGTATTGACCAAGCCGATCACCTCAGAGCTGGGCTGTGTCACCCCTGTTTTGGTGGTGCCGGGGCAGTGGTCAGAGGCGGATCTGACCTACCAAGCCCGCCAACTGGCCAGCATGGTGGCCAACAATGCCAGCTTTAATTGCAATGCGGCCAAGCTGGTGGTGACGGCACGGGACTGGCCCCAACGGGAGGCTTTTTTAGCCAAACTACGACAGGAGATGGCAGCGATCCCACCTCGGCGGGCCTATTATCCCGGTGCCCAGCATCGCTATCAGGGTTTTTTGGATCACTATCCCCAGGCGGAGGTTTTGGGCCAGACGGGCCAGGATGTGGTGCCCTGGACGCTGATCCCGGACGTGGATCCCACTCAGGATCCCTATGCTCTGCAAACAGAGGCTTTTTGCGGCATCTTGGCGGAAACCAGCCTCAAGGTAGCGGATGCCCCTGAGTTCTTGGCGCAGGCGGTGCCCTTTGTCAATGAGCAGGTCTGGGGATCCCTCTCCTGCATGGTCATGATCGATCCCGCCACCCAGAAGACGGTGGGAGCGGCATTGGATCAGGCCATTGCGGATCTGCGCTACGGCTCAGTGGCGATCAATGGCTGGTCGGCTTTGCTCTATGGGCTGATGGTCACCACCTGGGGTGCCTTTCCAGGCCATGACCTCGCCGATATTCAGTCAGGGCAAGGGACAGCCCTCAACTGCTATCTGTTTGACCATCCCCAAAAGTCGGTGGCTTGGATCCCGTTTCGGATGGCCGCCACCCCCCCTTGGTTTGCGGGTCATCGGACGCTGCACCGCTTGGCCCAACAGTTGACCCTGATGGAGGCGGATCCCTCCTGGTTCAAGGTTCCTGGTGTGATCGCAGCGGCGTTGCGTTCATAGAGGGGGTACGGATGGGCTGAGTCCGGGCCGGGGGCAGGCTCGATCCTGAATGGGTGGATCCCGCCATCAATCCCGACCGCCCTTTGGCAGAGGTGGCATGGCTGGGCCGGCGATGGGGGGTTGAAACCAACGGGGATCCCTCTGTTGGAGACGGGCTGCGGCGAGTGGGCGTGGGGGTAGATGTCTCTGGGATCCCTGCGGAATGACGAGTGGCAGCGGGAGGAACAGAACCCGTTTGGCCGAGAGACTTTACCCCAGCGGCGGGGATCCGGGCGGTGGGATCGAAGCAGTAGCCCACGCTGCGGACTGTCTGGATATACATCGGCTGACGGGGATCCACTTCAATCTTCTTGCGTAGAGATAACACATGGGTGTCGACCGTGCGGGGATTATCCGTAGCCTCTGGCCAAGCCCGCTGCAACAGCTCCCCTCGCGATAAAGCGCCACCATCCGCCTGCACCAACACCAACAGCAGGCTAAATTCTTGAGGGGTCAACTCCACTGCCCCGCCCCGAATGGTCAGCCGCCGCTGCACCAGATCGATGGTCAAGTCACCAAATTGCAGATAAGTGGGGGGGATCCGCCGCTGCATCCGCCGACTGAGGGAGGCTACCCGCGCCCCAAACAACTGCATACTCAGAGGCTTGGCCATATAGTCATCGGCCCCCGCCGCCAACCCATCGACAATATCCGTTTCACTGGCCTGACTAGACAGGATTAAAATCAACAGCTCGAAGTGGCAGTGGGCCCAACTACAAAACTGAAGGCTAGCTCTTTGGGAACTATCAGCATCAAGAATCAAAAGCTGGCTGGGTTGCTGTTGCAATAATGTTTTGGCCTGTCGAAGCGTATCAGTCGCCTCAACTCCATATCCTGCCTGCTGCAATTGCCATGCCAGTAGCGAGCGTAGATGAGGATTGTCTTCCACCATCAAAATCTGCATTGAGTTTTCCTCACACCTTCAGTTTAGCTAGCGGACTTTGATTAGGTCATCAAGAATACATGACGCAATGGCAAGACACTTAAAACATTAAAAATCAGTTTTGAAATGGCAACGCCAAAAACTGAGACGATAAGGACTGAACGTGATTACTGAAATTTGATTCACTCTACTGGCAACTCTTCAACAAAACTGTTCATACAGGACTTATCCGTGAGGGCCATACGAGTTAATTTTGAACCCTTACATCAACGGATTTAGGGTATCGATGGTTTTAACTCTACATTTATAAAAATCTACTAAATATCTCAGATGAATGATTGACTCCTCTATTAAGACCTGAATTTAACCAGTTGATAGAAGAAACCAGAAAACCCAAGTGGGCGAGTTCAGTCCAGTATTGTGGCCCTGACCTGTTCTCACAGGAAAGGTTCCCACAAGGAAGGTTCCCAACAAAAATTATCTTCTCTAGATTGGCTGATGGCAGTATATCGCAAGCGGATTCCAGTCTGAGTCTTCTTACTTAGTCTGTCTGGAATCCCTGAGCAAAGTCTAAAAACCTAAAGCAAACTGATCAGAATCACAGCAGGGATCCAGCAGGGTCGTTATGCTGAACGTGTCTATTCAATAGGGGTTGTGTTCATGGCTACTCTCACCTCCCGCTCGTCCGTGGCAGTGTTGGCTACGCTGACCGGCACCGCATTCCTGGCTGGCTGTCAACGATTCGGGCAACAGGTCGGCGATCTCATCCCCGGCGGCGCGCCAGCTCCCGAAGAACAAATTGCTGAACTAGCCCTGCTGCCAGCCGATGTGCCGATGTTCTTGAGCATCACCTCCAACCCCGAACAGTATGTGGAACGGGCTCCTGAGCTTTTCCAAGCTGACTTGAGAGAAGCTTTGGATGAGACCTACGCCGAAATGATTGAGATGACCGGCATCAACTTTGAGGAAGATGTCGCCGCCTGGATGGGTGAACAACTCACCTTTGCCATCTTTAGCCTCGATGTGGATCCCGACCCCGACTTGGAAACCCCAGGCTTCATTGTTGCCACCACCACCTCGGATCCCGCCTTGTCTTCTGCCTTTGTTCAAGGGGCCTGGAGCGAAATGGAGGCTGATGGAGTTGTGTTTGAAAGCTCCACCACCGATGGCGTCACCCTAACTGTCCAGACCGATGCCCCCACTGGCGAGGGTCTAATCACCGCTGAAATTGACGATCAGTTTGTGCTGTTTGCCAATGATATGGCTGCGGTA
Source organism: Synechococcaceae cyanobacterium SM2_3_2 (assembly GCA_012031565.1). Taxonomy (GTDB): domain Bacteria; phylum Cyanobacteriota; class Cyanobacteriia; order Thermostichales; family Thermostichaceae; genus JAAUUM01. Next base: position 7,762 of record JAAUUM010000001.1, read on the forward strand.
GAGCAGGCTCTAGCGGTCTATCAAGCAGGCAATGGCATCTCCACCCTCGACACCTTCCAGACCACCCTCGATCTGGCCAACCAAGGGGATCCCTTGCTGTGGGCCTATATCAACCCGTCTTTTTATGCGGATGAAGAGTTCTTAGCCACCCTTGAAGAGTTGGAAGGGATGCCCAGCCCGGTGTTGCCCCCCGAGAGTCTGGCCACCCTAGAAGCGATGCGCTCTATCGTCGTGTCTATCGGCTGGGAAGATCAAGATGTGCGGATGCAGATGATGATCGATGTCGATCCTGAACAGTTGCCCCTTGATGATGTGCAATTGGCAGCAGGGGAGCTGATCAAAGAACTGCCCTCCACCGCCCTCATGGTGATCACCTCCAGCGGCATTGGCTCCTCTTGGGAACAGTCTTTGGCCAGTGCCCAAGAGATGGATCCCGAATTTGAAGAGATCCTCAATGACATCCGGGCCGAGGTCTTGGCCGAAACAGGACTCGATCTCGACAAAGACATCCTGGGTTGGATGGATGGCGAGATGGGTGTGGTGGTGCTGCCCGATGCTGAAGCCACCAATCCCTTTGCCTCCAACATGGGTGCTCTGATTGCCATTGAGACCAGCGATCGGCAAACCGCCGAAAATACCTTTGCGGTTTTGGATGAGTTGGCCACCGAGTATGGCATTCGGGTGAGCGAGAGTGGCGACCAGACAATCTGGGGGGATCCCTTCTTGGGTCAACCGATGGTGGTGCGGGCTTGGCAAGATGACACCGTACTCTTAACCAGCAGCCCCGCATTGCAGGCCGCATTTGGAGTGGATCCCAGCTTGGTGGAAGCAGGCCCATTACAGGCGGTCTACGAAGGTTTACCCGGCAACAATGCGGGCTACTTCATGATCAATCTAGCGGGCGTGATCGCTACCGCCGAGGAACTGGTGCCCCCGGCAATGTTGGCGACAGCCGATATCGATGAAGAGACTCTGGCCATGCTACGCAGCTTGGGTGGGTTGGGCATCTCTGCTTACGAGGCTGATGACACCCACATTGGTCTGGATATCCTGTTGACCACTCAGGCTCCTGCTGCCCCAGCAGAATAACGGACTCAATCCCGACGGGATCCCGACTAAGCTCAGGGATCCTATTGGGGCGGGTACTGCCGCATCCAGTTGCCAAAATGCTAAGTTAGGACACCACTCAGGATCCCGAAGGTTTTATGGCAGCACATCGAGGCAAATTCTTAGCGATTGACCATAATGAGCTGGCTCAGCGGGCCGAATCTTTGATCAGCGCCGCCAACAATCGCTATCGCATCACCGTTCAGGTGGCCAACCGGGCCAAGCGTCGCCGCTCTGAAGATATGGACGACATGGAAGAGGGCTGGATGAAACCCATTCGCCGTGCCGTCATTGAGATGTCGGATGAGCTGACTGAACCCGAGATCATTGGGGATGATGAATAGGGTTGTGACAATCGTTTGGGGCTAAAAGTCTTAGAACCAAATATCAATATCAAATACTAATCAAATACTAAAAGCGGATCCCGTTCACTGAGAGAAGGATCCGCTTTTGCGTGATTAGGCTTGAGTATTCACCTGAGACTAGGGCGCTAAGGCATTGCCCCGCAGCAGGCTACCGACGGTTTTGGCGGTGATCTTGAGTTGTACCCAAGGATTCATCGGCACCACGGTCTTGTAGAGATAGCTGTCAAAGGTCATCTTTTGGACATCTTTGTCGGCGCACATCTCCACAAAGGCTTCCCGCGCTGCATTGGAGCTATAAAACACCCGCTGCAAAATATCCAGCACTGTGTAGGTGATGCCATATTTGCGATCCCACCGCTTTAGGTAGATCTTGAGATCTTTTTCGGTTGGGATCCGAGCGCCATTCTTGGAGGTTTCCACGATCACTTCGGCACACATTCGGCCCGATTTGGCGGCAAAATAGATGCCCTCACCACTGGATTTGGTCACATAGCCAGCAGCATCCCCCACCAGAGCGGCTCGACCCACCACCCGGCGGGGACGGGGATGTTCGGGAATCGGGTGAGCTTCCACCTTGATCAGCTCGCCACCCCGAATCCGTTCGGCAGCCCGCGTCCGGATCCCATCTTGCAACTTTTGGATATCGGCTTGATGCACCTTCATGGTGCCAGTGCCCACCGCCACATGGTCAGACTTGGGGAACACCCAGGCATAAAAGTCGGTGGAGACATCATCCCCCACATACATCTCGGCCCGATCTTGGTAGTAGGCCATTTTGTCTTCAGGGATACGGATGCGCTCCTGAAAGGCCATGGCGTAGTTGTAGTCTCCGGCGTCGATGGCCTCAGCCACCTTAGAGTGAAAGCCATCCGCTCCCACAATCAGATCCACTTCTAGAGCCTTGAGCTGGGATCCCTTGCCATGAGTTGATTCATGACCAGATCCATTGCCATTAGCCTGAGCCTTGGCGGACTCGTGATAGTGCAGGACATAGGGATCCCTATCATTGGCGGGCAGGTCGATTTTCATCACCTTGCCATTGATCAGGTTGGCCCCTAGCTTATGGGCCCGATCCCGCAAAAAGCCATCCAGGATCTCACGCCGACACATGCCGATGTATTCATCCTCGTTGTCTAGTTGAATATCCACCTCATAGTTGGAGGGGGAGATCATTTTCATCTTGCGCACCTTGCGGTCGATGATCTGGGGCGGCAGGTCAAACTCCGACACCATGCACAACGGAATCGCGCCACCACAGGGTTTGGCGTTATCCAGCTTGCGTTCAAAAAGATAGGTCTCGATCCCAGCTTTGGCCAGCACTTCGGCGGCGCATGATCCGGCAGGCCCCCCGCCCACCACTGCAACTCTCAAGCTCAAGGTATCCTCTCCTGATCCACTAAAGGGTGATGAAAATAAAGATGATGATGAAAAATACCAGTACAGGGTGATGCCCAGACTTGGTTCTGGCCCTTGACCGCCGCATCGTATCACGGTTTTTTGTGTGGGCTGGCGGGCTGTAAAGAAGTGTGATCAGATGTGGGTTATCCTTTCGCTTCTTCAACGGGGCTAGAGTTGGGTGTTACTCTCTACTAGCTCCCCTTGGGATCCTGGGAATGGCTTGGTTGTGGAGTCAATTTCAAAGTCAGGCTCAAAGTCAGATGCAGCAGTGGTGGCACCGTCTGGATCCCCACTCCCCAACACCTGGGGATCCGGGAGTGGCTGGAGCCGAACAACCACATGCGTTTCCCCCTGAGCACTTGACCCAACTCCGTAGCCAGATCCAGGCTCTCAGAGTCCCTCCTGTCCAAACCGAAGCGATCACCACTGCACTGGCCCAGGCTCTCGACCGCTGGCAGCAGGATCCCACCCGATGCAATGGCTTGGTGGTTTTGGGTAGCCCCGTGGATCCAATCGAAGCAATGGTGAAGCAAGCGTTAGCACAAACCCACCTCCCCCATCCGGCTAAAATTCTGACCTGGACTCAACGACCGGAACTAATGCTGAATCTGCCCCAGCAACTGCAAGCGGGGTTCCCGTTACCGCTAGATCTGGAGTGCCGCAGCCCTGAGGTGGTGGCGCTCCCTCGGCTAGAGCTGGCCTTTCTGCGGGGGATGTCTGGGCTGGATGGCATCGAATGGATCCGAGATCAGGTGTTTGCCCAGCGGTCGCGCTTTTGGCTGGTGGGCTGCCCTAGCTGGGCTTGGGCTTACCTTGATATCACCCTGCAAATCGGATCATATTTTGATGTAGTGGTGAAGATTCCTGAGCTTGATCGAAAGCAGATGTCGTCATGGCTTCAGCCAGCTTGGTCGGGGGTCAGCCCCCAAAAGGCCACCTTGAGTCAATTTCAAGCTCTGACTCAGGAGCTATCTCAAAGCCAAGATCCGGCTCCTGATGAAATTGTTGATACCTACTTCAAAATCTTGGCGGATATTAGCAAGGGGCGCAGTGCCATCGCCGCTCAACTATGGCTGGGATCCCTCAGTCAGAGCGAATCTGAGTCTGAGTCATCTGACTCTGGGCCATCTGAGTCTGAGTCATCTGACTCTGGGCCATCTGATCCTGAGTCAGCCGGGGCAGACACCCATTCAGCCATCCTCACCGATGCACACATCCTCTGGAAAAGCCCCACCCTCCCCACCCTGCCAGATCTAGCCAACCATGATAAATATCTGCTGTATGCTGTTTTGCTGCACAGATCCATCAGCCTGCCTCATCTAGCTGTCTCGCTGGGAGCCTCCGTCAGTGCCACTCAATCCCAAGTCCAAAGCCTATTGCGGGCCGGTCTGCTAGAACTCCATCAAGGGATCCTGTCGGTATCACCGATCCATTACCTCAAGCTCCGAGCCTTATTGGCGGGCGATAACTTTTTGGTGGGAGACACATGAAAGCCATCCATCCATTTCTGCGCCTGACCCCATTCCGCCTGACCCCATTCCCGCTGGCTCAACTCAACGGCAACAGACTGCCGGACGACCTGCTGGATGAGTTCAATATTCAGAAACTGCTGGTGGCGTTACTAGCAATTGGGGTGGCAGCAGGTCTGTTGGCTGGTCTGGAATGGCTGATCAATTGGTCGGCAGAACGTACCCCCCGCCGGTTTCGCTTGATCATTAAGCAATCGCTGCCTTTTTGGAAGGCCCTGATCCTGTTTAGCACCGGCGGCTATGTGCTGAATCTATTTCTGATTTTTTCCCCCAATAATATCTTTGCCCTGACTGGAACCGTGGCGGTGGCCCTGGGTTTTGCCTTCAAAGATTATGTCAGCTCCGTCATCGCCGGGATCCTGGCTCTGTTTGAAACCCCCTACCGGGTGGGGGATCGGGTCAACATTGGCGGGCACTATGGCGAAGTTACCCACTATGGCCTGCGGGGGATCAAACTACGAACCCCCAATGACGATACCGTCACGGTGCCCCACAATCTGCTCTGGACAGAAGCGGTGGTCAATACCAACGATGGTGCTCTTGAGGCCCAAGTATCAGTAGATTTCTTTTTTGGCCATACCGTCAATGCGGAAGCGGTGCGCCGGATCCTGATGCACGCCGCCTACACAAGTCCCTACACCCAGCTCAATCTACCTATCGCTGTAGTCATCACCACTAAGCTTTGGGGATTCGCCTTCAAGCTGCGCTGCTACCCCATAGATGCTCGCGATGAGTTTACCTACCGCACTGACTTGATACTGCGGGTCAAAGCGGCCTTAGACCAGGATCCCCAGCCCTATCCCCACCTCCTTTCTCAGCGATAGTCGGGCTAGGGTTGAGGGCGACTGTACCCCCATGCCCCCAGCACAGCCGCTGTCAGCCCCAAAAACAGGATCCCCATCACCCCCGCCAGGGGATTGCCATCAATGCCTGTGATCCAGGCAGGAACTTGGCCCGTATAGCGGATCCAATCGGCATGGTTAATCCAGGTAATGCCCGCGATCCAGCCTGCGTGTAATCCCAAGGCTAGGCCCAATCGCCCCTGCCCCACCTGCCGCCCATAGGCCAGGATCCAACCCATCACCACCAACCCTAAAAACTGCGGCCAAGTTTGGATAATCACCTCTAGCGGCTTGAGAAAATGAGCCACCGCAAAGAGCACCGCCGTGCCCCAGCCAGCACTGGCCATGCCCCACTCGATCTGCCACTCCTGCAATAACCAACCCCGAAACAAAAGCTCCTCCACCAAGGCCACTGCTGGCCCCAGCAGCAGACCATTTAGCAGCCCAACCCAGATAGCGAGGCTCGCCACCGATTGCCAGCTCAGCCACCCCAGGATCCCTTCTAGACCAAACAACAGGAATAGTCCCCCCAGCCCCAGGCCAAAAGCCAGCCCCAGCTCTTGCCAGAACAACCGGGATCCCGTTAGACCGTAGTAGCCCCAGGGATCCCTCTGTTGCCGAGTCTCGGAGGCCCAGCCGCCCATGCCCCACATCAGCACACCATAGAGGGGCACCCAAGCCAAAGCAAAGGATCCCGTCACCACCCTGACCAGGATCCCCAAGGGCAGCGTCACCAGCAGCAGTAGACCAAGGAACCATACCAGTCGTAGGGGCAAGGGCAACGAGCGTGGCCAATGCCAAGGGATCCCAGTCGGAGGAGTCAACGCTCGGGCTCAATCGTGCTGGACAATCCGTACAACTTCAGTTGTTCTGAATAAAACTCGGCGTGCTCTAGCGGCACCACAATCACCACCGCCATGCCATTGACATGAGCCTCCATCATGATGTCGGCGGCTTGGGGGGGCTGCATACCCGGAATCGTCCGAATCAACACCTCCACCACATGCTCCATGGTGTTGAAGTCGTCGTTATGGAGCAATACCCGATACATGGGCATGTATTTGGGAGAAACGGAAGGTTTGGCCAGCGTTTCAATAGCCACGGCGACACAGTCCTCAAAATCACAGTAGGGGGAAGGGAAGAAGTCAACAGGAGCTGATCAAATCTTTGAAGTAGCTTAGTCCTCTGTCCGCTTATTATGTGCAATCACTTCCCTTGACGGCAACTAGCACTTATCGCTAAGTGGCTTCATGCTAGTCGCAGACTGATGTCTCGGTGACCGCTAGCACCCAAAGATTGATCAGACTGTCCAGAAAGCCTATGCTTCCATATCCCATGTTTCTAGACCAAAGGGGTGAGGCTCTCGGAGGTGACTGGATTTGAGCTATCAAAAGCATCCGCCTGGTTGACTACCCGCCGCAGCACCCCATTAATAAAAGTCGGGGATTGATCGGATCCATATTGCTTGGCTAATTCCACCGCTTCATTGATGGCCACCTTGTCGGGCACTGACCGCAAAAAGGTGAGTTCCGCCACCGCAATCCGCAGAATATCCCGGTCGATGCGAGCCAGACGATTGAGTTGCCAGCCCACCAAGGTTTTCTCCAGTAGCTCATCGATCTGAGTTTTGTGCAGTTGCACAGTGGTCAATAGCTCCAGCGCATAGGCCCGAACGGGATCCGTCTGGGCTGTTCGCAAAAACTCTGGCAAGCTGAGGCACTGCCCACCCGATTGATGGCACTCTCAGATAGGCTGACAGAATCAGTCAGGGTCTGCCGAGCCGTTTGCAACCTGTGCTCTAGCTGCTCAAACTGATCTTTGGCTTGGGATAACAGCGTCTTGACCTGACCGCTAAATCCCAACAGTTCCTGCTGCATGAGACGGGCATCGGTGGCGGTGCCGATGGCTCGGGTGATACGTTTCAACTGCTGCTGGAGTTGGCTGACTTTCTGAAGGGCAACCTGGGTTTCTGTGGAACGATCTTCCCCGTCATCCTTGTGTTCTGGATTGCCGGAGAGATCTAAACCTTGGTTGGCTAGGTTGTGTGGCACTGGGCTTTGCGGCAGATTCATCAGGCTACCTTGCAGAAGCCGATGGCTGCGTCTCACCTCATCTCCGGCTGTGGTCAATGTATCTTGAGCCTCTTCTGTCAGGGCGCGCACTGCCGCCAACACAATGTCCTCCAGTGACTTTTCTTGAAGTTTGCTGGGGGTGGCCGGAAGTTGATTGAGACCCAATAGGGCTAATTCGCGGGCAACGCGCCGGGGCTGCATGGTCAATCCATCGGGTGAAGGGCTTAGACATCCTAACAGCCGGATCCCATCTTCTCTGGTTGGCTGTCTCTCGTTTGTTGTCTCTCAGATGACTGTTTTTTAGATGACTATTTTTCACTAGCTGCACTGCACCCCATTCACCCCCCGCTCAATTCAAGTCATTAAGCCGCCCGATGTTGGTATTGGCCCCCAGCACCACCAGTAGATCCTCTGCCGCCAACGTGTAGTCAGCCGGAGGAGAGACCACCAGCGATTGTTTATGCTTGACCACCAAGACTGTGATGCCAAAGCGTCGCCGCAGATCAGACTCAGAGAGGGTATGTCCCACCAGAGTGCTGGGCACTTTCAATTCTGTGATGCTATAGCCCGGTTCTAGCTCCAATTGATCCAAAACCCCCGGAGCTGTCAGCACTTGCGCCAACCGTCGGCCCGCGTCCTGCTCGGGCAACACCACCCGGTCGGCCCCCACCTTGAGCAAAATATCCCGTTGCCGCTCAGTGGAGGCTTTGCAGACCACATTCCTTGCCCCCAGACTTTTGAGAGCCACCGTTGTCATCAGATTACTCTCAAATTCGCTGCCAATAGCGACCACTACGGTATCAAAAGAGAGGATGTCCACCGCCCTCAGGGCATCTTCATCGCTGGAGTCCATTGCCACCACTTGAGTGATGTCGTCCGCAAACCGCTGGATCAGCTCCCGACTGCGGTCAATGCCCAACACATTGAAACCCCGCTCCACGAGAGTGAGGGCCAGACTGGATCCAAAACGTCCCAACCCGATGACCGCAAATTCCTGCCCTTTATGCCCTTTGCGTTGCCGTTCCATCCCTCAATCCACTTGATGCCCTACCCATTATGAACATCATCTGCCTTCAGCGGATAGAAGACTTTAGTACCCGGATCCCAGAGCCAATCAGGCCATGCCCTTGAGAATAACCAAGGGATGAGGATAACGAAGGGATCCCGAACAGTTTCAGCTAGGCAGATTCTGGCTTGGGTAAAGAATGGGGATGAACGATCAGCTCATGGGTCGAGCGACGCTCCACCATCTCGGGGGTAATGGTGCAATGTTTGATGTCCTTGCGGGAGGGCACCTCATACATCACATCCAGCATCAACTCCTCCACAATGGCCCGCAAAGCCCGCGCTCCAGTTTTGCGCTTTTGTGCCTCACGGGCGATGGCCTTGACCGCTGCTGGTTCAAACTCCAGCTCCACACCGTCCATTTGCAGATATTTCTGGTACTGCTTGATGATGGCGTTTTTGGGCTGGGTCAAAATCAGCTCCAAGGTCTGCTCATCGAGCGGCTCCAACACCGCTGTCACCGGGATCCGACCCGTAAACTCGGGGATCATGCCGTATTTGACCAGATCTCCTGGCTCTAAACCCTTGAGGGCATCGGCAGCGCGTTGCTCACGGGGCAGAGTAGATTCCCCTGGCTTGATGAAGCCCATCGACTTTTTGCCAGTCCGTTGCTCCACCACTTTTTCGAGGCCCACAAAAGCCCCGCCACAGATAAACAGAATGTTGGAGGTATCGATCTGAATGCAATCTTGATAGGGGTGCTTGCGTCCTCCTTGCGGTGGCACATTGGCGATCGTGCCCTCCAGCATTTTCAGCAGGGCCTGCTGAACGCCTTCCCCCGAAACATCGCGGGTGATGGACGGGTTCTCGCTTTTGCGGGCCACCTTATCAATTTCGTCGATATAGATGATGCCCCGCTGAGCCTCCTCCACATCCAGATCTGCCACCTGCAACAACCGCAAGAGAATGTTTTCCACATCCTCGCCCACATAGCCCGCCTCGGTCAGGGTGGTGGCATCCGCTACCGCAAAGGGCACCTTCAGCATTCGGGCCAACGTTTCTGCCAACAGAGTCTTGCCAGATCCTGTCGGGCCGATTAGCAGGATGTTGGATTTCTGGATCTCAGTCTCATCATCAGCTGATTTGTTGGCGATGGAGTTGAGACGCTTGTAATGGTTATAGACCGCCACCGATAGGACTTTCTTAGCCTGTTCTTGACCAATCACATATTGATCCAGGTATCCCAAGATTTCACGGGGCTTGGGCAGGTCACCCAGAGCCGGTAGCGCCCGCCCTGCTGACTTCTTGGCTGCTGTTTCTTTCCGAGGAGGTGTGGCTGGAGTTGCTGCCGGACGGCCCCCGCCATCATAGAGTTCTTCGTCTAGAATTTCGTTGCACAGATCCACACACTCATCGCAGATATAAACCCCTGGCCCAGCAATCAGTTTGCGGACTTGCTCTTGGGACTTGCCGCAAAATGAGCATTTGAGATGTGAATCGTATTTGGCCATTGGGATCCCCTCTTGGGCGGACTGGTCACAGTTTAATCATTCCTTACCACAATAGCTTTTTCCCAGATTGAAGCACCCTAGTCTGTGATGGAACCCCACCTTTAATCTACAGAGATAATCTGCAAAGACCAATCTGCATAGACAATGTCCGCAGCAGGTGCTTGAGGCGGGGTTTCTAACGGCAACTTGCCACGTCAGACTTGATTTCTCAAAACGAGGGCAGAAATCGACAGGGTGTGCTCTCTACTAACAGGAACTTCGCTAAGCGGAAATCGTTTTATCTCTGGCAGGGAAAAGAACTGTGATGAAATATGATCAGAGATTCAATTTAACACCACTTAACACCACCCCTGAGACTGGAGGGAGGGATCCCTGGGCGGATATCTCCTCTCGCCTCAATTGATGGCCTGGTTGGCGACTGACAAAGACCCTAGCCCTAAGACTTAACTAGCCTGAGTAGCAAAAGGGGTACGCATCTTGCCGGGATTGAGCAAGCCATAGGGATCCGTCTGGGCTTTGAAGGTGAGCTGGGCCGGATCCATGTGCTGGCGACCGCCATCTTCGATGATGAAGGTGTGGGGATTGGCGATAAAAACGTTATTCTCCTGGTGATAGCAGATGATCTGATTGAGGCGGTCCTCGCTGCTAAACCTGACAATCTGGAGTCCAGCCGCCCGCACGATTCCTGCGACCCGAATAAACTCCAGATGCAGCATCACCTCCTCTCCAAAGTGGTTCATCATGTGCTCTAGGGTTTTCAGCTCTCCGTCGGGGGGAAAGAGGGACTGAAGGTAGGTAAGGCTAGGATCCACGCTCCGGCAATGCAAAGTGGTGTGGTTCCAGGTAAATTCCCCCAGCATGATGCCTTTACTGGCCTCTTGAGCTGTTTTGTTGTATACAATATGCCCGCCCCACTGAGCCACCATCTCTTGCAGCGGCTCCAGACAGCTTTCGGCCACCATCACCAAGGCAATATGGGATCCCTCAGGCACCACCGACCGCAACGGTGCAAAGTAGCTGGGGATCGGCCAAGCATGGAGGCTGATTAACTTTTTGACAATGCCATCAGCTTCCCCCAAGGTCTGACAAAACCGAGCGGCAGGCATGAACGGCCCCGCAAAAGCCACCACCACCTCCGCCCAGGGGTAGGCAGGAGCCATCGGCATCTCCAACTCGGTGATAATGCCGGTCAAGCCCCAGGCATGGCTGACCTGATGCACGTCATCCCCCCGCAATTCGATAATCTGGGGATCCTCGGTGACGGTGACCACCCGCAGTGCCTGGATGTTGCCCCGATCCCGCAGTTGACCATAAGTAATGGAGCCAATGCCACCGCTACCCCCAGCCACAAAGCCCCCCATCGTGGCGGTGCGATAGGTGGAGGGGGCCATCCGTACCTCCCAGCCCATCTCACGGGTTTGCTTGTCGATGGCCATCAATTTGGCTCCTGACTGCACCCGCACCATGCCTGGTTTGGCCCAGACCACCTGGTTCAGCTTGCTCATATCCAACACGATGCCCCCCTGCAAGGGAACACACTGGCCATAGTTGCCAGTACCCGCCCCCCTGACGGTAAGAGGGATCCGTCGTTTGGCACAGACCGCCGCCACCCGCATCACCTCCGCTTCGTTGGCAGGGCGCAGCACCAGATCCGCCCGCTTATCCCGCAGCTGCCGCTCCAGTACGGGACTGTAGTGAAAATAGTCCAGCGATAGCTTGGCCACCTGAGCGGGATCCGTGACCGATTCGATCCCGGCCAGATCAGACTTTAGGCTCTCGGCGTCAAAGACAGTGCTGAGATTGGCAACGGCAATAGTCATCATTCAATCAATCCTCAAATGGGCGGGTGACAAACCGGAAAAATCCAAAGCAAAGATTGGATCCCTCTTCCATTCTGACAAGAGGGACAGTGGTAAAAAGTTTATGGATAACTTTGGCCCTAGCTTTCCTCAATCCCAAAGCTCAATCCTGTTGTGAGATTACTTAATGAGATTACTTAAAGGGATCAGCTGGTATGGGATCCCATTAAATAGAGCAATGCCATTCGCACCGCCACCCCATGACTGACCTGCGGTTCAATCAGGCATAGTCCAGGGGTCTCCATCACCTCAGAGGCCAGCTCCACCCCCCGATTGACAGGGCCGGGATGCAGTACCCGCACCCCCGGATCGCATCGCTTGAGCCGCTCTAGGGTGATGCCATAGGAGCGGTGATAGTCTCGCAAACTGGGGATCAGATGATTCTGCATCCGTTCCTGTTGCAATCTTAGGGCCATGACAAAGTGGGATCCCTCTAGAGCTGGATCCAGCTGCCAGTGCACGGTAGCTCCCCAACTCTCAAACTGTTTGGGCAGCAGCGTCGGTGGCCCCGCCAGATGAATGTCCATGCCAGCGGCTTTGAGGGCAAATAGATTCGACCGCGCCACCCGCGAATGGAGGATGTCCCCCACAATGGCTATCTTCAACCCTTGCAGGGATCCCAGACGGGGTTGCTGGGGATCCAGGTGAGTGCAGAGGGTATAGAGATCCAGCAGCCCTTGGGTGGGATGTTCGTGTAGGCCATCGCCCGCATTGAGCACCGAAGCCTGGGATCCCGCTCGGGCTAGATCAGCCACGATTGACTGGGGCACCCCAGCTTGGGCATGACGCACCACAAAAATATCGGTTCCCATCGCCAAAAAGGTGCGGGTGGTATCTAAGATGGTCTCCCCTTTGGAGAGGGACGACGTGCCCGGAGCAAAGTTGAGGACATCGGCGGACAGTCGCTTGGCGGCCAACTCAAAACTGCTGCGGGTGCGGGTGGAGGGCTCAAAAAACAGTGTGGTGATCAGCTTGCCTTGCAGGGCAGGTACTTTGGGCAATTGACGCGCCAACACATCCCCAAAGCTAGCGGTCGTCCTCAGCACGATGTGGTAGTCATCGACGCTAAAGTCCCTCAGCCCCAACACATGCCGGTGACGCCACTCCATAACCCCTCAGAGATCCACAAGCCTTCCTACTTTCTCCACAGTTTGGCCCCTCTGTCCAGCCATCGCCCCCTCGAATCAGGAGTCAACTTGCCAACCTAAGTCATACTCATTATGATTATGAATATGCTTCTATAAAGTTTTGTATCGGTAAGGAGGTTTGCCCATGAGCACTTCTGGATTGAATTCTTCACTGAAATCTTCTTCACTGAAATCTTCTTCATTGAAATCGGTGATACGGCAACCCAAACTGGTGGCCATCGGGGGCAGTCTGCGACCAGAATCCCACACCTATCAAGCCCTGCAATCTCTGGCCCAGCGGATTCGCGCCCGAGGGGTGGAGCTAGAGATCTTAGATTTGCGCCAGATGACCCTGCCCTTTTGTGACGGGTCAGGAGACTACAACGATTTTCCTGATGTGGCCCGGTTACAAGAGGCGGTCAAACAGGCAGATGGGGTGATCTTGGCCACTCCTGAGTACCACGGCAGCCTCAGCGGTGTGCTCAAGAATGCCCTGGATCTGCTCAGTTTTGAGCAATTAGAAGGCAAGGTATTGGGGCTGATCAGCATCTTGGGAGGCACCGACAATAGCAATGCTCTCAACCATCTGCGCTTGATTGGTCGTTGGGTACGGGCCTGGGTGATCCCTGAGCAAATCGCCGTCAGTCGGGCTTGGGGAGCCTTTGATGGACAGGGGCAGATCAAAGATGAGCAATTGCAGGAACGGTTTGACCGGTTTGCCGCAAGCATGATCGTCAATACCGCTAAACTGCGCGGGATCCCTCTGCCAGAGTCTTCTGCGGTCATGATCCAACAGCAGCACCCAACAGCCGTGTAAGGGATCCCAGCTACGGGCAAGCGGAAAGGCTTTCAGAGTCACCTCGATGTACTTTACAAATTGAGACAGGATCCGGGGGGCTATAACCAGGGTTGCCTCGGATCCTTTATTCTTGAAAATGTCGATTCGTTTAAGATTTACCCGATATGACACCCTCCTTGATGAATTTCTTGCTCAGCCTCGTCGCTGGTGCTGCCGTGTTGGGAGCTATTTTTGGCGGTGTACTCTTCATCAGCCAGCAGGATAAAGTCAAGCGCCGCTAAGATGTATGGTTGCTGCAAGACACATTGGGATCCCTGTTGGAATGGGTCTAGTTTGACTCGATTCTAGATAGGTCTTTGGATATCACTCATGAGTTGGGCTTGGGTTGGTCAGAGTTGGTGCTGATTAGCCCTTTTTTACTTGTTCTAAATCCAATCTAAATCAAGCTGTGATGCTCATCTCAAGCCAGAGGCAACAGTTCTCAACCCGTGCTGTTGAGAGGGCATGGGCCTTCTCCCTCATGGATGTGCTAACCTAATCCCCAGTAAGTCGATTGAGATTGGCGGTTTATGGGCAGAGGTAAGGTGGTGGATCCAGGTTCTAGCCCAACTGGGCCAGAGATCAAGCGCTCCAAGGTCGAACATATCAAAGAGGCGAGCCACCTGTTGCGGGAGCCTTTGGCTACAGAATTACAGCAGGATACCTCCCACTTTAGTGAAGCCGCCATCCAAATCCTCAAGTTTCATGGGGTCTATCAGCAGGACGACCGAGATGCACGGCAGCAGCGGCGGCAAGAGGGGCTAGAACGGGCCTACTCGATGATGCTGCGAACCCGAGTGCCCGGTGGCATTGTGCCGCCTCAGATCTATCTGACTCTGGACAAGCTGGCGGATCAGTATGGCAATGGCACCCTCCGCACCACAACTCGGCAAGCTTTTCAGATGCATGGGGTGCTCAAGCAGGATCTCAAAACAGTGTTGGCCTCCATCGTCATGCAGATGGGATCCACGTTGTCCGCTTGTGGGGATGTCAACCGCAACGTCATGGCCCCCATGTCCCCCTACAAAAATCGCCCTGATTTTGTCTATGCCCAAGCCTATGCCAGCAAGCTAGCGGATGTGCTCACCCCTGAGGCAGATGCCTATTTTGATATCTGGGTGGATGGGGAACGGGTGGAGTTGCCCGAAGATCCTGATGTAGCGTTGGCCAGACAGTTTGTGGGTCAGGGGGTTCGGGATCCCCACAGTCCAGAGCCGTTGTATGGCACTCAGTTTTTGCCCCGCAAGTTCAAGTGCGCCATCGGGATCCCCGCCGAAAACAGTGTCGATATCTACTCGCAGGATATTGGCCTGATCGTGATCACCGATCCGGGGACTGGCCAGCTCAAGGGGTTCAATATTTTAGTAGGGGGTGGTCTTGGTCGCGCCCACAACAAAGATGAGACCATGCCCCTGTTGGCTCAACCCTTGGGATTTGCCCCGCCCGCAGAAGTGCTGAAGGTGGTACAGGCCATTCTGGCGGTGCAACGAGATAACGGTAATCGCCAGGATCGCAAACAAGCTCGGATGAAATATCTGGTTCAAAACTGGGGGATCCGCAAGTTTCGGCAGGCGGTGGAGCAGTATTATGGCCAAAAGCTAAAACGCTGGCGTCCGTTGCCAGAACTCAATCCTCCCGGCTTTTTGGGCTGGCGAGAGCAAGGGGATGGAAAACTCTTTTTGGGTCTGTTTGTCGAAAATGGCCGCATCGCTGATACCCCAGAGCGGCAACTCAAAACCGCCCTCCGACAGATCACAGAGCGATTTGGCTTTGAGATTCGACTCACCCCGACTCAAGACTTGCTGTTGGTGGATATCGAGCCGGAGCAACGGTCTCAGGTGGATGCGATTTTGCAGGAGTATGGGGTGATGCCCTTTGAGCGGATCCCGGCTTTGGTGCGAGATGGCATGGCCTGTCCTGCCTTACCCACCTGTGGGCTAGCGATTGCCGAATCGGAGCGGGCTTTACCCAGTTTATTGCGCCAACTGGATGCCCTTCTCCAAGACCTAGGATTGGGCCAAGAGAGCTTCGTGGTGCGAATGACCGGATGCCCGAATGGCTGTGCCCGCCCCTACTTGGCCGAATTGGGGTTTGTGGGCAATGCACCCGACCAGTATCAAGTCTGGTTGGGGGGAAGCCCCCGTGGAGATCGCCTCGCCACTGTCTTTGCCGAAAAAGTTCATGTCAACGGCATTCTAGATCTTCTACGACCCCTGCTCAAACATTACCAACAGCACAAATTTGCTACTGAGAGCTTTGGGGATTTTTGTCACCGGGTGGGCTTTGAGGTCTTGCGGGCACAGTTGGCCCCCGATCCCGTCTTAGCCGGGGTACGCTAACCCTCGCTGGGATCCCGCCTGAGTACGCTAGGATCGTCCCAACGCGGATGGATCTGCTGGCTGCTTTGCCACAGGTGGGATCCCTGTCTGACCCTATTCCTTATATCTCAAGAGCACCCCCGAATCCTATGGAACTCGCTGACCTGAGAAATGCACATCAGCAGCTCACCTTACGCCTGGGCAATGCTCAGGACTATCTTTGACCTGCCCCAACTAGAACAACAAATCGCCATCATGGAGCAGGAAGCCTCGGATCCCGAGTTTTGGAACGATGCCGATGCAGCCCGTGCCCAGATGCAAAAACTAACCAACATCAAGTCCACCTGGGATCAGATTCATCGCTGGCAAGCCCAACTTTCGGATGCGGAAGTTGCCCTTGAGATGTTGGGAGAAGAACCAGATTCCAGTCTGTTTAGCGAGACAGATACTCAACTGCAAGAGGTTGACAAAGCCCTCAGTCGTTGGGAATTGCGCCAATTATTATCTGGCCCCCACGACGAAAAAGGGGCGGTTTTAACCATCACTGCGGGGGCGGGCGGCACCGATGCTCAGGATTGGGCAGAGATGTTGTTGAAGCTCTACACCCGTTGGGCCGAAAACCAGGGCTACAAAGTCACCCTATCGGAATACTCAGAAGGGGCAGAAGCTGGGATCAAGTCCGCCACCCTGATGATTGAGGGATCCTATGCCTATGGCTATCTCTCCGCCGAGAAGGGCAACCATCGCATGGAGCGGATCAGCCCCTTCAATGCCAACGGCAAACGACAGACCAGTTTTGCTGGCGTGGAGATCATGCCAATCTTGGCGGATGAAGGTGAATACCAAATCAAAATGGATGAGCTGGAGTTTGAAACCTCTCGGTCTGGCGGAGCGGGGGGGCAGAACGTCAACAAGGTGGAAACTGCCGTCCGGGTGATCCACAAGCCCACCGGATTAGCAGTGCGTTGTACGGAGGAACGATCCCAGCTGCAAAACAAAGAAAGAGCCATCCAGATCCTCAAGGCCAAACTGGTGGAGCTAGAAGAGGAGAAGCGGCGACAAAAAATTGCTGAAATCCGAGGGGGCATGGTCACTCAAGGGTTTGGCGGTCGCATCCGTACCTACACCTTCGATCCCTACAAAATGATCAAAGATCATCGCACCAATGCCGAGACATACAACATCGATGGTTTTATGAACGGGGATCCCGATCAGTTGTTGGCCTTTATCCAAGCCTATCTCCAGCAGCAAAATGTGAAGGAGTCTGGACAGACTGTGGGTGGAGCCGCCTAACATACCTGATGTCCCATCCTCACCCTCAAGATATTGCCAATCTGATTCTGCATTTGCAGACTGAATTGGCATTGCTTGAGCAGGCGTTGCATCAGGGGGAGTCTCCTCCTTCTCCTGAGGTTTTGGCTCATCTGCGTCGCTGTCAGGGATCCCTGCGTCAGGCGATTCAGTCGATGGATCTACAAGAGTGGTACCAAGAATTGACCCAGGGCATGAGAGATCAGTTGGGTCGATTGGAGGAATGGCTGTAGTACCGCTGCCATCATCTAAATCTAACGAAAAAAGGGATCCTCAACTGGGGGATCCCTTTGCTTTATCAGCTTTAATCAAGCGATGAGGTTAGATCAGAAGTTGAACTCAGCCCGGACTGCACCCACACCGATGGTGGGATCGTTAGCGCCGTTCACACCACCACCATTGGGGTTGCTGACGAAGTAGGCGCTAGGGATGATATTCAAAAAGTCGTTGACGGGGATGGAGTAGTACACGTCAAAGATGAAGGGATTGCTTTCCACAACGTCGGTGTTGACCGGAGGCTGACCAAAGGAAACGCCACCTTCACCACCTTCGAGGAACAAGTCAGGGAATAAGAAGCCCACCAAGAAAGAGGTGACATCTTCATCGCCCGGATCAAAGGTACCAGCTGGGATCGTTTCAGGCAGCTCATAACCTACATTTGCAGAAGCAAACCAACCAGAGAGGATCACACGAGGGGTGATTTCCCAGTCAGCAGCAATACCAAAGCCATTGATGCGGGCATAGGTGCCATCAACAGGGTCATTAGCGCCATTGACAGGCCCACGCAAGAAGTCGCCGCCCAAACCTGTGGCGTCCTCAATGTAGCCCGTGCCAAAGGAGAAATAAACGCCAACCGTCTCAGTCGGGGTAAAGGCTAATTCAACCGCGTGGAAAGAATCGCCACCCGTGATGCCGGTCTCTTCCCCAAAGGTACCAGGGGTTTGAGCATTGTCGGTACCATAGCCATAAGCAACCCGGAACAGGTCACCCACATTGGTATTGAAGGCAATACCAGCATCACCGGGAGCATCACCCGCAGGCCCGAAGATGTAAGGAGCATCGTCATTGAAGCTAGACAAGCTACTGAAAGGAGAACCGTAGGCGATCCGCTCATCAGTACCTTGGCCCACAGCGCCAATCGACACGGTGGTGTTGTCAAAGATTCTGAAGCGGTAGGTCAAGGTGGTTAAGCGAACATTACCACCCTGGTTGCTGCCGCCAAAGGCCAAACCAGGATCAGCAGCACCACCAAGTACGTCGGAGGGGGTGACTGCATCCCGGGCTTGCAGACGAATCCGCAGACGGTCAGAACCCACAAAGGAGGCATCAAAGTTCAACCGTACCCGGTAAGGCAGGGTGAAGTTGGCAGCAGAGGCATCAGTGATCAAATTGCCGTTGCCATCAACCCGATCTTCGGTCAGGCCAGCGCCCACCAAAGCTGTGATCACCTGAGCGTTCAACTTGGTGACAGGGTTGAAAATTTTGCTCCGCAGGTCAGCCACGTCAGCTTCCAGGATGTCCACGCGACCGCGCAGAGCAGCCAGTTCGGCGGCGAACTCTTCTTGTAACCGTTGCAGGGTGGCCAAATCTTCACGAGAGACTTTGTCAGCCAAGCCAGCAGCAATCAATTCATTGATGCGATCCAAGCAAGCATTCATACCAGCAGCAAACTCAAAGCGAGTCATCGCCCGGTTGCCACGGTAGGTGCGGTCAGGATATCCAGCGATGCAGCCGTAGCGTTCCACCAACGATTGCAGAGCTTGGAACGCCCAGTCGGTGGGCTGCACATCAGACAATTCAGAAATAGCGGTCACAGGGCCGGAGGCTTGAGCCATAGCCGGGGCCTGCATCACACCAGGTGTCAAAACTGCAGCTGCACCCAAAGTGCCAGCTAACAGAGATTTCCAGTAATTCGCGGGCATGTTTCTCTCCTTGTTCTACGTCCTCACAATGGGCGTAACACCGTGCCCACCATCCTTAAACTATATCCGCAACTCCGAATTGAGGTAGAGGTTCAACAATTAAGGAACTCTACGGTGAGTGCAGTCATATAGATATTAAGTCAGGCAGGATAGGGCACTACCCCAATCAAACTGACTATCACTTTACACAGGATTGCGTCTGAGACTCAACATCTCCAACACAAAACGGTGGTAAGAGCCTTGGCCCCCATACTCATACAGATAACTGTACACCAGGGATCCAGCCCTGACTAGCTATTGGTATAAAACTCCCCAAGATCTGTGGATGACCACCGTCTGGTTTGATTTCAACAGCTCATGCCTTCTCCAGCCGGGATCCCAGCTCTCCTAAATCCTGCCTTTTGAGAGGGATCCCAGCCCCAGAATCGTCTTGTCATTATTTTTTCAATGACTTCGATCTTTAATCTCTGAACCTCATTTCCAGATTTGTTGAGGTAAGTTTTTGGCGACTGATTTCTAGAGGATGTACGAGAAGTAGTATTCTGAGAGAGATGAGACCTTCAAGGCTCCATGCAGTCATACCCCAGTGACTTAATCGAGACTTAACCGATACAGAATGGTGTCTTCTGGAACCCTTGATTCCCCTTCCCAAAGCGGGGGGACGTCCCAGCCCCACCAACATGCGCCACATCTGTAATGCCATCTTCATATGCACTGGCCATCCCTGGCGTTACCTGCCCCATGACTTTCCCGCTTGGTCAACGGTCTATCATTACTTTCGTCTGTGGTGAGATGCGGGGGTGATTGAGCAGATGAATCACACCCTGCGAGAACTCCTCAAAGACCTGATGGATCCCAAAGTTGGGGATTGGATGTGCAGCACTAAGCCGCTAGTGAAAGTTAGGCGATACATCATGACTGTTTCACCTGGGCTTTCTTGATGCGGATGATGGCTTGCAGGAGTTCCTTGCGGTGGAGGGAATCGGGATTGGGGATCCCTAGTTCTGCTGCGGTCAGTCGAAGTTGGGCGAGAGTGGGCCAAAAGATTCTTGCCATTGGTGGGATAGAACTCATCGCCCTGAGCGGGAGCCTGATTATTTGATGTGGATGGAGGATCCCCCTTCTCCTAGATGGGCAAACGGTAGCCCTTGGCCTTGCTCTAATGCCTCGCGGATGGCTTCTTTGTCGGGCTTGACCAGTAGCTCTGTTTGGGTGTAGTTCTCTGGCAGATCGGCTGTGCCCGCAGTGATGATCAGGGGAGCTTTGCCGCCGTTCTTGGCCAGGGTGACTTTGTACCGGTCGGTTTCAAGGGTTTTGATGCCGTGGCTCTCGAAGTAGGTATGGAGTTTACCTTTCAGCCAGTCGGATTGATTTTGGTCGATGTCAGCTCGGCTTCTCAATCGTTGAGCTTCGTCTCGTCGCCATTGGGCACGGGCATTGAGTTTGTTGATGATGTGACAGTAGGCTTCGATTTTGCTTTCCCGCAGATAGGTGAAGCTGTCTAGGAGTTTTTCAGTTCAGTCATACTCTTCAGCTTCTAGCAGTTCCAGGATTTGGACTTTGAGATGATCCAGTTGTTCGAAGGTGAGACTCATGTGGGATCCTCTGGTGGATTGGTTTGTTGTAGTGGCATGAGGTGCATAAGAAAAGGATCCCCTGGTGAGAGGATCCCTGAGTGGATTTAGGCTGCGGTGGCTTCCCGTTCTTGTCTGAGGCGTGTTGCCTCTGCTTTGCTGGTCAGAAGGCGGACATTTTCGGCCTTGATGTAGGTTTTCCAGCGCAGTTGTCCTTCGTACTCGTAGGACTCGATGTGGACGGATCCCTGGGAAGCGACTTGGTGGCTTATGCGGATAAGAGCTGACTTATAAAAAGAAGATCAATGTGCCAGTCGTTTCACCATCAAACGAATCAAAGAGCCGTAGATTATCGCTTCGTTCACCTCTGCATATAGCTCGTAATCCTTACTGAGCCGACGAAATCGATTCAGCCATCCGAAGGTTCGCTCCACTATCCATCGCTTAGGCAAGCGTTCAAACCCTTTTGAGCTTCGCTCAATCACTTCTACTCTTACCTGCTCACCACACACTTGCTGAACAACATGAGCAAAGGTCTGGCCCGAATAGCCTTGGTCGACCCAAATCACCTCTAACTTCTTCAATTTCTCCACCGCCTCATCTAAGACAATAACGGCTCCTAAGCGTTCTGGAGCATTGGCTTCACTGACTAACACCCCAATCACCAATCCTTGGGAATCTACGACGATATGGCGTTTACGGCCTTTAACTTTCTTGCCACCGTCAAAGCCGTAGACCTCCCCCTTTTTTCCGTGGTCTTGACGGATTGAGAATCGGCAATGGCAACGGTGGAGTATTCATCTCGTGCTTGTCACTGACGCACCTGGGTTCGGGGTTGGTCATGCATCTGCTGCCAAATCCCCCGTCATTGCCATTTCTGAAAGTAGTGATACACAGTTGAGTAAGGCGGTAGGTCATGGGGCAACATCTCCCACTGACAACCACTGCGTTGAACGTAGAAGATGCCGTTGAGGATCTCTGTGAAATCCACCTCAATAGGATGTCCAAACCCTTTGGGTTCAGGCAGCAAGGGCTTTAGCCTGTCCCACTCCTGGTCACTTAAGTCGCTGGGATAGGGTTTGCGGTGGGGATGGGCAATAGCAGGTAGACGGCTCATAGGTTGACTTTGAACTGACCAAGACTCAGCGTAGAACCGATGAAGGAATAGTGTTACCCTCCTTTAGATTATCTTCATAAATCAGCTCTAAGACTAGCTGGGATTGACTTAATACCCATTAATGAGCAAATCGCTATCCAAGCTGTTGAGCTTTCTCCAATCCATAAAGACCCTTTTGATCGGCTGATTATTGCTACAGCTTTGTTTCATCAAGCCCGCCTTGCCAGTGTCGATGGTCTGTTTCAGCAATACCCTGAGCTGAGCACCCTTTTGATGCAGTGAAGTGGATGGAATAATACTGCTGTATAGAACAGGGATACCTACTATCGTTGACAGGCTAGGTATCCCTGTTCTCATGGGGCAATAGGCCGATGAGGATTGGCCATGATCAGCTTCATCATCTGCTTTTGGTGGTGCTCAGTGTACCAGCGCCCATAAGACTGCTCGTGGATCTTGACACTGTGCCCCATCTGCTTGGCAGCAGATCCGACATCTAGCCCATAGGCTGAGGCCCTGCCAGCCCAAGCATGTCTGAGGTCATAGGGATGAAAGGGGATGCCATGCTCTTTGAACTTGCGGTTCAGGGGGGCACTGGGAACCTGGTTCCTTGTGGGCCTTGGTGTGGGGGCATCCTGCAAGCCCCATTGCTGGATCCACTCAGGATGCAAGGGCAGGATCCCAGTCCTAAATCCTGTCTTACCACCCAAAAGCCTCAACAGAGGGGGATCCGCTCTCAGGCTGTCCAGATCCACACTCCAGAACTCAGCGGTTCGCAAGCCATAGCAGGCCATGATTCCATAGACCGTGGCCCACTCGGGATCCCGCTCTTGCAGGATGTAGAACCATTGGGAGATCATCTCATCACTGGGCACATCTCGGGGGGCAGCTTTCTTATCTTTCCCTTTAGGCCGATAGACCGACAGATTCACCTCCACCTCTGCGAACCGGGCCAGCAGCGCCAGGGCGTTGACAAACCGCTCTCGCACGCGGGATCCCGCCTTGGTCGTGATGGTCAGGGCAATCATGGCCTCTGCACTGAGGGGATCCTGTTGGGGCAGGTCTCGATAAACCCTGAGATAGTCTCTACTCCATGTGCTGTGACTGGCTGGAGTGTCTGGGCGGGTGGATCGATAATGCTGCTCTAGCTTGGGGATCCACTCAGCGATGGTCTGTGGTGGTAGATCTGAGGGCTGAGGCTTGGCACGAATATGGTCATCCCAGCAAAAGGATTCATCGGCCACTTGAACCGAGATCTGCCTTGCCTTTTTCTCCACCGCTGGCAGATTGCCGATGTTGGCAGGGATCCCGGTGGATAGGGGCTGCTGCTTAGGGGGATGGTCTTTCCCTGGCTTGGCTGGCAGGATCCCACGTAGGTAGAAATTGCGGCGGCGGATCTCAATCTTCATCCTGATGTTGCCCGCCTTGAGACTACCGTTGGCTTGTCGTAATCGGGCATCAAGAGCAGCCGATGCAGCCTTGATGGGGATGACCTTAACAAGGGGGGGATCGGAGCGTTGGCTACTATGTTGGCTATTTATTTGGCGTGATTTGGAGCTATTTGGAGACATTTGGCGGGATCCAAAAGGGTGGATTGGCTCTGGAAGCCCGCTTGCTGTCAGGATTTAGCTTGATTTAACTGAGGGCGGACGATGGGGGTCGAACCCACGAATGGTGGAACCACAATCCACTGCCTTAACCACTTGGCTACGCCCGCCATGAGTTATCCTAAGGTTCTTAATCCTACCTCAACATCTTCTTCTTTAGCTAGGGATCCCGATAAAAATCTTGTCTGAGCCGCAGTGAGAGATAGGATAACGGCTAAAGCACCCGAGCAGATAGTGGTAGCGTTCAAGAGCACAGCCAGGGTCAGCTTCTCCGCCAGCTCTTTACCCAACTGCTGATTTCCCGACCAGAGGTATCTATGTATATTCCAGCATCAACTTATCGGATCCAATTCAACTCAGCCTTTCCCTTTGCATCAGCCCAAAGTATAGTCTCCTATTTGGCAGAGTTAGGTATTTCAGATGTCTACGCATCCCCGATTTTTCAGTCTCGGGCCGGCAGCACACATGGTTACGATGTGGTGGATCCCGGCAGCATCAATCAAGAGCTGGGGGGAGAAGAAGGATTACGGCAGCTAGTGGATTCCTTACAAAAAAAATTAATGGGCTGGATCCAAGATATTGTTCCGAATCATATGGCTTACGATGGCCAAAACAAGATGTTGATGGATGTGCTAGAGAGTGGCCCAGACTCAGACTACTATGATTCATTTGATGTTAATTGGAATCATTCTTATCTCAACATTCAGGGTCGAATTTTAGCTCCTTTTCTGGGAGATTTTTATAATGTTTGTCTTGAACAAGGTCAAATTCAGCTCAAGTATGATGAATCTGGCCTCAGCATCAACTATTATAATCTCAAATTACCTCTCAATATCAATACTTATTACCCTGTTTTTACCCATAACCTGAAAAAATTCAAGCAAAAGTTAAAGAAAGGGGATCCCGATTATATTCGCTTTTTAGCGGCACTCTATACCCTGCGCTCGATCCCCACCAAGGTTGATTTGCTGGAGCGCACTGACCAGATTGCTTTTGTCAAAGAGTTACTTTGGGAGCTGTATAGTCACAGCACCGATATCCATCAGTTTGTGGATGAGACTATTGCCCAATTCAACGGGATCCCTGAGGATCCAGGGAGTTTTGATCTGTTAGACCGGCTGTTAACAGAACAGTATTTTAACCTGACTTTCTGGAAGGTGGGAGCTGAAGAAATTAACTATCGACGCTTCTTTACGATTAATGAGTTGATTTCTTTGCGAATTGAAGATAGAGAGGTTTTTAAGAGAACTCACGAATTGATTTTTAGATTGATTGATCAAGGAATTTTTAGGGGGTTGAGAATCGATCATATAGATGGTCTCTATGATCCCGGTGAATATCTTGATCGACTCAGAGAAAAAGCCAAAGATGCTTATATCGTTGTGGAGAAGATCTTAGAAGCTGATGAGTCCTTGCGGCGTAACTGGCCTATCCAAGGGGCGACTGGCTATGAATCTCTGATTAAGATCAATGGCTTATTCTGTGATGGACGCCAAGAAGAAGAATTTACTTCCGTCTACACTAGCTTCTCGCGGCTGAGAGATGATTTTGAGAATGTGGCGGAAGCTAAAAAACGAGTCATCCTTGATCGCAACTTGGCTGGAGATGTAGATAATCTCTCTTATAATTTGAAGCAGATTGCCAGCCGCCATCGCTATGCCAATGACTTTACCCTCTATAGTCTGCGAAAAGCCCTGATTGAAGTGTTGGTGAGATTCCCTGTCTATCGAGTCTATGTCACGGGAAATGTTTTGAATGAACAGGAACAAGGATATGTCAATGTGGCCATTAGCCAATCTCTTGAAGCTATGCCCGACTTGGCCAATGAATTATACTTTATCCAAAAGTTATTGTTGTTAAATTATGATGAATCACTCAATGAAGACGAGCGCCAAGAATGGATTCATTTTGCTAGGCGGACACAACAACTTTTTGGGCCACTGATGGCTAAAGGCGTTGAAGACACAGCTTTTTATGTCTATAATCGCCTAATGTCTCTCAACGAAGTGGGCGGGGATCCCGGTTGTTTTGGTACCTCGGTAGAGAGCTTTCATATCTTTAATCAGGATCGCGCTCTGCACTGGCCCCACACCCTGAATACCCTCGCCACTCATGATACCAAAAGAGGGGAGGATGCTCGGGCTCGCATTAGTATTTTGTCTGAAATACCTGAGGATTGGAAAGATTGTCTAGAGGAATGGCATGAGGCCAATCTCCATTTCAAAAAGAAAGTCCGACGGTGGGAATATCCTGCTCGCAATGATGAGTATTTGCTTTATCAAACTTTGATCGGCTCTATGCCATTCTTTAGTGGAGAAGAGCCTGACTATTATCATCGGGATTATCTCCAATTTATTCAGCGGGTGAAGGAATATCTGATCAAAGCCGTGAGGGAAGCAAAAGTCCACACAGCTTGGCTCAATAACAATATCGAGTACGAAGAGGCAGCCACTCAATTTGTAGAGCAAATTTTGTTGCCGAGCGATGACAATGACTTTTTGCCTTCTTTTGTGCCTTTCCAGAAACAGATTCAGCACCTCGGCATCTTTAATTCCCTTTCTCAAACCCTGTTGAAGTTGATGGTGCCAGGGATCCCCGATATTTACCAAGGCTCAGAATTTTGGGACTTGAGCATGGTGGATCCTGATAATCGTCGTCCGGTGGACTATGAGCAACGCAAGGTCTGTCTGCAAGTAATTCGAGCCGGATTAGAGCGGGATCCCCAACCCCTGATCCAGCAACTGCTGGCCACCCGTCAGGATGGCCGCATCAAGCAGTTTGTGATTTATCTGGGCTTGCAAACCCGACGGCAGTACCCAGAGCTGTTTCAGTCTGGCGATTATCAACCTCTGCAAGTGGAAGGATCCCGGCAGGAGCATGTGGTGGCTTTCACCCGTACCTTCCAGGGACAAACGATCTTGGTGGCGGTGCCCCGACTGATCGCCACCTTGGTGGATGTTGGCAAGGATCCACTCGGGGCTGAGGTCTGGGGCGATACCCGACTGCGGTTGCCCCAAAAGACCAAACGGACTTGGCGCAATCTCTTGACCCAAGCCACTCTGCCGAGCCAGGGATCCCTGTTGATGGCCGATCTGTTGGATCTGATGCCCTTGGGGCTATTGATCTGTGACCACGACTGAGGGCTGCTGATTGTCTTGCTTTTGCTCCCTTGTCAGCTCTCTACCTTGGGGTTTTCAAGGGGGAATCTGGCTCTTGCTATATAGCTTGTGCATCCCTTGATAGCCTTTGTCTACCAACACTTCTATTTGCTCTTCAAGTCATGTCTTGCTTTCCTTGAAAACCCTAAAATCATGTCCTCTCCCTTTGCCAAAACTTGTGCCAATAATCTGCCCACTTCCCTGCTCAACTGTCACCTGTGCTTTTAGGGTGTGACACTTCTGGTAGTAATCCCGCTGTTTCTTTAGGCTGCTCAATCTCAACTTCAGTAACGTCGATAACAATCACCTCATATCCCGTTCCCCTCAGCCTCTTTTTGCCCGCTAGATGAAACTCTGGACATCGAGCCAAAGGCTTTTCTACTTTGTGGACAATCCGGCAAACGGTTGATTCATGAACCCCTGCAACTTGGCCAATATGAAAGTAGGTACGGTACTCTCACCAATAACTCAGGCAGATCAGCAGCTGCTCAGCAACACTCAGCTTGTTTTGTCCCCCTCTGCGTCGTTGCCGGTGCAAGTGAGGGGTCAAGTAGGCAACCATGTGCTCAAACGTTTCTCGCCGCACGCTTGTTAGACGCTTGAAGGCTGCTGGGGATAGTGATTGGACTTTGTCGTCGGTCATAGCCTTATCCGCTAGGTTACCTTGGTATCTCTCTTCTCTCTAATTCACGCAAGAGGTCTACTGTTAGAGTTAGACCGAGACAAGCCGATCAGTGCAGTATCCCCAACCCTGGAAGTGACCCGAGAATCGTCAGCAGTTGGGTACAACGATATCGCCAAGACGGATTGTAGATGCCGCACGATATACCCAGGTCGGGACGACGGATAGAAATTGACGGGCTGCACCATCCTGTGGTGAACTACCCAATGGTTAAAGCTGATTTTCCATTGTGGAGACTTGCGAGTTTAGGATGCAAAATCCTGAAAGGATAGTTCAAAACTGAAGTATGGATACTCGTACAAAATCACAACAGAAACCATTTATACTGAATTTAACAACGATGGTGCCCCTAATGTCTGTGCAACTCGTACCGCAGTGTAAAAATCTCAAAGATCAGGTTGAGGCGATTTTAAGCTTGTGGCAGCAGGATCCCGTCCTCCAAGGGAAGTTAGACCCGACACGGATCCAATCCTCGCTCAGCAAAGCCATTTCCCCCACCTTCGAGATTGTCTTTGCTGGGGCTTTCAGCGCAGGTAAATCCATGCTGATCAACGCCTTGCTGGAAAGGGAGCTACTCTACAGTGCTGAGGGGCACGCCACCGGAACTGAATGCTATATTGCTTATGCAGAAGCTGATCAGGAGCGAGTCGTACTGACCTTCTTGAGCGAACAGCAAGTGCGTGAACAGGTGATCGCGTTCTGTAGCCGACTCAATCTTCTTTCTCCCAACAGTTTGGACGGCAACACTTTAAAATCTCTGCATGAACAAGCTGACGCCATCATTCAGCAAGAAGGGGGAAAGAGCAAGTCAGAACGGGCTAAGCAAGCGGATGCTCTAAGTTTGCTGATTGATGGATTTCAGCAGAATCAAGCCAGCATCCATCCTACCGAAAATAAAGTATTTTCGATGGAACAATTTAATTTTAGCAATCTCAAGGAGGCAGCTGGTTTCGCCCGTCGGGGAGCCAATAGTGCGGTGCTCTGGAAAGTGGAATACTACTGCCATCACCCCTTGCTCAAGGATGGAAATGTTATTGTTGACACCCCTGGAATTGATGCTCCTGTCAAAGCAGATGCCGATCGCACTTACAACAAAATTGCCGATCCTGATACGTCCGCAGTGATATGTGTATTAAAGTCCGCTGCCACTGGCGAACTGACCCAAGAAGAAACCGATTTAATCGAGCGCATTCAGGCCAATGCAAGCATTCGAGATCGAGTTTTCTATGTATTTAATCGTATTGACGAAACATGGTATAATACTCAACTCAGGCAAAGGTTAGATAACATCATTAATCAGCAGTTTAAGCAACTAAGAATCTTCAAAACGAGTGGATTGTTGGGATTCTATGGATCCCAGATCAAGGCAGCTAAAGCAGAGGAAAGATTTGGACTTAATACTCTATTTGCTGAGAGCATCAAGGGTCTGGGTGGGATAGAAGAAGTTCCTCAATTTGTAAGTGAGTTCAACAAGTATTGTGGATCAGGTAAATTAGTCGGTAGCACATTTCGTACATCAATTTATACCTATGAGACACCCCTAGAAAACTATGTTCGGATCTTGACTGAGTGTGGCCAGCCTTTGATTCAACATATGATCAAAGATAGCGGGATCGAAGATTTCCGTTCAGGTATTACCCGCTATCTGACCGAAGAGAAACGTCCTCAACTCTTTGCTGCGCTAGCAGATGATTTGCAACCACTATGTATTGAACTGCGTAAGGCTTACCTAGCTCTCTATGGACATCTTGACAGCCAACCGCGAGAAGTAGAAGGGATGATCGCTCATGAATTACTCCTAATCAATCAACAGTTATCTCAGATTGGCAGAGATTTCAGCGAACATATGGATAATATGGTTAACGATGTGATTGATGGCACAGACAAAGAGTTTGAAGCAGATTTTAGGAAATTACAGTCTAAGATGGTACGCCGCTTAGATGAGTTATTAGACACCTTCTCTGTCGATGATGCTTACAGTCGAGCCATTCGTAATCACCCTCGAAATTCTACTGCTCCTCTGCTAGCAGTTTTGGTGGAAGCATTTTACTATCTATCAAATGAGCTGGAAGATATTTTAGTTGGCTCTGCTGAGATGATAGCTGAGGGATTTTTTCATCGCCTCAATAGTGAGGTCAGAAATTCTGATTATTATCGCCAACTCTTTCGATTGTTGGGATCCGATAATGATCTAGAGAAAAAACTACTGCTTGTAGAAGAGGTTACCCGTAGCTCATTGATAAATGGTGCGCGCAAGGAATGTGATCGATATGTGCGAGAAAGTCCCCGGTTCTATGATGAAGGCACGTTTTCAATCTATCAGTTTCGAGAGGTATTGAAGCAAACTTCTCAATCTTATGATATTTTGGCAATTAAGGACGCGGAGCCAGGGATCCGACAATTGCTCAAGCTCGATTTTGAACCTAAGATCGGTCAGACTGTTCGATCTCATTTCCGCCAAGAAACTAATAATACCCTCAAAACTCAACTTTTGCCAATCGGGAAACAGGTGTCAGATGAGATTTTGCAGAAATATCCTCAAGCTAAGCATTTCATGGAGCAAACTCTCAAAAAAGAGGCCGCAGAAAAAATAGAACTTAATCAGCATCATCTCAATAGTCTGAAAATCAATATACGCAACTATAATCAGGCCGTTAGTGGGATAAACCTTTGCTTACAGACTTTGCATCTAGATCGTGAGATATTACCCTTAATTGACTACTCCGAGTTTCAAGGATTGAATCTTGATCTCAACAATGAAGATACTTCAGACAAATCGGCTATTCAGGACGCTCCAGAAGAACCAGAAATTAGAGATGTGATTGTTGATTCAGATATGGCTTCCGAGTCAGATAGTATTCTCGATGATTTAAGGTAAGAATTCATTTGATTTGTATACCCATCTTTTTTCAAGGTTAGTTAGATTATGCCATTAGAACAGATTGATTTGAGTCAATACCCGGAAGGGATCCTTTCTGTCGGAGAAAAGAACTTTAAGATTTCCACCTTGCTCAAGGCAGCTCAGAATGATTTGGCAAAGAAAGAAGAGCTAAACCGTTTGTTTATCTCTGCTCTCCGAACAACTGGGATCCTTGCACCTGATGACTTGATTAATATTGCTAGTAGCCTCCTTGCTCCAAAATCAGAAGAGAAGTCCTTGGAGGAAACTAAGTGGTTTGGAGATGGTTTGATCTGCCAGATACTGATTCCAAACCAGAAAGAGTGGGAGGTAGGTAAACTAAAACTTAGAATAACAGTTGATTTTGAAACTGATGCACCTAAAAGTGAATCTCCACTTAATGACTTTCGCAGTTAATATCTTTGCTATAAATTAGAGAATGGAGACAGAGTGATGGAAGAGATATATTGCGATTTAGTTGAATTCAATGATGGCGTTATTGCTTTTGATGAGGGAACCTGTATGGTAGATAGATTTATTAATTTATCTGAGAAGTCTATATTACAATACCCTTCTCTTGGTTCTGGCCTTACCAATCATTTGAGAGGTCATGCTCAACTCAAGATCAGTCCACCTCAAAACAACCATGCAAATTGGTTTAATAATCAAGGGATTCCTTGTTCCATACTTTCGCCAGAAACAAACGGATGGCAAAAAGGTAGAGTCAAAATCAATGTACAGGTGACGGTCGAGTTTTATCCCGATGATCCTGAATCGTTTCTAACAAGTTGTAGTCCAAGTGGAGAATCCCCAGAATCTCTTTTGGATGATATTCGGAGTCTGGAAGATCAAGCATGAGAGAGAAAAAGACCCCCCAACGGATCCCTATCCCAACCTCTGTCCGTGGCTACATATTCACCAGAGACAAGCATCAATGTCAGGGGTGTGGAAAAAAGGGATCCCAAGCCCAACTCCAGTTTGAATTAGAGATTGAATCCGGTGAGATCTAGAGATTGTCGATCTCCACCGGCTCAATGGCATCCACCAGCTCAAAACCAAATACCTGACCATAAAAATAGAGTTCTGCTTCTAGGGTTCGCTTGATGGTGGCCGATTGACGGAAGCCATGCTGCTCCCCCTCAAAAGCTAGGTAGGCTACCGGCAAGCCTTTGGCCTTGAGCGCCTTTACCATCATCTCTGCCTGGTTGGGGGGAACGATTTTGTCCTCCAAGCCCTGAAAAAAGATCACCGGACAGGTCAGCCCTTCCGGATGAAAAATCGGGGAGCGGGCCTGATAAATCGCCTCTTGCTCAGGATAGGATCCCACCAATCCATCCAAGTAGCGGGACTCAAATTTGTGGGTATCTCGCACCAAAGCCGCTAAATCGCTGACACCGTAATAGCTAGCCCCCGCCTTGAATACATCCCGAAAGGTCAGAGCCGCCAAGGTGGTATACCCCCCAGCACTGCCGCCATCAATACAAAGTCGCTCAGGATCCGCCTTACCCTGCTCTGTCAAATAGCGGGCCCCATTCACACAATCATCCACATCCACAATGCCCCAGTTGCCCTGTAGCCGCTGCCGATACTCCCGCCCATAGCCCGTGCTACCGCCATAATTGACATCCAGCACCGCAACACCACGACTGGTCCAATACTGGATCCCGAGGTTGAAAGAGGCGCTAGTGGAGGCTGTGGGGCCACCATGACTTTTGACCAAGAGGGGAGGTGTTTCCCCCTCTGGGGCTTGAAAATCAGCATTGGTGGGGGCATAAAAATAGCCATGTGCGGTCAGGCCATTTTCGGTGGGAAACTCAATCGCCTCCGGGATGGACAGATAGCCCGGATCAATCTCCAGCTCATTGGCCTTACGCAATACCGCCCAAGTCTCAGTCGCCAGATCCATCAACACGATGGCAGCAGGCTGGGTCGGGGATCCCCCTACAAACAAAGCCTTGCCGTCATCTACCCGCAAACTGCCGAGGCTGGTAAAGGGAATCGCAATTGGCCGCAGGGATCCTGTTTTCACCTCAAAGCGAGCCAGCTGAGTGCCTTCTGCCTCTGAATAGACACAGAGGATCTCGTCTGCACTGACAAAGCCATAGGTGGACATGCCAAACACCCATTGGGGCTGACCAAACTCTGCTGCCCGGGGACACACCGCTTCGATGGTAGTGCCTGTCCAGCGATGGAGATTCCACCAATTGCTCCGATCCGAGACGAAATACAGGATCCCGTCGGGACTCCATTGGGGCTGAAAGATCGACTCCTGGGATCCCCCGGCCACTGGCAGGGGTTCCCCCAAGCCTCCATCCGGCTGTATCTCCGCCACCCACAGGGTTGTGCCATCCCACGGCATCTGGGGGTGATCCCAGGTCAGCCAAGCCAGCCGGGAGCCATCGGGGCTGAGACAAGGGGAGGCAAAAAAGTCGTGTCCAGAGGCCAAGAGGGTGCCCTCATCAAGATGGCTGGGATCCACCTCTAGAGACACCAAAGCATTGACAGGTTCATGCCCCCCCGCTCGATGATCTTCTCGAATGGCAATCAACCGCTGCCGCCAGGGATCCCCGATCATGTCGGCATAGCGGAGGGCTGACTCGGACTCCGGTGTGAGGGGTTGCGGATCTGTCTCACCAGCACCAAGGCGATAGAGCCGTTGGTCGGCAAAGTTGACGAAATAGACCACCCCTGCGATGACTCGAAAGGATCCACCTCCATACTCATGCACACGAGTACGGACATTGAATGGTGCAGGGGTCAAGGCTTCACCTGGGATGCCTGCCACCAAAACATTGCGGCCTTTCTCTGTGGGACGACCTTCTGTCCAGTAGACTTGCCCTTGAGCTAAGCCCAATTCCCCCAGTCGAATCGAGTCAGCCACGATCAGATCTGCGGTGATGGGGGACTTCCAGCTGCCATAGGGTTTGACAATGGCGGATTGAGGTGCAGTCATGGTGTCTCAGGAGAAGGTGGGCGCAATGTCAAGACGATGACTAGGACTGTAAATGTAAAGGCACTACATCCTGCCGCACCAAATCCGCATAAGTCTCCCGCTGCAAAATTAGCTCCGCCTGCCCATCTCGCACCAGCACCGCCGCCGGACGAGGGTAGCGGTTGTAATTGGAGGACATACTGGCGTTGTAGGCTCCCGTGGCCAACACCAGCAAAATGTCCCCTGGATCCAAGGGTGGCAGCATCACATCCTTGAGCACAATATCGCCGGATTCGCAGTGTTTGCCCGCCACGGTTACCCGCTCGGGATCCCCGGTTTTTTCGGTGGCTAGCATGGCGGTGTACTTGGCCTGATAGGTGATGGGGCGCGGGTTGTCGGACATACCCCCATCCACCGTCACATAGGTGCGTCCATGGGGCAATTCAGGAGCCACCGGGATCTGCTTGCGGGATCCCACCGTGTAGGCGGTCACCGTCGAGGATCCCACCAGCGAACGGCCCGGTTCACATATCAACTTGGGCAACGGGATCCCGGCAGCATTAAAAGCCTGTTGTACCCCATTGGCCACTGCCTCACACCACTCGGGAATAGAAGGGGGATCATCGGATTCCACATAGCGGATCCCCAGCCCACCGCCGATATTCAACTCCGACAGGGGCAGCCCCAGCTCCTGCGCCTGTTGCCACAGCTCCGCCATTACCCCAGCCAGATCGATATGGCCTTGCAGGTCAAAAATCTGGGATCCCACATGGGCATGGATCCCGGAGCAGTGGAGGCTGGTGGCTCCGGCCAGATAGGTCAAAATCTGGGGCAGATCATGTTTGCCCAACCCAAACTTGCTGTCGATCTGTCCGGTGCGAATGTATTCGTGGGTATGGACATCAATGCCGGGATTGACCCGCACCATCACCCGAGCTGGATACTCAGGATTGGCGATGTTGGCCAAGGTTTGCAATTCATACAGACTGTCCACCACCACGGTGCAGCCCGCTTCCCAAGCCATCCGCAGCTCATCTGCCGTCTTGCTGTTGCCATGTAAGTAGATCTCGGCACCGGTCGCCCCCGCTTGCAGCGCGGTATACAACTCGCCACCAGAAGCCACATCCAGCCCCAGGCCCTCTTGGCGCACCAGCCGACACAAGGCCAGATTGCTCCAGGCTTTGCTGGCATAGATCACCTGACTGGATCCCTGGTAAACCTGCCGCAGGGTATCCCGATAAAGCTGACAACAGAGTCGCAGCGAGGCTTCATCCACGATGTAGAGGGGAGAGGCAAACTGGGCCACCAGATCCACCACACTACAGCCGCCGATCTCCACTTGGCCTTGGGCATTGGTGCGGGTGGTGAGGGGAGCAAGGGACTGGTTGGGAGAGCTTTTGAGGGCGACTAGACTTGAGACCATAGGGATCCAAACAGGGGCAAATAGTAAATGAAGGATCCCAGCGGATCCAGAGTCTTTTTAGTGTACTGCCTTCCTCTTGATCCAGAGGATCCTGGGATGGGCGGGGTTAAGACACCTCCAAACTGGGCCTATGGTCAAAAGAAAAAAAGGGGCCAGACAAGTCCAGCCCCAGACAGCATTTTTGAGCGAGATGACGGCTGGCAAAGAAAGCTACAGGGGATCCCTGCTGAGCCAATCTCAAAACCCATCAAAAGATTTAATAGGTCTAGATTTAGTAGGTTTCCTCGTTCCAGCGGCCCAGCTTCTTGAGGCTCTTTTGGTAGGACTTCCATTCCATACCATTGCGCTCTGCCATCGGCCCCATGAATTCGGCAATGCCATCTTCCATGCCTTTCAACCCACAGATATAGACATAGGAATGCTCGTTGGTCTGGAGCAAGCTCCAAAGTTCATCTTCGTACTGGGCCATCCGGTTTTGCACATACATCTTGCGGCCATCGTCGGTCTGTTGTTCGCGACTGATGGCATAGTCCACCCGAAAGCGATCGCCATAAAGCTGACAATAGCGCTCCAGATCTTCGTGGTAGAGCAAGGTCGAAGTGGTGGGCACCCCAAAAAACAGCCAGATGTTGCCCTTAAAAGTGGGATCCTCTTCAAACAGGTGCTTAATGAAGGCCCGAAAGGGTGCGATACCAGTGCCGGTAGCGATCAACACCAAGGTAGCCTCGGGATCCTCTGGCAGCAAGAAGGTCTTGCCGGAAGGGCCAGTGATCTGAACGTCATCCCCTGGCTTTAGATCGGTCAAAAAGCTGGAGCAAACCCCGACGCCCGGTTCCCCCGTTTCCTTGTCAGTGTGCTCGGCGCGTTTGACGCTCAAAGAGACTGTTTTGCCTTCGCCATCATCTCCCCGCTGGGTGGAGGCGATGGAGTAAAGACGGGGTTTGTGAGGTTTACCCTTCTCATCTTGTCCGGGAGGAATGATGCCAACGCTCTGCCCCTCCAGATATTTGTAGGCAGGATCCGGCAGGCTGAGGACAATGTGATGGGTTCGTCCCGGCGCTCCCTCCTTGACGAGCAGATAATTCTCTACGCACTTGCCAATCAAGGGGGCATTGGGGCGATAGACATTGAGGACAAGTTCGCGCTTCTCTGCGGTTGCAACCATAGTTTTAGACCTTACTCCTAGCAACTGGACGTAACAAAACTTTCGATGTTTTGACAAAAAAGATTTTTAAGCAGGTGGCCCCACTTGAGTCATACGCCAACATAGCAGTCCATGTCAGGTACGGAAAGATCTGGCCTGTGTGGGCTTACCTTAATTCATGGTGCTCAAACCTACTCTGGGCATGCTTTTGAAGTGATTAAGCCGCCTGTAACCTTGCTTGATCCCGAAAGGGTGCCGATTGTCAATCTCACAACTTTTTTAGATGTCTGGAGATTTTGTTAATTTTGTCCTAAAGTGATAAGGCATTCAGGCTAGCTGAGGAGAGTCCATGGCAAGTAGTCCCGACCGCGTTGTGATGATAGGTGTCGCAGGCGATTCAGGCTGTGGCAAGTCGACCTTTTTACGTCGCCTCGGCGATTTATTTGGCGATGACCTCATCACCACCATTTGCTTGGACGATTATCACAGCCTTGATCGCTACCAGCGCAAGGACAAGGGCATCACCGCCCTGGATCCCCGTGCCAACAACTTTGACTTGATGTACGAACAGGCTAAGGCGCTCAAGTCTGGCCAAAGCATTATGAAGCCCATCTATAACCACGAGACGGGCCTGATCGATCCGCCAGAGCAGGTCAATCCAAACCGGATCATCGTCTTGGAGGGTCTACATCCCCTATATGACGAGCGGGTACGGGATCTCTTGGACTTCAAGGTTTACCTGGACTTGAGCTCTGAGATCAAGGTGGCCTGGAAAGTGCAGCGAGATATGGCTGAGCGGGGGCACTCTTATGAAGATGTCTTGCGTTCAATTGAGGCCCGCCGTCCCGACTTTGAAGCCTTCATTGATGTCCAGAAGCAGTATGCGGATGTGGTGATGGAGATCCTCCCCACCAGTCTTCTGCCTGAAATTGATAAAGCACACAAGATTTTGCGGGTGCGGTTGATTCAGCGAGAAGGGGTGCAGTTCTTTGACCATGCCTTCCTGTTTGATGAGGGATCCACCATCGACTGGTTACCCTGTGGCAAAAAGCTGACCTGTAGTTATCCCGGCCTCAAACTTCACTATGGCCCTGATGCCTACTATGACCATCCAGTCACTCTCCTAGAAATTGACGGTCAATTTGACAATATCGAAGAGATTCTCTATCTCGAAAATCATCTCAGTGGTCTTTCTACTCACCACTACGGCGAGATGACCGAACTGCTTCGCAAGAATCCTGACTACCCAGGCTCTAAAAATGGCTCTGGTTTGCTACAAGTGATTGTGGGGCTGAAAATTCGAGCTGTCTATGAGCAGATTGTTCAGTCTCAGCAAAACTTGGTTGCAGTGGGCTCTTAACTATCTTTTGGATCCCTTACATCTAATCTCAAGGATCCCTATTTAAGTTGATTCTGCTGAGCTATCTACCCTGGTCTAATCGGTGTTAATGACTGAGAGAGGACGAGATATTTGATTCTGACCTCTTTTTAATTTGGTTTTGTATCCAGTCATCACAAATCCTGATCTATTTTGCTAATTTAGATCGACTATGATGAGGAATAAATTTTGAAATGATTCTGGCGAAAAACACGAAGTCGCCTTTCACTGAGCTATCTATCGCAAGATTGAGCTGAGATTAGATGGACTTTGGTGCTTTTGGCTTCATACCGCAATAATGAGTAATTCCACTACTACCTCTCGACACAATGGGACGAGTTCACACACTGAAGCTCTTGTTCCTCCAACTCCTCAGCTGCGCGAACCTTTTCTGGAGGTATTGAGGGAACTGGCTGGAGGATATCAGGCTTTTACGGTTTATTCGGATACTCATGTTCGCAAAATGGGGTTGACTCCCCCTCAATTCGATGTGATAGCCACACTCGGCAATACAGCAGGCATGACCATGAATGTGCTAGCAGAAAAAACGCTGGTGACCAAGGGCACCTTGACTGGAATTGTTGATCGCTTACAGGATAAGGGCCTGGTGCGACGGGAGGTACCACCCGAAAATCGGCGCTGTTTTTTGATTGTGCTGACCCCTGAAGGCGAACAGGTTTTTCGGGAGACGTTCCCGGCCCAGATTGCCCATCTCAAAGAACGCTTTGACCAATTGGATCCCGAAGATCTGGTCACTCTCAAAACCTCCCTGCGCAAACTACGGCTTCTGTTTCAACAAGGGTGAAACTTGACCTTTCATCTAGCTATCTATATCTCAATGTAAAGATATTTTTTTGCCACTAGAAAAATGTGCGAATGAATATGGGGAATGCCACTATTCTAATGTTGTGCTAGCATCAAGCTTTAACTTTTACTTTATAGAGCCATAGTAATCCGTTCTAAATGCAATTTTCTAATATTGCGAAACATGGGGTAGCTGGCCTATTAGATATCGTCTTCTGAGCGGCTGCCGGAACGAGAGTTGTTGCTCTGGTGAATCGTTCTAGCGGATCAGTCTGGATCCTTTCGTCCGGCCCGTCCTTTTTGCTGACAGAGGAGCTGACATTAAGCACTTCTCATTTTTTGCAACAGAATCTCCTACAGCAGACCCCGATAACGAATAAAGGTCAGCACCGCCGCCCAAGATCCCAGGGCAACTTTCAGGGCAACCAAGATATTGAGCACCGGGATCCATCCGCCACTCACCAACGTGCCCAGTTCTCCGGGGGGTAGCTCGATCCCGATCAACATGAGGGCCGAGATGCTGATAAAGATCAACACCGAAACTTTTTCCCAGGTTGCGGCTCGCCACCTCTGATACAAAGCCTCCATCGATTTTGTGGAGGAGGTAATCGCCACCAACCCGATTGCTGTGCCCCCCGCTACCCCTGCTGCAAATCCACCCCCCGGACTCAAATGCCCACGGATCGCCAGTTCCACACTGATCAGGGCAGCGATGGTTGCCCCCAGTCGAGCCAGCACAATAGAAGGATGATCATTAAACTGATGGATCGTACAGGAGGGCTGTTCGTTAGCCAACAGAAACCTCACCCCCATGATGGCCACCGTAAAAACCACCACCTCAAAAATCGTGTCATACAAGCGGTTGCGAAAGATGATCCCTGAAACCGCATTGGGTACGCCGCTATCTCGGACAATCGATTGCAGCAGGGAGAGGCTCTCAAGATCCACCACCGGGTTGGCAAGTAAAATCATCTTGATGCCAAAGGCAATCCCCGCAGCCAAATAAATCCAGATCACGCACCCACCTCCACTGACTCAGGGATCCCATCTCTCAATTCCAATGGATCCGGCTGAACCCAAGCGGCGGGATCAATATAGGTGACCTCAACCCCCAAAGAGAGAGGCTCAGTTAGATTGGCCCGAATCAGATCATAGAGACGATGAACTCGTGTTTGCAGCAGAAATGGAGCCTGACCGGGGGATAGAAGCACGTGGGTGTCCTGTAACGGGCTGTCAGGAAGTTTTATATTGTGGGGACTTGTATTGTGGGCAACACAAATGGCGTGAATATCCTTGGCCATCAGGGCTGTTTGCAGAGCTTGGGGAGTGGGATAAGCAATGGGTTCTAGGCGGATGTGATGAGCCAGGAGGAGCTTACGCAGGCCAGCCAGCAGGGACTGATAAGGATCCGATGGGGAAGACCCCTCCCCTTCGAGCACCCCCAAGCGCAAACTCATGGAGGATCGCACCGCCACCGCATAGAGCGTGACTGAGAGCATGGTTCCCACCAATGCCTCTGTCAAGGCCACATCAGCCGCCCCCAACAAGGCATAGATCAGGGAGGCAACGGCCCCCAAAATACCCCGGATCACGAGGGCTTGGTAGGGATTGGTCTGCACAACCAGGGCTGTGGCCATGACCGGCAACAGGGCCACCAAAACCACCATATAAAGATCTTCAGTCATGATCCAGCTCACCAGTGGTGGAACAATAGGCCAAAACATAGCCCAATACCGTATTCCAGATTGCCAGAGAAATCAGGGCCAGCAACAGCAGAGGCCATTCCTGAGGGATCCTGAGCAGCAACCCCACCACCAAACTCATCGAACCGAGAGTATCCGCCACCGATAAGGCATGGAGCTTAAACAAGACCGAGCGCTGACCCAACAGCGGCAGGGTTCCCCAAAACCAAAATCCAACGCCGATAGCGATCAGAATGTAACTCAAAACCTCAGTCATAATTGATTCATCCGTCTCAGGACATGAGCCAATAGCATCAGTGCTGCATTTCCCACACTTAAGATCAACACCCCAACCACCCCAATCATCCAATCATTTCGCAGCACCGAGATCACTAAAATCATGACCGATGTTTTGGTAGCAATGCTAGCAAATGCTAACATTTTTTGCCAAATATCTTCGTCTTGACAAGCCTCATAGATCGGAATCAGTAGTGCCAGGATCATGGCCAACAAAACCAGTTTCATCACAACCTCTCGCGTACCACTCGATGCACCTCATACCAGCCATTCTGGTGATATTTAAGGACAATTGTTTTCGGGGTAAACGTAATCAGGAAAATATCCAAAAAGATCAGCCCAGGGGTTCGATTTGGCTTAACTCGTTCCATGGTAACTGCTTCTAGATTATGTGGGCAAAACATAATCTCTAAAGCCTCAATATAGGCTTGAGGAATAGCGATCAAGATTTCCCACAACACATGGATCCAATCTCGCAAAACCGTTGCCTTGAGATAGCCTCGAGGTAAGATGAGTGCAACACTAACGCCGATCAAAACATTAGCCCAGCTTAGATCTGCCGTCAACAAAAACCAAATGGTCAGCCGCAACAATAAATCTAGATATCCAATCATGAAACCACCATCCAAAACAAAAGAGTTAAGGCCAAGCTCATCACCCCAATCAGATGTTTGAATTGTTCCATCATTTTGGGCAGGTGGATCCGAAGTTGCCGAAGCCCCAGTATAGAGACAAGCCAACCCGCAAGGACTAAGCTCACCGCTTTTGAAATACTGGCCAACGTATAAACTTCTAGATGCAAAAAATTAGCTGCTATCAACCCACTCAGTAGGAGTGTGATCGCCAATCCTAGACCTGTTTTTTTGGGCTGTGTCAGTTCCTGCTCAAGGTCTTGCTTTTGGTTTCGTTTGAGTGGGATCAATAGAAATGTTGTCATAGCAATGGTTGTTCCCAGTGCCGCAGTATTCATGGCGATTGATTGCCAGGGGGCTAGATCCTTGAGCACTAAGATTTTGGATCCGAATCCAGCCAGGAGAGGAAAACCCGACATAGAAAGGCTGGCCATGACCAAAGCTATCCAAAGGGAGAGCGAGATTGAGGTCTGTTGTAAGGTATACCGATCCCGGCTGGGCAGACTGCCAGACAATAAAAAAAGGGCTGCTTTTGCCAGTCCATGAGTTAAGGCATAAAAGCCAGCGGCAGGCGGGGCCATCAACACAAAGCCCATTTGTGAAACGGTACTAAAAGCCAATAATCTTTTGATGTCGGTCTCTGTGATGGCATAGGCAACCCCCAGCAGGGCACTGCCAGTTGCCAGGATCCCCAATACCTGTCCCAGATCGGGCATGGCAAGAGCACATCGAATCAGGGGAAAAACGCCAGCATTAATCACAGATCCTGACAGCAGCGCAGAAACACCTGTCTCAGATTCGGCATGGGTCAGCGGTAGCCATAACCCTGAGAGAAAGATCCCCCCTTTGGTCAACAACCCCACCAGGATCAGCACCACGGCCTCAGTTGAAGCTTGGGCCAATCCTGAAAAGGCAAAGGATTGGTTGGTCTGGTAGACCAAAACGGCTCCAATCAGATAAAACAGCATAGCCGTATTGCTCACGAATAGATACCGCAGACCTACCCAGATCGAGCGGTGAGTTCGAGGATAAGCAATCAGCAGAAATGTAGTGATGCTAATGACTTCTAGCGCCACATAGAGACTCATAAAGTCAGAACACACAAACACAGCATTCACACAACTGTGTAAAATGACAACTTGAGTATAGAAAAAAGCAGATTTTTTGCTTTGCCAATAATAGAGAATAACTGATAGAGTAACGAGAGCATTCGTAACAACAAAAAATCCACTCAAAGAATCTAAGCTCAGGGTGACCCCCACTTGATCAATCAGGTGAATGGTCTGGGGGACAGACATCCAAAGCTTTGGCAACCCAAACAAAAAGGATGCTAAAGCTACTCCCAAAGCTAGAACTCGATCAAAACGAGGCCAGAGATAACAGATAAAGCCAATCACCAAAGGCAAAGCCAACCAGAGAATAGTGATTGCTTCATTGCTGTTTATCGAGATTGCATTCATGGTGTAGATGTGTAGTTATTCTCAATCTCTTGGGTTTCAAGTGTGGGGTGATCCTGAGCTAATTTCATCACCCCTACTAGCATGAGTGCTTGGATCGAAAGACCGATTACAATGGCCGTCAAGATCACTGCTTGGGGCACTGGATCCGCATAAGACTTGGGTTCAGTGCTGAGAAGGATAGGAGTTAGCAAGCCTTTTTGGGAAGCCACAAGAACGTAATAAGCAATGACCCCTGTACTCATGACATCCATGGACAGAATTTTCATCATTAGATTCTTTTTCAAGAGTATCCCGAAAAATCCACAAAGAATGGTGGTAAAAACAAAGATCTCCATCTCAGTCAGCCTCCTAGACTTGCGACACAATACCGATAGCTAAATGATACAAAATTGATCTCTGGATGCTCCTCATAACCCCCAGCCCTAGACCGAGGTAACAAAGTTGAGAAGTACCCTCACCGCCCCCACTGCATGCAGTCGCCAGCCTGATCAGCTACCCCAAGGGTAGTTATGTTTTCATTTTCAGTCTCTGGGCCTGATCTCAACTGGCGGAGTGCCCCGTGCAAATGAGTTTTCCCACCATATCATTATGCAGAGTCTATTTTTTGGGCGTGGACATAGATTGTAGTCTATTTTTGGCCGACAATAAAAAACAAAGGCCGGGATTATTCTGAGCTTGGCTGTCAGATCAACACTCAGCTCTCCTGGAAACGTGGTGGAGTTTCTGCATCGAGTTCACTGAGATCCTTGTCCAGAGAGAGGTTGACACTGCAAGCTTCTTGTGCGGTCACTATAAATCCAGGAGAGCCCAACACTCTAGGATGTTTGCCCCTAGTCCTGAGGGCTAATTCATAAAGCAAACCTTAGGGAGCTTGAATGCGCGACGGGGCAATGGTTCTCCGAGCTCTACCTTAACAAGACCATTTTTCCGAAAGCCTTGCCACACGAGAGATGCCGCGCGACTTGATGAATTAACTCTTAGAAGATTTTTCATAGACTAGAATCTATAACTCCTAGAGGGAAAATCATATTTACTCTATTCAAAAATTGCCCTAAGGTTGGATGAACTTGAGCAAAAACTTGGGCAAAGGGTTTATCCATCTGTTCTGGATCCGGTGCTTATCAATCGGCTTGATACCTTTGGGTCTCAGGTTGTTAGGGGTATCAGCTCCTTGCTCGTTAAGCCTTCTAGTCACTCCTCTGTCGATCCCCCCGGCCCTTTCATGGAGTAGAGCGATGCCAAAACGGTTTCTCATCCAACTGAGACGAAGTTCTAATCGGATCAGGCCCGTACTGAGCCGAGTTGAGCATTCTCAGCATCGTTCTTCTGGGTATGGTTTGCCTACGGGCAGGCCATCCCTGAGGGGGCGAACTCTGCGAGGGCGTGGCTTTAGGAAGCAAGGGTTAGCTGGACTGTGGTGGCGAGCTGGAACTTGGCGAAGGTTATGCCTGGGGCTGCGATCTCTGTTATATGGGAGGGTACATCAGGAGGATCCTGTCTATTCTGCCCTCCGACAGATCCAGAAGGGGCCGATTCAAAAATGGGAGCAAGGTTGGTTCATGCCAGGGATTTTGGTTCTGTGGCTGCTGCTGCTCAGTCTCTTTCTTTTGCATCCCCTCAGCTCTTGGCTGTCAGTGCGCTCAGAGTTCGAGCATCAGGTTTGTCCTGGGCCATCTTGTTTTGTATTCCAGCTTGATTGAGTAACGGTGTTGCCCCCGCAGCCACCTAAAGTCTGGAGGCCATCAGTCTCTGGCGTCCTCCGTTATTTTGCTCGATAACGGTATCTTGCCCAATACCGATTTGCCAACACCTATCTAGATGGATGAGGACTTTAAGCATGGATTTTTTGTCTGATTTTTTAGCGCGATTTGCGGAGAAGTTGCAATCCCCCACCTTGGGCTTTTTGCTGGGGGGGTTGGTTCTGGCGGCTTTTGGGAGCCAGTTGGTGATTCCAGATGCGATTTACAAGTTCATCGTTTTTATGCTGCTGATGAGGGTGGGCCTCAGTGGCGGCATTGCGATCCGTGAGTCCAATCTAACGGAGATGTTGCTGCCTGCGATCTTTGCGATAGCAACCGGCATCTTGATCGTATTTATCGGTCGCCATACCCTGGGCAGGATGCCCTACATCAAAACCGTGGATGCCATTGCAACGGCGGGCTTATTTGGGGCAGTCAGTGG
Organism: Synechococcaceae cyanobacterium SM2_3_2; assembly: GCA_012031565.1. Lineage (GTDB taxonomy): Bacteria > Cyanobacteriota > Cyanobacteriia > Thermostichales > Thermostichaceae > JAAUUM01. The sequence continues at coordinate 51,933 of JAAUUM010000001.1, forward strand.
CTCTACCCTTGCTGCTGCCCTCAACCTCATGGAAGCGGAAGGCATTCAGTACGAGGCTTGGGCCGGTGCCCTCTATCCCTTTATGGATATCCCTGCCTTGGTGACTGCTATTGTCTTGGCCACGATCTACTCCGATAAGCAGCGCGGTGCTGTGGAGGATCACTTTAGCAATCAGGAGTTTCTCAGCAAGCAGCCGGTTGCCGCCGGTGGATATGCCAGCAAGCAGTCGATTGTCGCTGTCGGGTATCCCAAAGAGCAGAGCGGCACCCCAGGCCGACGGGTTAAAATCTGGCCCATTGTTAAAGAAAGTCTTCAGGGCCCCGCCCTATCAGCTCTGCTGCTGGGCATTGGCTTGGGGCTACTGACTCAGCCAGACAGCGTCTATGAGAGCTTCTTTAATCCTCTGTTTCGGGGACTGTTGTCTATCCTGATGTTGGTGATGGGGATGGAGGCTTGGGCAAGGATCGGCGAGCTGCGTAAGGTGGCCCAATGGTACGCCGTCTATGCCTTTGTGGCACCACTGTTGCATGGTCTGATTGCTTTTGGCCTCGGCATGATTGCCCACTATTTGACTGGATTCAGTCCTGGCGGGGTTGTGATTCTGGCGGTGATTGCCTGCTCCAGTTCAGATATTTCAGGCCCCCCCACCCTCCGAGCTGGGATCCCCTCTGCCAACCCCTCCGCCTATGTGGGAGCATCCACAGCGGTTGGCACCCCGGTGGCGATTGCTATCGGGATCCCTTTCTTCATCGGTCTGGCTCAGGCGTTAATGGGCAGCTAACTCATTAGAGTCACAGTATTTGAGCAAAGTCTGAGCAAACCTGCTCACCAAGTTCTATGACTACACGTGTCAAGAGGTAACATATATGACCCAGTCCTACTTCACCAAAGCAGCCAGCAAGCTGGTGATCGTTACAGAAAAGTCACTCCTGAAACAGATTGCCAAAATCATTGATGATGCGGGTGCTACCGGGTATACGGTGGTGTCTGCTGGTGGCAAGGGCAGTCGCAATGTTCGGTCTTCGGGGCAGCCCAATATCTCTGAAACCTTTTCAAACATCAAGATTGAGGTGCTCACCCCCAGTCGGGAGATGGCCCTTAAGATCTCGGACACCGTAGCAGCGCAATTTTTCGACGACTATTCCGGCATTGCCTACCTCTGTAATGTGGAAATACTCCATGCCCATAGGTTTTGATTCCATCCCCTTGATCAACCCGGATCCATCTAAGTCAATGTGTCTGAGTCAATTGATCTGATCAAAGCTGAGACCTGATTCAGAGCTGGGGTTATGCCTAGCTCTTTTGTCTATGATTGAACTGTGGCAACCTGTGTTGAGTTAAGCAAAATTCTCATCCCTGGATTAAGTATAATTTTCGAGTTTTTTTAGAGGAAGACAGACCTTCCCTGACGAGCCTTTCGAGCCACTGTCTAGGAGCATTATTTAATCGCTCAACTATGGCAACGTCAAAGCACACATTTATTTCAACAGCTCAAAAAGAGCCAATCACTACAGTGAAATCAACCCATACGTGAGAGCAAATCTCACCAATTCTGTGCGGCTACTAGTACCCGTTTTATTCAGTAACCGAGTCACATATTTTTCGACATTGCGGACACTGGTTTGCAGCTGTTTGGCAATCTCTTTATTCATCAGCCCTTCTGATACTTTTTCTAGAACTTCTTGCTCCCGTGGCGTCAGATTAACCTGGAGCGGCGGTCGTTGCGGAATCGGCATCGGGGCCGTCATCAGCGATTCTGAAGCTGGAGCTGGATGAGGAGAATGCGGCTCGGTACGACTGGCCACCTCAGCAATCATGTCTCGAATTGCATCCAATTCACGCGCAAGGGCAGCAGAAGGGGCCGAAGATTTAGCCCGTTCCAGCAGATTTTCCACAATCGCCACCAGTTCTTCTGGATCAAAAGGCTTGGGTAAATAAACATCTGCCCCAGCTCGATAGCCTTGGATCCTGTCGGCAGTCATGCCCTTGGCTGTCAAAAAGACCACCGGGAGATGGCTGTAGGCATCCAGCTGACGCAATTGCGCCAAAAACTGATAGCCATCCATACCGGGCATCATAATATCTGAGATCACCAGATCGGGCTGGGCAGTGCTGAGCAGCTGAAACGCCTGTTGGCCATTGACAGCAGCCACCACCTCAAAGCCACTGTCCTCCAAATACGCTTGGACAGCCTCTCGCAACCCAGGCTCATCATCCACCAACAGGATCCGGCTAGGACGGTCTAAGTCTGAAGACATCAGCAGTGTAGTAAAAAAGTGATTACAAGGGGATTACAAAATGAAGCAGGACTATCAACAGGCGAAAAGCGATTCAGTGCTATCAGAACTAACGCCACCTTGCAGCCCAGATAAACTTTCTAGCTAACTTTATTGTAAGACCCCAGACGAGGCAGACACACCCGAAACAGGGATCCCTCCCCCACCTGGCTCTCCACAGTCAGGGATCCCCCCATGTGTTGCACCAAGTTGCGGCTGATGGCCAAGCCCAAGCCTTGCCCTTGGGGATCCCGTTTCTCCTGGTCTGGGCGTTGCGACAGATCGACTCGATAAAACGGCTGAAAAACCTTCTCGATCTCAGCCGCCGGGATCCCTAGGCCAGAATCCTGGATCGTGAGAATCACCTCCTGCTCAGTGACCGTGACGGCCAGACAAACCCGACCCTGGGGTGATGTATATTTACAGGCATTATCAATCAGGTTATTCAACACCTGCCGCAGCATCAAGGGATCCCCGTTGATCCAAACTTCTGAGGAAAGCAAAGGATTTGAGTCAGTCAAGATTTCCGGCTTCATCGTCTCCAGAAAGGTGGGCCAGAGCAAACTAAAATCTATGCCATAGGAAGCCGCTAAAGTTGAATAAATCGGCTGTAAGTCCGTCACAAAAGAAATGATCTCTAAGGGTTGCAAAGGCTGCTGAAGGCTGGTCAGAGAAGTTTGCTGTTGATGTTCAAACTGGTCTAACAAGTGGCGGAGATGCTGACATTCCCGTTCCACACTGGTTCCGATCCAGCCCTGCTCAGTCTCTGCCGGAAACCGATTTTGTAGAAGTTTGGCCAACGTGGTCAAGGTGGTCAGCGGGTTACGCAACTCATGAAAAAGGATGGCCAAGGCTTGCGGATCGATCCCCACCTGGGATCCCAGCTCTGGGTTATCTGGCTGATCGGCAGGGCGAGACATAGGACGTGCAAAACCTGAAAGTCAGATGGTGAAAGGGCAAGATTTGGGTTAGAGATTCCGATCACAAGAGCAAAGCCCGCCAAGGATCCTGACTGATCCCCCCAGCGGGTCAAGTTGAGCGCTTTCTCTACTCTAGAGTCTCAGTCTGCTCACTGTTACCACCCTCACTCTCTTGTTCTGGCTCATGCTCTGGCCGGACGCGGCGGATGGGCATATTGGCGATCAGAGCAGTGGTGCTGCCCTCACTGGCCAGATTAAATTGCAGCCCCTCCGAGTCGATCTCCACATAGCGAGAGACTACCGCCAAGATTTCTTGTCGCATCGACTCCATCGCCGCAGGAGTCAGGTCCGCCCGATCATGGGCCAAAATCAACTTCAATCGCTGCTTGGCTTGGCTGCGTGGCTCCCCGTCTGAACGAGAGAAAAAATGCTCGATAAAGTCTAGTAGCATTGGATCCCTCGCTAGATCACTTTATGGTTCAGAAACCGCTTGAGGCGGGTAAAAAAGGTATCGTTCAGCATATCCAAGTCCAAGAAGGGCACCGCTTCCCCCTGAATGCGGCGGGCGATATTGGAGATGGCAATGCCAGCGGCGGGCAATTGAGCGGACAAAACCAGTGGCTCGCCTTTATTGGTGGAGACGATCACCTCCCGATCTTCGGGCACCAGTCCCAACAGGGGGATGGCTAAAATCTCCACAACATCTTCCACCGACATCATCTGACCCGCTGCCACCATATCAGGTCGGACTCGATTGACGATCAGTCGGCTCGGGCTGATTTGGGCGGCCTCCAACAGTCCCACCACCCGATCGGCATCGCGGGCTGCGGAGAGTTCTGGAGTCGTGACCACAATGGCTTCATGGGCACCAGCAATGGCATTGCGAAACCCCTGCTCGATCCCGGCGGGGCAATCGATCAGCACATAGTCATAGCTCTTGGATAAAGCTTCTGATAATTGCTTCATTTGCGCTGGGGTGACGGCAGTTTTATTGCGGGTCTGCGCGGCAGGCAACAAGGCTAGATTGGGGGTGCGTTTATCTTTGACCAGAGCCTGTTCGAGGCGACAGTCTCCACTCAGCACGTCCAAGGCGGTGTAGACGACCCGATTTTCTAGCCCTAACAGCAAATCTAAATTGCGTAGACCAAAATCAGCATCGATCACCGCCACAGAGTGATTTAGCCGCGCCAGAGCTGTGCCCAAGTTGGCAGTAATGGTGGTTTTGCCCACCCCTCCCTTGCCGGAGGTCATCACGATTACACGGCTCATCAGCGTTCCTTTTGATCCCGATACATCGACAGATACTCTCCCACAGGCGTGATGCAAATCTCTCCGGCTTGCAGATAGGCTACTTCAGGGGTGGTAGGGGATCCCTCTGGCAAGCGAGCCACCTGATCTGCGATCCGCAACTGGGCCGGTTGCAGATTCAGAGCCAGAATAACAGCTTGTGGATCCCCCGCATGGGCATCCTGCTTTTGGAAAGGGCAGCCTGCGTGGGCCAAGCCTCTCAATCGCCCCAAAACTACAATATCGCCCGCTGCGCTGACTTCGGCACCCGGATTGATATCTCCCAGGATCACCACCGTGCCTTGGTGGCGAATCTCTACCCCAGAGCGCAGGGTGTTTTGGATATAGAGCGGCGGGGATGGGATCACGGTCTGGGCCGGAATCGACGGGGATCCCTGCTCCACAGAATACCCCAGTTGAGCCGCTGCCACAGCCGTTGAACGACAGGTGGTTGCCACCCGCCAGAGGCTGAGATGATGATGGTGCAATAGGGTGGCCAATGCTTGCAGTTGATGCAGCTCCAGGCTGCGAACACCCGCCCACAAGGTCAACGGGATCCCGGGGGGTCTGCCTTTGCGGGGCCAGCGATGTCCTCCCAATAGCCCTTGCAAAGACTCCCAGACGTCTGCCCACTCGATCTCAACCGGGGGCAGATGCAGATGAAACCCATCCGATCCCGCTCGCAGTTGAACGGCCTGGGCAAATTGAGAGGTGAGGGACGCGACCATAGTTCCTTGTGCTGGGAACCACAGCGGCTTCCCTCAGCCTAAGACTGACTTAATCCAGACTCAACGAAAGACAATCTCGGCAATAGCCGCTAACCCAGCATCCAACAACTGATCTAATACTGCCTGAGCCGCCGAGCGACTGGAATAGAGGCCAGCATCTAGGACATTGGTGCCATTAAACACCGTCTCCCGAGCTTCAGGAGCAATTTGACGCACCCGATCAAGGTCGCCTGAAGCAGGAGACGTCACCAGGACACGAAACTGGGTGCCATCGGCTGCGGCCACCGGCTCAGTCTGGGGGCTGGGGGGAGCGGCAACGGGCGCGGGATCCACTGGGGCTGTTGGGGCTTGGGCAGGTCGTTGTCCAGGCGGGGGCAACAGGGTGGTGATATCGGTCAGAGTGGCACCATTAGTATCGCCTTGAGTGGCAGTGACTGAAGTGGGGCTGGCGGGACTGGATGGATTACCCCCCACAGCTGAAACCTCAGATCCACTGGGGGTAAAAGGCACCACCTGGAAGCTGTCAGGCCCACTGGCAGGCTGCTGAGCCACGGTCGGCACAGGGGTAGGAGTCTGGGGGACGGGAGTGGGAGATATAGCCACGGGGACTTGCTCCACAGGCGATTCGCTGGCCGGTACCGCTACCGTGGGCAAGCCTTGGGCAGCGGTGGGCTGGGCTGCTGGTGGTGCTGGTGCGGCAACAGGGGTCTCTGCTGGAGGCTCGGCCACCGCAGGGGTAGTGGTGGGCAAAGTCAGGGATCCCTCGGCGACGGCCCCCGGAGCTTGGCTAGCAGCAGTGGGGACTGAGGCTTGTCCAGCGGTAGAAACTTCCCCTTTTAAGGCTCCGCCAAAGTTGTTGCCGAAAGCGGCCACCTGGATCCCACGGGTGGAGTTGTTGACATCAAACTCGCCGTTGCCCTCGAAGATATTGTTGCCAGGATCGGAGGCAGTGCCCAAGTCAGGTGCCCCCAATGTGATTGCCACCAAACCCGATTGCAGGTTACGGCTGATCAGGTTGCCCCGCAGTTTGGGGGTAGAGTTCCCTCCCACGATCACCCCAGCTCGGTTTTGCAGAATGCGATTGTCTTGAATTGTGGGGGATGAGCGCTGGTCAACCGTGATGCCAAAGCCGGTCTCTTGGAAGAGATTATTGACGATGGTGGGGGTTGAGGTGCCGAGGATGGAAATGCCGTTGGCCCCATTTTGATAAAAGCGGTTGCCTTCAATCCAGGGGGCAGACTGGCCCGCCACAAACACCCCATCATGGATGTTGCCGACAAAGCTGTTGTTGTAGATTTTGGGATTGGCAGACTCGACCCAAACGGCATAGCCGCGTCGCCCTTCGTTGCGAACCGTGACACCGCGAATCTCGGCCTCTCCCCGTGCCAAAATCGCCACACTCTGACGAGAAACAGTCGGGCTGACATAGGTGCCGCCCCCGGCGATCAAAAAGCCTTCACCCAGAGTGCTTTCATCCCCACGCAGGATCTGGCCCGATTGCAACTCGATGGGAAATTGCTCGCCACTGGCCTCAGAGTAGATGCCTGGGAACAGCTGAATCAGGGATCCAGCCGGAGCACGAGAGGAGGCAAACGTGATGGTCTGATAGGGGGCTGTCCGGGATCCATTGCCCTGGCTATCGCTGCCATTCTGGGCATCCACAAAGACGGCATTGAGGGTATCCGGCACAGGCGGTACGGAGGGAGATTGCTGCTGTCCCGACAAGTCCACATCCAAGCTGGCTTGAGCTTGGGCCGCATCGGGCACAGTCAGGACTATCATCAGCCCCAGAGAACTGCTGAAGGACAGAGCACTGAGCAAGACTGCAAGACCTGTTACCAAGGCAGGCTGTGACCTGCGCTGGGTGGGATGTGAGTGGCGATCGCTTTGGGGAGCCAGAAGAGCCATGAGACCTTATCCTCGCACCGAAGGTGCAGCTAACTAGTAACGAACGATGGACTAACAGAGCTGAGAACGTTGATCAAGTTGATCAAAAGTGAGAACAACCGCAGGAGAGGAGGGTAAGGCTAGGGAGCAAGGCAACGGTGTTGACGACAGCCCAGCTTCAACCTTTGCAGGATCCTGAATCAATCAGAAATCGCGGCTATTGTAGCAGGAAAATATCCAGCCCACAGATACGGTTTTGTACAGCCTCAGCAGGCCAATGGAACCAATGAGACTCACCTGATTGGGATCCAATCTTAAAGTGCCATGGAAGTGCCATGATAAACCTCAAGAATGACCCTACACCATCACCCATAGTTGGTGAAGTATCACTCGCAAGGTATTGTCCACTATATCCAGAGTTAAGGGCTTGAGCACGAGAGAAGACTCCACTTCCAAAATCCGCAGGGTTCGGTATGCTAGAGCACTCGAAGGGGCAAAACGCTGAGCTATCATGAGTCTTAAATTCAGATGAGATCCGATGACATCTCCAGTGACATCTCCAGCATCAACACACTCTGAAACAGCCGTGTGGGAATCCCTCCGGCAGGCCATTGTCGAAAGCTCAGGCTTCAAGAGATGGCTAAATGGCCGCTCTTGCCCCACCAGCCCAACCGAACTAGACCATGTGGTACACCAGTACCTCGAACAGACTCTCAGCACCCTGGCCTACTAGTCTTGCACTGATGAGGCAGCCCACTTAGAGCCTTTAGTTAGTGTAGTTAGTGTTGGATTGCCAGCAGGTTTTGTCCTATCTTTGCCCGCCATTCTTTGCCAACCATAGGGATCCTTTCCTCTTCAAGCTTCAGCTAGGATTTCCAGGCATCATGATATGCATGATTGACTATCACGATATTGACCATCATCATGACATTGACAGAGCAACCCTATTCCAACAAGGCCAAGTTGTCGCGGTGAATGATGGTATCGACCCCGCGATAGCCGACGGTGGCAGCAATGTCAGTGGTTCGCTTGCCCCGCAACTGTTGGATCTCGTCTGAGCCGTAGTTGACCAAGCCACGCCCCACTTCCCTTCCGCCCGGATCCATCAGGCTGACCGCCGCTCCCTCCTCAAAGGATCCCGTCACCGTGATGATGCCCGCCGGTAACAGCGACCGCCCCTGCTCACACACCGCCCGCACCGCCCCAGCATCCAAGACCAGGGATCCCTCAGGTAGCAGGCCATAGGCGATCCACCGCTTGCGGGCGCGGGCGGGCTCCGGGTCAGGGTCAAAGCGCGTACCCACTGACTCGCCGGCCAAGATGGCTGCGATCTTGTCGGGATGGCGACTGCTGGTGATCACGGTGGTCACCCCCGCAGAGGTGGCGATCTGAGCTGCGGTTAGTTTGGTGGCCATGCCGCCGGTGCCCCAACCACTTTTGCCCTGGGATCCCGCCTCTACCAGCAAGGGCATCCCCCGCGTGACCCGCTCAATGGGCTCAGCCAAGGGATCCCGGGTGGGATCTGCCGAATAGAGCCGATCCACGTCCGTCAGCAAAATCAGCCAAGCCGCTTCCACCATGCTGGCCACCAGGGCTGAGAGAGAATCATTATCCCCAAAGCGCAATTCCTCAGTGGCGACCGTATCGTTCTCATTGACGATCGGGATCACCCCCATCTGAAGCAACTGTTCTAAGGTATGGCGGGCATTGAGATAGCGACCCCGATCCACCAAATCTGCCCGTGTTAACAACACCTGTGCAATGGGCTGATCCAAAGACGAGAACAGATCGTCATAGATCCGCATCAGCCGCCCTTGGCCCACCGCCGCCACCGCTTGTTTTTCGGCGATGGTGGCTGGACGCTGTTTGAGCCCCAACCGAGCACAGCCCACCCCCACAGCCCCCGAGGAGACCAATATGACGGGCCTTCCCTGCCGCCGCAGCCGCACAATCTCTTCTACCAGGGCAGCCATGATCGAGAGTCGCAAGCCTCCCCCCACCGGCCCATTGGGATCCGTCAGGCTAGAGGTGCCAATCTTGAGCACAATGGCGGTACGCGGTGACGGCTGAGAATGGCTCTGCTCCACAACAAGGATCCCTTACGATATTTCCTCACTTTAGAAGAAAGGGATCCCTGCCGGAGAAGGAGGCTGAAGAGGAGGGGGAACGGCTATGAGAAGATAGGGGGCGAGGACTGATTTATTCAAACCTGATTTATTCGAACAAGGATCAATATCATCGTGGTTTATGGACTTGGGATCCTAGGGTTAGGAACAGTGGGAACTGGGGTGGCGCAGATCCTTCGCCACAGCGATCATCCGCTTTTACAGGCTGTGGCCATCCGGCGCGTGGGGGTGCGCTCAATCGACAAACCGCGAGATGTGGATTTAGCTCCTGAGCTGTTCACCACCGATCTGTCCAGCATCGTCACGGATCCCACGGTGGCGATTGTCATGGAGCTGATGGGGGGGCTAGAACCAGCCCGGTCGTTGATCCTGTCCGCCATCGCCCACAAAAAACATATCATTACGGCCAACAAAGCTGTCATTGCTAAGCATGGGGCCGAGATCTTTGCAGCAGCCCAAGCCGCTGGGGTCTATGTCTTGCTAGAGGCTGCTGTGGGGGGAGGGATCCCGATTTTGATGCCGCTGCGTCAGTCCCTTGCCGCCAATCGCCTCAGTGGCTTGTTGGGCATCATCAACGGCACCACCAATTTTATTCTCAGCCAGATGACCTTCAACAGCATGAGCTTTGAGGCAGCTTTGGCCCTAGCTCAAGACAAAGGCTATGCCGAAGCGGATCCCACTGCCGATGTGGATGGCCTGGATGCCGCCGATAAGTTGGCCATTTTGGCGGAGATTGCCTTTAACCTGCAAGTAGAGCGCGACCAAATTCCCTGCCAAGGGATCCGATCCATTACCGCCGCCGACATTCGCTATGCCGCCGAGTGGGGCTATGTGATCAAACTGTTGGCCATTGCCCATCGCCACAGCGATCACGTCCTGGATCTGCGGGTGCAGCCCACTTTGGTGCCTCGGGCTCATCCCCTAGCCAGCATTCACCAAGAAGCCAATGCGGTTTTGGTGCAAGGGGATCCCTTGGGGCAGGTGATGCTCTCGGGGCCGGGGGCGGGCCGAGGCCCTACCGCCAGTGCGGTGATGGGGGATCTACTGACGCTGATGGCCCAATTGGAGACGGGATCCCAGACTTCAGGGCTCAACCCGCTCTTGAGTGCCGCTCCGACTGTGACGGCTGAGTTGGCCTTCACCGATGACCTCTGTTCTGAGTTTTATGTGCGGGTGATTGGCCTCGATCAGACGGGGGTGATTGGGGCGATTGGCACCTGTTTCGGCTCCTGTGGGGTCAGCTTGGAGGGCATTACCCAAAAAGCCTGTCATGGGGAACAGGCGGAGATCGTCATCCTCACCCATACTGTCCAAGAGAAGAATCTCCGTGCCGCCATTACTCAGTTACAGGTGATGCCCGGAATCGTCGGGATCCCAAGTGTCCTGCGGGTGCTGAGTTAAAAATAGGGGGGGATGCCATTTTGAGACTCTCGGTTCCAGTGATTCGGTTCCAGTGATTCAGAAACTCAAAGCCGATATTATTAAAGAGTCTTGGACAAAGCCTGCCACTGAAAACGGAGTTACTCGATGTCTGGACGAAAAGGCCCGCCTCCCATTGTCTATATGTTGGCTGGGCTGCTGCTAGCCGGTGGGGGCTGGTATTTCTTTCGTAATTCGGATGGTTTCCGCGACTTGACCCGTCACATTCCAGGCATCGGCTCGGGCACAAGCGACAACAATCCTTCCCCCATCTCTACCCCCCTCGTGACCGAGACTGGGGATCCCAGTGCTGCTCCCACCGATTTGCCCACGGCCTCAGATCCTGCCACTAACCAGGCGGGCACTACCCCTGCTAACAATCTTGTGGCTGCTCTTGAGACCACTCTGCCCAATCCCGCAGTGATTCGGATGGATGGCAGCGTCACGATGGTGGGTCTGACGGTGGGCTTAAAGGCTATCTTTACTCAACAAAATCCAACCGTTGCCCTAACTTATGGCGTCCCGGATGGTCAACCCCGGGGATCCAATTCGGGTATGCAAGCCTTGCTAAATGGCGAGATCGAGCTGGCGGCTACCTCTCGTCCTCTCAATGCCACAGAAATCCAAGCTGGGATCCGAGCGATCCCGGTGGCCCGAGATGCCTTGGCGGTGGTGGTGGGTGCTGACAATCCCTATCAGGGCGGGCTCAGCATGGAACAACTGGCAGATATCTTTCGAGGTCGCATCACCAACTGGAACCAAGTCGGGGGGCCAGACCGCTCGATTCGAGTGCTCAATCGCTCACTTGACAGTGGCACTCACTCCTTATTTCAAGATCTTGTTCTGTTGGGACAACCCTTTGCGCCCGATGGCCCCTCCTTCATCACCTTTGAACAGGATGTCACCACCCCCATTCTGCGAGCCCTGCAAACCGATGGGATCAGCTACACCACAGTGGCTCAGGCTGATAACCAGCTGACAGTTCGCATCGTTCCTATTAATGACATCCGACCCACAGACGCTGCTGCGGTGGGAGAGGGGCGCTATCCTCTCAGTCGTTTCGTTTTCTTTGCAGTCCCCACCCCTACCAGTCCCGTTGTCCAAGACCTCCTGGAACTTGTCTTATCGTCTCAAGGTCAGTCGGTGGTCGGGCGATCTGACTTTTTGCCGTTGTAACTTTTTGATGTTGTGGGCAGCATGAGGCAATTGAGGCATATCAGGATAACAGAATGTTGAGTTAGCTTCCCGACTAGACCACTTTCGAGATTTAGCCAATCCGCATGAAATCCGCATGACAAGATAGGTTTTTTGTTGGGATCCCGGCTTGTTGATCAACGGTGAGTTAAGGTGCTGAGTGTCAAGGCGAGGTTGTAGCTAATGCGAGATTACTCCACTCGATTCAACGGTCGCTTGGAAGTTTCTGGACATCCACGTTGGAGTTACGAAGGATTGTTTGCATACTTGGATCCCTCTGGACTATCCCTTCCACGCCTCGAATCCAGCGCGCCTCAGATCATGAACAGTGGCCCTCACATCACAATAGCCTGCCTGAGCCCGGTAGTCTTCATCAATGCAATCTACTACTCACGTACGAGTACACTAACTTTCTCTCAATCAGGCGACTATGTGGGATCCATTCAATCTTATGGTGGTCATGTGTGTGCGGATTTAGGGACAGGTACATACCCTCTTAGGGACGTTAAAGTTTGCTTCATGTTCCACTCACTGCGTACCGAAATCCTAATAACTGGATCCTGTGGAGCTGCCTTACCGTGGACGTTTCAGGGCGTAAGTCCTCCACAAGATAAGCCTCAACTCGATGCTTTCTTTGTCGTTCCTGACTCAGACCTACAGACGTTCCTTGATAGTGAAGTTTCTGTTACAGCTTTCAAACGAAACCGTTCCTTATGTGTTTAATCAGTTGTCTCAGTTGCTGGTAGGACTTGATTCTGTCCTCTGGCTGCCGTTCTCTGTAGCTGAGAAGTTTTTTTGCGAGTGATTTTCATCTCCTTGAGGGCGTACCAGATGGAGCTGACTTTCACCCCAAACTTGTTGGCTCTATCGATGAGTCTGGCGTCTGGGTGATCCAGCACATCTTGTCTGAGGGCTTCCCAGTCTAGTTTGCGTTGACGACGTTTAACTTTAATAGGCTCAAGGTTGGGTTGAGCGAGCCAGCGATAAATAGTGGCTCTGCCCATCTGATAAAGCTGGGCTGCATTTGAGATGCCGCCGCCTTGTTCCACAAACTGGAGGACTCTGATTTTAAGGTCTACACTTTAAGGCATGGGTGCTTCCTTCCTGTCCAGCTAACTGCGTCTCATATCTATGAGAAATTACTATAGTTCTAGGCAGATTGAATTCAGCAGGATTTGAGCAGTGGCTGAAAGACTTTCTCATACCCACCTTAAACCAGGTAATGGTAGTAGTAATGGACAACTCACCGATTCATCGGAAGAGCGCCATCAAGAGAATAGTTGAAGCAGCGAGGCAGGAGGTCTTGTTTCTACCGACCTACTCACCTGACTTGAATGCCATCGAGCATGACTTTGCTGTGCTGAAGAGAGCGAGGATGTATGCCAATAGCGAGAAGACGTTGGATGACATTGTAAGAGACTACTGTTCTTAACCCTGTCTCATCTTTATCCTAAATTGCCATATGTCTGACAAACTGGTGAGGCCACAGTCCTGCTAAAAACATTCCAGGATGATTCAATAGCTGCCAAACCCCTTCTCCGCAAATAGCCGTTGCTTCAGTTTTGCCAGTACCTCCCCCCGAATCTGAGGCAACGCTCCAAGCGCTTTCTTTTCCTCTAGCAGCGCGGGTAAGCTTCCTTGACGATACAAAGACAACCAACGGCTAATGCTGGCGGGACTACGTCCCAAGCGCTCGCCAATTGCCTGCCAATAGCGGATTTGGTTAGTCTTGATCCACCACAGCAACTGCAACCACTCTTTGCAGAATCCCGTTTTCGCCTGCTTCAAGCTTTTCTCCAGAAAGGTATCACTTTCTGTAATCTCGATGAGGGAGGGGCGAACCAACCTATCTACCCTCTCGATCGCCATTCCCTACTATAGTAATTTCAACTAAGAATGAGACAACTGGATGCCGATCTCAATTCTCCGTTGATACCATTCTTCTCCTCAGCACAGAGGTGGGGAGCAATACAAGCTGTCTTAGTATTAATCGAAATTACTGTATGCTCAACTTCATACTGGATTGGTATTAGCTGAAACCTGCGTCGGAGATGCAAACAAAGGATTTTTTCCTAGCCCGATGATGTGCAAGCGTTGGACGGGATCCATGTCGGCAAGGGTGGCAATGTGGCTGACAAAGCGATAGGCCGGATCTTGTCTGAGAGGGGCCGGTAGAGGAGTGACTTCCGCAAGGGCTAAGTCCACCAAGGCGGGCATGGTCTGAATCGTCAGAGCGCAGGTTTCGGCTTGCGCGGCTTGGATCAAGATCATGAAGGGATCCTGCACCGGATGAGGAGCCTGTGTTTGGGAAAATAGATGGGCCAAATCCATCACTACCATCGTCTGGCTTGCTGTGCTGGTGCTCAATTCCAACAGCCCCACACCTTCAGCATTGATCTGGATCCCGTCCGGGCAGCGCAACACCTTACTGACCATGCTCAGGGGCAGACCCAATAGGCGTTCCTGAACATAGAAAACCATTAGACGCAGGAGTTGGGAGGAGTCCTTACCCTGCTGACGAAAGAGCTGGCTTTTGCCGCGAAAAGAAGGGTGAAAGGAACCAGCCCGCCAAGGAGCAGTGGGGTGGGACAAAGAATGAGAGGTCATGTTTTAGATCGGGGATTTAGTTCAGTGGGGGTGAGGGGAGAAACTTGGCGATAACCTGCAATAACTCGGCTTCTTGAAACGGCTTGGTCAAATAGGCATCCGCCCCCAACGAGAGGGCATAGTCGCGGTGTTTCTGGGCGGCACGAGAGGTGATCATCACCACAGGGATCCTTTGGAGATCAGGATTTTGGCGGCGGGCTTGGAGAAAATCAAACCCATTCATGCGAGGCATTTCGATGTCGCAGAGGATCAGATCAATCTCGGGCTGTTGCTGGCAGTGGCTGAGGGCTTCGTAGCCATCCCCGGCTTGGAGCACCTGGAAGTGAGCTTTTTGCAGCGTCAGGGCAAGGCTAATCCGCTGGGTCATGGAGTCGTCAACCGCCAGTACCACCACTGGGGATTCTTTAGGGAGAGGGTGAGGCTGGGCTGGGGGCAGTTGTGGGCTGGGGCCCGCAGTTGGCAAAGCCGCTGTCGAGGACAAGGCAAGGGATCCCATCCACACCTGCGGATCCATCACGAGGCACAGTTGCCCTTCTGACAAGAGGCTGTAGCCCAGCACATAGGGAGGCGGAGTGGGTCGAGAACTGAGGGGCTTGACCACCAGATCTTGTTCCGCCACAATTTCATCCACTTCTAGGGCCAAAATTGGCATCCGTTCTGCGTCGATATCAGGGGATCCCAGTAAGAGCAAGGGGGCTGGTTTGTTTGAAGCAGTGGATCCCTTGACGGGGGGGGGCTCAGTCATGCCTTTGCCCAAAGAACGAATGGGCAGCCACTGTGCCTGATCTCCGTCTCCCCAGCGCAAAGCTCGGTGTTCTCCGGCAAAGCCGCTGTAATGCTGGATCTGCTCGGGCAAGACCAGTTGGACAATCGCATTGGTGAGCAGAGCATAAGGGATCCCGCCACATCGACAGACCAACAGCCGTTCCGTCGAAAGGGTGAGGGGCAAGTACAGGCTAAAGGTGGTGCCTTGCCCCGGCTGAGAGCGGATGGTGATGGATCCCTGGAGGGCGTGAATTTGGCTGCGTACTACATCCAACCCCACCCCGCGACCTGACAGTTGGGTTACCTGCGGGGCCGTAGAAAATCCCGACTCAAACAGCAGATCCTGCAAATGCTCTTGGCTAGGGTTCTCTTCTGGGTTGAGCCGCCCCTGTTGGATCCCTTTTTGCCGGATCCGTTCCCAATCCAGGCCCTTGCCATCATCCCTCACCTCGATCACGGTGCGATTGCCCTGGCGAAAGGCAGCGATGGCGATCTGGCCGCTGGCGGGTTTGCCCTGTTGCAGCCGTTCCGCTTGGGGTTCGATGCCATGATCAAAAGCATTGCGAACCAGATGCAAGAGCGGGTCGTAGAGTTTCTCCACCAAGGATTTATCCACCAACAGTTCCTTGCCCCTGAGACTGAGTTGCACGGGCTTCTGATGGGAGGATTGCAATTGCTCCAACACCTGCGAAAACCGTTGCAACACCGTACCCACCGGCACCATTCGCATCAACAGCAATTCCTCTTGGGCTTGATCCAACAAGCGTTTGCGTCGTTTCAGCTCAAAATCCGTCTGGTGCCCCTGCAAACTGCGTAGTTGGTCTTCGATGGGGGCAAAGCTATCCGCCAAAGATTGCACCAAGACATGAAGTTCGCTGTAGGCGTCCAGTTCTAGGGTGTCAAAGGCTTGATGACTGGAACCGTTGTGCTTGGGCTGGGGGCGGTACAGTCGTTGCCGGGTGGGGTGGGCTTGGCTCATGGCCCAGTCTTGCAATTTTTCCAGGTGATCTTGCGTCTTTTGCCAGAGAAAGAGCGTTTCTTGCAGATCTTTTTGGGTTTTCTGCTGGGTTTGACTTTGTTGGTTGTGGTCGATCAGCAGCTCACCAATGGCATGGTTTAACTGCTCTAGGTGTTGCAATTCCACCCGGATCATTCGGGCAGGGCGAGCTGAGGCCGATTCCTGGGATCCCGTGGCAGGGGTAGAGGCGATGGGCTGTGGCTGGGATGGGGGAGGAGCCGATTCCAGATGAATGTCTAGCCAATCGTGGACAGACTCTTTGGGTTCAGCAGGAGCAGCGACCAGATCGGACGACTCCATAGGAGCAGCAGCTTTGGGATTGAGCCACAGGGGATCCCGTTGCAGTTCCGCCGCCATTTCTTCGAGCACGGCTGCGATATTGGACAAGGGGATGGATTCAGAGATAACGGAGGGCGTTGGGGCAGGGGCATCGGCACAAGATATCCCCTCGGATGCCGCAATAGGTTCAACCGGAGACTCAATCGCTTCTGCAACCATCTCTGAAACGGGCTCTGTCTCGCTGTCTGCTTCCAAGTTGGGGTCTGCTCCTAGCCCCGCCAACTCCAACAACAAGGGCGAGGGATCCCCCCCTTGGGCACGGTCGCCCGCCAGTACCGCCAAACGAGACTGCTGATAGTCCTCAAGGGCCAGTTCCGCGATGATCAGGGTTTGTTCTGGGTGCGCTTGCAGAGCTGATATGGAAGCGGCGGCGATCGCTCCTAGCCCTGGCAAGTCATAAGACTCTGCTAAGCCCAGAAAGAACTCCCCTTGATTCAAAAAAGACTCACGGATTTGCTCAGGATCCCCTGTAGATAAAATAAAAGCCAGTTGGTTGAGATCTCCCAACACGCTTTCTTCAAACAGGGATCCCACCACGTCAAAGCCCAAATCGCTGGAGCTGAGAATAACCTCCTCCTGTCCGAAGGCATCGCCTAGCTGCTGTTGCAGTTGGGCAAAGGTGGCAGCGGCCCGGTTGAGGATGTCTTCATCGTCGATCGGGGCATGGGCCAGTTCCGCCTGGAGCGCAAAGCGCAGGTGATCAAACCCATCCATGAGCAGGGATCCCAGTTCTGGGTTCTGCATGTACTCAGGCTGGTAGAGAGCCTTAAACACATCCTCTAATTGGTGGGCCAAGGTATGCAGGGTATGACGTTCTACGCTGGCAGCGGCCCCTTTGAGGGTGTGGGCATTACGCATCAGGTTATGCACCCGCTCGACGGAATGGTGCTGCAACAGATCCAGCAAATCTTGCTCCATGCTCTGGATCAGCTCTGGGGCTTCCAGCAGAAAGTATTGGTAAACCTGCTGTTGGATATCGGCGGTATCGACAGACATGAAATACTCCAGAAAATGAGCCGGGGCGGGGAAATGTCAAGAGTCCAAGTGTGGATCTGACGGGGTTTGGAGGGCAGACAAGACTTGCTCTAGGTGGATGTTCTGGGCATTCAAAGCCTCGATCTGGGTCAGAGCCGCCACCAATGTGGGATCCCCCAGTTGGGTCAAAATTTGCTACGAAATTTCTCTCAACTCCAGTGGCGAATCTCCTCGGACAAATGGGGCAGTTGGTCGGTGTGTTGGTTGAGCAGGGCATAAAGCGACTGCGGATCCTCCCTGATTTGGTAGGTGTGCTCCAAAAGGGTTTGCCCTAAGTTGGGTGGGGCGGCGGTGATGGTACTCATCGGGATCCCTCCTTAGTCCACCCGGAAACGGCTGATGTTGGCTTCCAGTTGGCCAGATGTCACCAGCAAGTCCTGGAAGGAGTGGGAGATTCGATCTGAGTCTTGGGCAGTTTGGCTGGCGATCACGGCCACCGCTTGCATAGCTTGGCTGAGGCTTTCTGACCGCTGGGTCTGGTTGGTGGTGGATTGACGGATCCCGCTCACCAGCTGGCTAATTTGTTGGGTGGCGGTGGCGATATCGGTCAGGCTTTGACGGGTTTCGTTGACCAAATTTGTCCCTTCTACCACCTGCGAGATACCGATTTCCATCGCCTCGATCACCTCCTGGGTTTCCGCCTGGATCTCCAGCACCAACCGCTCGATCTCGCTGGTGGCATTGGCGGATTGGTAAGCCAAGGAACGCACCTCATCGGCCACCACCGCAAAGCCGCGCCCATACTCTCCAGCCCGTGTTGCCTCAATGGCGGCATTCAAGGCCAGCAGGTTGGTTTGGGTGGCAAAGTTCTCGATCAGACGCACCACTTTGGCGATCTTTTGAGAAGATTCCCCGAGGCGTTTGATCTTTTTGGCCGTCTCAGAGACCGTCTCTCGAATATCGAGGATCCCGTTGACGGTGCGCCCCATCACCTCATCCCCAGCTTCCACCCGCTGGTTGGCCACCTGCACCGCTTGTTCCACCTGTTGGGCATCTTGGGCGACCTGTCCGATGGATCCCACCATGTTTTCCAGTTGGCCTAATGCTTGGTTCAATTCCTGCACCTGCTGGGCCGCTTGACCCGCCAGGGCATCGACGGCTTCGCTGCTGTCCTCGGAGGTTTTGGCAACTTTTCCTGCGGCTACTTTCACCTGCCGTACCAGTTCCCGCAGGCTCTGGATAGTGGTGTTGTAGCCGTCGGCGATGGTGCCAATCTCATCCTCGGTGAGGGGAGCACGTACCGTCAGATCCCCCTGAAAAGACGGAGCCACAGCCTGGAGCAATCGCAAAGCCCCTTGTTGCAGGTTCTCTTTGGCGATCTTTTCCCGCTCAGCGGCAGCGGCAAGCTCGGTGTTTTTGTCTTGCAACTGGGCCAAAAACTCGATCTGCTGCAAAGCGATGCCAAACTGGCTGGCCACCTGCTGCACAAACTGGATCTCCTCCGGTTGCCAAATGCGGGCATCCCGGCATTGATGCACACAAAGCAATCCCCAGACGCTCTCACCCTTGAGCAATGGCACTACTACATGAGCACGCACCTGAAACTGCTCCAGGATTTCCAGATAAGAATCACTTACCCCCGCCTGTTGCACATCGTCTAAGGAGTGGTAGCGGCCTTGGGCATTGAGGTTAACAAATTGCTCTCCCCGATAGAGGTCGGGCACACGGGATCCCTGAGCGGTGCCAAAACCGGGCAGGACATCCTCGGCAATACAGATTGAGTCATTACAGAGTGAGTCATTCCTATCGGTGCTGGGATCCAGTTGGAAAATTGCCACCCG
>JAAUUM010000202.1 GCA_012031565.1 Synechococcaceae cyanobacterium SM2_3_2
CCTTTGCCATGATGGCGTTCTGGAGTGAGCGAGCGGCAGCCCTGGAGCAAGCTTGGTTCTTGGTCTATCTGTTTTGTCGGGGTAGCAGCGCCCCTAACGGTGATGCCCGAAGGGATCCAAGCCCTTTTGGTCTGGACACCTTTTCCCTATCTGATCTATTTTCCCGCTGCCATCTGGACGGGGATCCCGGTTGATTGGGGGCAAGGCTTTGGAATGGGTTTACTCTGGCTAGGGGGATCCTGGCTGCTCAACCGTTGGCTCTGGCGGCGAGGAATCAAGCAGTATTCCGGCATGGGAGCCTAAAAGCCACTACTTTCTCTGATCTGCCCCTTGCTAAACTGAAATCAAAGGCAGTGTAAATCAAAGTCAAGGTAAATCAAAGTCAAGGTATAAGCGAGGTTGTATGGACAGAATTCTAGCGTCTTGGTTAGTGGCGGCTCTCAGCGTCATGATCACGGCATGGCTGTTGCCAGGGATCGAGGTCACTGGATTGGGGGGAGCCTTGATCGCAGCCGCTGTAATTGGATTCTTTAATTCTCTGGTGCGTCCTTTTTTAACCCTGATCACCTTACCGATCACCATTTGAGCCTGGGTCTGTTCCTCTTTGTGGTCAATGCCATCTGCTTTTCAATGGCTGCTTATTTTGCTGGCAATGCCATCCAAGTTGACAATTTCTTCTGGTCACTGCTCGGCGCGGTGGTCTTGGCCGTGGTCAGCACCATCATGGGCAACCTGTTTAAGACCCGGGAATCCTGAGTTTTCTGTAACAAAACTTAGAAATACTCTAGACTGTAGAAGCAGTTATTTTTTCTCAGCCTGCTTGCCAGAGTCAGACATCGGCTTTGGATCAGTGACATGACTGGAGCAGTGAGATAGCTGATTGATGGCCTGAAATGGACTGTTTGCCTTGGAGGTTAGTGCCGAATGAGTGAGATCGAACTAATGCGGCAAATCCTCGAACCCTTGTTAGAGGACTATCACTATTGGTTTGAGCGTTCGCAGCGCTTTTTGGAAGAAGAGACCCTTGACGATCTGCTTTCTGGCCAAGAACAAGCAGATCTGATGAGTCGGATCCAAGAGTCCCAAGCTGAATTGATGGCGGCTGAATCTCTTTACAAACTTTCTGATAGCGAAGTTGGCATCGATCCGGGCCTGATGGCAAAATGGCATCGACTCTTGATGGAGTGTGCTGAGCTTGGCCGTCGATTCCGTCTGCGTACCCCCTCCTCTGAGGCGTAAATGTTACAGTTCCTTTACCTTGCTGCCTTCGCCCTCATTTCCTTTTTGACCCTGAGGAATCTTTTGGGCAACCTGATCACGTTGGGCAGAGAGCAACAACGGCCTATTCGCCGCCGCCGTCCGGTGCCGCACCCTGAGCTGGTGGATGAATACGGCAATCTGACCGACGAACCTCTTTTGGTGATTCGAGAAACCTCTTTAGATGAAGCCCGAAATCGCCTGGATAGCCTCTATAATCAGTCTCCTGATGATGTGGCGGAGCGATGAAGACGGCTGAGTAGGGGATCCCTGGTCGGTTCTCAGTCCCGAGGTGGGACAATAATTGCCTGAAGGTGGTCAATTCTGGATTAGGTCGTGTCTGAAGTTGATAAGGCAGGGATCCTGTGGCGATCTTTTAGCCAATCCAGCTATTTCTCATGACTCAGCAGATTGTTCGTGTGGGATCCACGTTCTTAAAAAAGATCATCAGCATCATGCCCTAACAAGGAGGTTCCCGATGGGATCCGATTTACAGCTGGGTGAGCTTGTGGTAGGTTGCTGGCAACTGGATGATCGCCTTTGGCCCTCACTCTCTGAGCTGGAGGTAGAGCGAGCCATCGATACCTATTTGGCGCTTGGCATCCACAGTTTTGATACGGCTGACATCTATGGCCGCAGTGAGGCGATGCTGGGACGGTTGCTTAAGGGTCGGCCTGATTGTTTGATCCTCACCAAGACAGTATTCTTCGAGGGGATCCCTTCTGCCAGCCACATTCGCCACAAAATCGAACATTCCCTTCGCAATCTCCATCGAGACCAATTGGATTGTGTTCACGTTCATTGGCAAGATCCCAGCCTAGACTGTGCTGAAACCTTTGATGTTCTCAAGCAGCTCCAGGATCAGGGCAAAATCAATCGCTTGGGAGTGACTAACTTCACCACCCCGATGCTGCAACGAGTGATCCAGCAGGCTCCGATCTGGAGTCATCAGGTGCAATACAGCTTGGTGGATCGCCGGGTCGAACCAACGATGCAACCCTTCTGCCAAAAGCATCAGATTCAGCTCCTGGCCTATGGTCCGCTGGCGGGAGGCTATCTTTCCAGCGCCTTTCATGGTCGCAGCACCCCCACTCGTGAGGGATCCCATGCTCGTGGTTTTTTTTATAGCTCGATGATTGAGGAGCATGGAGGCTGGGCAGCCTTGCAGCAACTCTTGAACACGCTGGCTCAGATCGCTGATAAAACCGCCAGACCGATCTCCCAAATTGCCCTCAACTGGGTGCGACAACAGCCTGGAGTGAGAGCTGTGGTATTGGGACTGACACTGGATCGACTCCACATTAAAAGCAATGCTGAAGCCCTCACGTGGTCATTGGATCCCGAGGATATAGCTTATCTGGCGGAGCGGTCAGCGGCTTTGTTTCGGCAAGACGATGCTGTCTACTCCTACGAACGAGCACGGGGCTGACAAATTTTTAACTTTCTTCCCGAATCGATTGAAGTGCCGGGGGCCGAAAGGGCATAATAGTGTTACCTAAAAGACCTGAAGTATGAGCTTTTTGATTGCTCTGGTGCTACTGTCAACTCCCGTCCAGGCCCAACCAGTGGATCCCCTCTCTAGCTCACTGGTGCCGATCAGAGAACCTCTGACTGGCTCATGTCCCTGTCCCTTTGATCTCGACAGTCGGGGGCATCAATGTGGGGCCAGATCGGCCTACAATCGCCCTGGGGGAGAACAGCCACAGTGTTACTTACCCGCGAGATAAAGCAGGATCCCTATGTTTGAGGGATGTTTGAAGGGATCCTTACGGGCGACGAAACTGGAGGCTCTACGTCTCAGGCTTCAACCTTGACGTTGCGTTTGTAGAAGGCCACATACCCCTTGATGTTTTTGGCAGCATCTTTGGGTTCTGGGTAATACCAGGCTTCGTCCTTAAATGTTTTTCCCTCGATTTCGATGGTGTAGTAGCTGGCCACGCCTTTCCAGGGGCAGGTGGTGTGGGTGGTGCTGGGCTTGAAAAACTCTTGATTGACGGAGGCTGGCGGAAAATAGTAATTGCCTTCAACCAATTCACACTGGTCGCTTTCGGCGAGGACAATACCGTTGTAGATGGCTTGGGGCATGGGGCATCCGAGGTAGTGAGATATCTCAAATTTTAGACTGATCTCCGGTCTGCTGTGAGAGGATGATCAAGCTCATCCCCCCAGGATTTGCCCCTATGCAATGGCATTCCGTTCAGCCCTACAGCGATATCTTCTATGACAAAGCGGAGGGCATCGCCCGGATCACCATCAATCGCCCCCACAAGCGCAATGCCTTTCGACCTGAGACGGTGATGCAGCTCTATGATGCTTTCCAAAATGCCCGTGAGGATCCCCGGATTGGGGTGATTTTACTAACGGGGGCGGGCCCGCATACGGATGGCAAGTATGCCTTTTGTGCTGGGGGCGATCAGAGCATTCGCGGGGATGGCGGCTATCTGGATCAACGTGGGATCCCTCGGCTGAATGTGCTGGATTTGCAAAAGCTGATCCGGTCGATCCCCAAGGTGGTGATCGCTCTGGTGGCGGGCTATGCGATTGGCGGTGGCCATGTGCTGCATTTGGTCTGCGATCTGACCATCGCGGCGGATAATGCCATTTTTGGCCAGACGGGGCCGAAGGTGGGCAGCTTTGATGGGGGATTTGGGGCCAGCTATTTGGCTCGGATTGTCGGACAAAAAAAAGCCCGCGAGATCTGGTTTTTGTGTCGGCAGTATGATGCGACTCAAGCCTTGGCAATGGGCCTGGTCAATCAGGTGGTGCCCGTGGCAGAACTGGAGGCGGAAGGGATCCAATGGGCACAAGAGATTTTGACCAAGAGTCCCCTGGCGATTCGCTGCCTCAAGTCTGCTTTTAATGCTGATTGTGATGGCCAAGTGGGCTTACAGGAGTTGGCTGGCAATGCCACGTTGCTCTACTACATGAGCGAAGAAGCCCAAGAAGGCAAAAAAGCATTTCTGCAAAAACGTCCACCCGACTTCAGCGATTATCCCTGGCTACCTTAGTAATCTGAGTAATCTGGGCATGGTTAAGCAAACTCAGCGTGTACGAGGCAACTCTCTCAGAACGGTCATGTCAAGATCAGGGACTAAGCCCGCAGCTGTTTGGCGGTAGCAACAGACCACAGTTCAGGAAACTTAGTCTGTTCTGGATCGCTCTCTAGAATTTTTTCAGCGGCAGCTCGGCTCAGTTCTAAAACATCCTGATCTTCCATCAAACTGGCCAGTGCAAAGTCGGGTAACCCAGATTGTCTGGTGCCCATCACCTCCCCAGGCCCCCGAAACCGTAGATCCATTTCAGCAATAAAAAAACCATCTTGAGACTGCTCCAAAACTTTCAGTCGCTGCATCGCAGTTTCCGTTTTGCTGCTGCTGAGAAGAATACAAAAAGATTGGGCAGCTCCACGACCCACCCGCCCCCGCAATTGATGCAATTGGGAGAGGCCAAATCGCTCGGCATGTTCAATAATCATGACGCTGGCATTGGGCACATCCACCCCCACCTCGACAACCGTTGTGGAGACCAAGAGATCCAGCTCGTGATCTCGAAAAGCCGTGATCACACTATCTTTATCGGCAGAACTCATGCGACCATGCAGCAGACCCACCCGAAATTGGGGAAAGATTTTCTCTTGCAACCGTTGATGTTCTTCAATTGCCGATTTCAGATCACTTTTCTCTGACTCTTCAATCAGGGGCAACACCACATAAATTTGCCGTCCTTGGACAATTTCTCGCCGCACTAAGTCATAAATATGGGCGCGATCAGCAGGGCGAGAAACCAGCGTTTGAATGGGTTTACGACCCGGTGGCAACTCTGTGATTTGAGAAACATCCAAGTCGCCATGTAGCGTCAACGTCAAGGTACGCGGGATCGGGGTTGCTGTCATATTGAGTACATCAGGATGATCTCCTTTGCGTTGCAATGCTGCCCGTTGTTCCACCCCAAATCGATGTTGTTCGTCGATGATCACCAAACCCAGTTGGCTAAACTTTACAGTGGGCTGGATCAAGGCATGAGTTCCCACGATCAGAGGCAATTCACCAGTTTGCAATTGACGTAGAATCTCTCGCCGTTTGGCGGCAGGGGTGGATCCCGTCAGCAGCTCTACCGGCAGGCCCAAGTGCCCAAACCAGCCCACCAGTTTGCGATAGTGCTGTTCAGTCAAAACCTCGGTGGGAGCCATCAGAGCCGTCTGCCATCCCCCCTGAATTGCGGCCAAAAGCGCAATCACCGCCACCACTGTTTTGCCCGATCCAACATCTCCTTGCACAAGACGATTCATGGGAATGGGTTGAGCCAAATCTTGTAGAATTTCAGCCACCACTTGTTGCTGAGCCTGGGTGAGTTGAAAAGGCAAAATATTGTAGAACTGATCGACCAATTCTCCTTTAAGTGGTTGATAACGGGGCAATGTTTTGGCCTGTTCTTGATATTTTTTTCGTCGCAAGAGTAGGCCCAATTGCAGATAGAAAAACTCATCAAAGACCAATCGCCGCCGCGCCGCCTGCATCTGTTCAGCACTATCTGGAAAATGCACCTGCTGAACCGCCTGTGGCAAGTCCATTAGCTCCAAGGTCTGTAATAGTTTGACCGGGATGGGATCCTTGAGCAACGCTGCTGCCGGACGGGCTTCCCAGGTAGCCTTGCGAACCAAGTCGGCGGGAACTCCTTCGGTGAGGGCATATTTGGGTTGGATCTTACCGATCTTGAGGGAACGAATGTCGTCGTCTTGGGATCCCAGCACCTCAAACTCAGGATCATTGAGGGTCAGGCCCATCTTGCTTTTTTTGACCAAGCCGCTGGCAGCAACCAGAGCGCCACGGGGATATTGCCTTAACAGAGATTCTTGCCAGCCTCGGTTAGATTGTCGGCCCGCATAGAAACGACTGAGATGAATAATGCCACTTTCATCCGCTAGTTTGAGGTTAAAGATCGTCAATTTTTTATTTTTGGGACTGGTGAAACAAGACACACTGCGGACGGTGCCCACCAGGGTGATGGTTTCCCCTTCTTTGAGATCTCGAATCCTGACTTTTTCGCTGAAATTGATGTAATCGCGGGGAAAGTAATAGAGGGCATCTCGAACTGTCAACAGTCCCAATTGAGCCAATTTATCAGAAGATTTTTCTCCAATCCCTTTGAGATATTGCAACGGTTTATCGAGGCTGAGATCTGGCCCAGGCTGGAATAGTAGGCGGCTGGGGGGTGGGGCGTTCTAATTGT
>JAAUUM010000203.1 GCA_012031565.1 Synechococcaceae cyanobacterium SM2_3_2
GATCTGGGGTTGGGATGAGTCCTGGGTGGTCTTCTTGCAGTTGGTCGAGGAGTGCCCAGTAGCGTTCCCAGTCTGATTCCGTGGGTTCTTGTGCCCAGCCCGCGTAGGGGTCATAGATGTGTTCGAGTTGCATTTCATCCCACTTCCTCATTTCCCGTAGAAAGCGGCGGTCTGATTCGCTAAGATCTGAGTAGTACATTGTTCGTAGCTCCATAACGAGATGTGTTAGCGGCGGGATCCCGATGGCAGTCGAGATCCCGCTGTGCTTTAGCGGCTTTGATCTTTGGCAACAGCCCGCTCAATGAGCCAGCGGGGAGCGCGGTGGATTTTGACCTCATAAGAGACAGTAGGGATCCTCTCTGAACGGCGGGGATTGCACCATCCCTCATCTGTGGAGCGGCTGTAGTGTTGGATCCCTTGTTCGGTGATCCAGGTGGTGAAGGTTTTGGCTTGAGCAAGGCTGGTGAAGCCAAAGTAGGCAATATCTTTGTCGGTGTGGGTGTTGCGGATAAGCGCAACACGGGGAGAGAGCTTGATCTGGATGATGTCAGAATCCAGGGGTTGGATGGTGTAGTGAGGTTTTAGCATCGTTGCAGTCATTGGTATAGCTCCACATTGGTTGAATAGGTAAGAGGTGGATAGGGTGGTCAGAGGGCTTGGCAGAGCCGTCTTGATTCCTCTCTCATCTGTTACCAGTGTATTAGCTTCCTACTACAGTTGTCAAGCATGATAATGACTAATATTTATCGCTATCTAACTGTATATGGTAGCTAGCTGTAGCTTTTGCCTATGATTGTGGCTAGCGATAAGATGGGGTTATGAAACAGATGTATTGCAAGTTAGCGGTGTTGATGGCTGAGAGGGATCCAAGTCTCTCTCAGAGAAAGGTCGCTGAGGATACAAAGCTAAGTACAGCTACGGTGAACAAGCTGTATCTGAACCGCTTTGACCGTGTGGATCGGCATACGGTTGAGGTGTTATGTGAGTATTTTGGCTGCGAGGTGGGGGATCTGTTGGTGCTGAAGGGTGAGGGCTAAGGGGTGAGAGAGGATTGGATCCAGTTGGGTGAGAGTGAGGATTTTGAGGTTGTGTGGCTGCTGCTGCTGAGATGGCGTGGGGATGCTGAGCGGCTGGGGTTTGGTTCTGATATGGTGAGGCTGCTGGCTGTCGAGGGATCTCTATGGGCGGTGGAACTACCAACTCCCTTACTGGATGCTGGGTTGTCTGAGGTCTGGTGATGGGATCCCTCTCAGAGAAAACGGAAAACGTCCTGGGGGAGATGACTCGATGGGGGGTAAGCCGCTCTCGAAAAATCTCAATATATTTTTTCGACTGGCCGCATTGCTGAGAAGATTGTCAACGATGCCTGACCATTGAGGGGGCTAAGTATAGCTGTCCGTGTTAAATTCAAACTTAGATAAAAATGAGCACATTCTAGGTTTGACTCTATGGATCCCTCTCAAGCCTTGCAGACAAGCCGTGAGCTGCTCTTCAACCTCGGCAATGCTATCACTGGGATCCTACGTGACTGTCAGGACGTGATTGGGGACTCGATCATCCTGGAGAAGTTAGAAGCCTTTCAGGTTGCCTATGTGGAAGCTGTTACCCGCCTAGAGAATCCCTCTTTTCGCATTGCTACTATCGGCACTACTTCATCAGGGAAGTCCACCATCGTCAACGCTTTGATTGGTCGGCAGATTGCCCCGATTGAAGCAGAGGAGATGAGCGCCGGGATCCTTCGCATCAAACATAGTGATGAGACCAAGCTCGTGATCCACGGAACCGAGGGATCTACATGGGAGAGTGGAACGTGGGAAGGGCTGACTGACAAGGAGATCTACGGCAAGCTGAAGCACGTCATGGAGGCTTACCATCAAGAGCGAAAAAAGAAGAAGAATAACATTGAGGCAATGGTGCCAGAGGTAGACGTTTATTGCCCCATCCTTCCGGTCAGGGATCCCTCGTTACTGAATTTGCCCGAAGGGGTGGGCATCGAGATTTTTGACCTACCGGGCTTGAAGTCAATCCAAGATCGAAGCAACTTGAGAGTGCTTCAAGATCAAGTCAATAAGTGCTTTAGTATTGTCTCGCTTGACTATGGGCAAGTTGATGAACAAAATCGAGAGGCTTTGCTTAAAGAGCTCAAAAAACGTTGTGGAGTACCTCAGAGGTCGTACCGACTTAATGATCTTTTTACTCAACAGAGTTGATCTACGAGGTCTACAGGATAAGCCTCTAGAGCAACGCATCAAAGAGCTACGGTATGAGATTCAATCAGTTTTAGAACTTCCTGAACTACCCTATGTTGTTCCCTTTAGTGCTCAGATGCTCTTTTATGCTCAATGTGCTTGGGGATCCAGTTCCACAGAGTTTTCTGATGTGGATCCCAGTACTCGACAATCTATGCTCAATGGTTTCTTAATGGACTGTGCCAAGCCGATTAAGCTTCATACAAAAGACAATAAACAGCTAAAACGCTGGCTACGTGACTTAGAAGAAGATCTCGAAGAAGGAATACAAATCAATCTTGATGACACAAGAAAAGTGCTTGAAAATGCCTTGGATTGGAGTGGTGGGTCTTCACTTTGGAATGTATTGCGAGAAAGGATCCGATCTGCTTTCACTGAGATGATCATAGCTCCAGCACTGATTGAAACAATAAAGGCAGCTGAGGAATTTACCTCCGCATTAGATATTGTGATTAGTGTAAGACTAATTGAAAGCACTGAGGAAATAGATAAACAGAAGGCTTATATTCAACAAAGACGCGAATCTTGCAAATTCGAGTCTGAGCAACTCGTTGCTATATTTAATCAAGAGATCACAGACTTAGCGAACCGTATTGTTGTCAAGAGTGATGGCAGCCCTGAATCTATTACAGAGTCGAAAAAGTAGCTAAAAAAAACGGATGGTCAGGATTTCCTGAGTTTGTAGATTTCATTGACGATCTCGTAAAAGATATTATTGTAACGATCATCATTCCTATTCGGGATGCGCTCAATCAAAAAATTGGTCTTTACGAACTGGAGGACACTCTTTCAGAGATCATCCCAACACACTTAGATAATCATTTGGCTAGATGCTGTGACCTAGCCATAAGAGTTTTCAAAGACTCCGAGAAAAGTGGAGACAATTTCATTATCAAAATGGAGATTGAGTCACAAACAAAATCCAAAAAAAATATAAAGATTGAAAATGCTGAACGAGTTAGCATCGCCCTCTATCAATCTGTTAGAAACGTCCTTGAACACAGAGCCGAGTTTATTTTGCAAGCAAAAGCTCAACGATTCGAGTCGTTTGGTAATTCCCTAGCTTCACAGACTGTTCAAAACTTGATTTCCATCTATCAAAACTCACTTGACTTGCCTGGATTCAAAGAAAATATTTTGGAGAATATAACATCTAACTCAAGTCAAAATCTAGCAATTCCAGAAGGAAAAGTTTTTGTTTTCCTGGATCCAGCAACTACCGTCACAACATCAGAGGATGAGACAAAGACAGTAAGAATAGATAGGTCTTGTTTTCAAGGTACTAAATATGAACAAAGAGTCATTGGAAGAAAAACATATCAACAGTTGAGAGTGCCAAACTTCGATGTAATGGCAAAACAATGGATCCAAGGGATCAATCCTGGAAAAGCTCTACTGTCGAATACTTTGAGAGATTGGCTCATCACCTACGTCACCGATATCAAAGATGCTATACAGAAGTCAAATGAGAAAATGATTGACTTGGCTCTTACAGAACTAGATAAGCAAGAGCGTATGCTTGACGGGCAGCTTGACATAATGATGAGTACCATTGATGCTTTAGAGCAAAGAAAAAAATCAATGGAAGAAGCGATATACTCACTATCCGCTCTCAGCCAGGAGGTTAAATATGAACGATAGAAACCAAGAACAACAGATTGCTAGAGCTGCTGGAATCGGGGCTGGAGCGTTACTAGGATCCATTTTTGGCCCAGTAGGCACTGTTGGCGGTGCTGCATTGGGATATTGGGTTGCTGAAAACCTTACTAATCCTGAGCTAAGACTTCCTGGCAGATCAATTCCTGTAAACCCTTTCTTTCTTGTGCTAGTGACAAGGGTTTCAGCAAGCAAAAATATTGATCAACTTCCACTTATTTATCCTCTCAATATAGACTCATGTGAAATCTTATTTCAGAATTCAAAATATATGTGGAAAGGCGCAAAGTCAGCATTTGAAAATCAATTTCTTGGCTTGATTCAAGGAAAGAATGTTGAATTAGCGGATCCCAATGATGAGTATGCTTTCCGATTGATTGCGATTCAAGTAGGTAAAGATCTTCCTGGACTGGATAAAAACACAAATCCACTCTCTCGTCGAGATGCCTTTATGGAGCTTGCAGGTAAAGCAAAAATTGTAGCTGTGTCTCCACCACTACTTTCAGACTCTTTCGAGCAAAAAGGCTTTTACAAACTGGTTTGAGATTTTGGAGCTTGTCTTGTGCTGATCCCCTCTCTGCTATTTGCCTCTGCCCCCATTGTCACCGGGCTTCTCAATGGATCCTTAGTCCGCTATGGCGGCGTGATTCGAGAGTCTGGCACAGGTCGCATTGTCAAACATTTAGCAGAATCTGGGGGGTTGACTAACTTGATAATGGGTAACCCACTCAGCCCGATCCTCGGTGGAGCAGATGTAATTATCAACACCCTCGGACATCTGGCTACTCACAGAAAACTTGAGGTTTTGCAGCGTACCGCAACAGAAATCCTTGGTGTTTCGCAAATTGCTGCTGGAGCCAGTGTTCTCAACTTGGGAGTGAGCGCCATTGGCTTTGGCTATATGCACTTCCGCATGAACCAATTGCAAAGCTCTATTATCGACCTCAAAAGTCGTGTCGAAGAAGGCTTTGAAGATATTGGATCCAAACTTGATGTCCTCTCTGGTCAACTGGCTTACCTGCAAATTTTGGCAGAAGACAGCAGAGCCGAGATTCTAGGAGCCATCTCCGATCTGCACCGCGCCATCTTCATCCAAACCCTTGCCAAACTGCAAGCAGAACTCGCCAGCCTACATCGATTCCCTGACACCTCCCCTCGTGACACCCTCAAAGTCTTGTGCGAGACCCGCACCTTCTTCATCGATCAAGCCCACCAAATTCCCACCAACCGCCAACCACGCCATCTTCTCTTAGCAGACATCGCCCTCAAAGGCTGGGCCGTCTCCCTCGCCACTGAATCACAACTGCTTATCAAGCACGGCTACCTCAAAGATGCTGCCGATCTTCTTGATGCCGAAGTTCCCCGGTTTCGCCAACTGAGCCAAAGATGGTGTTCTGCCCTCATCCCCGATGACCGCCCACAACTCCAAACTGCTTACACCTACATGGCTCCAGGCTTTAGTCACTACATATCCACCGAAAGGATCCAACGCATCGCCCGCCTGTCACCCGCTGACCAGTCCTTAACTCTTGAAGACGCCGCCGCCTAGAAACGAGATCTCTGTTGAGTTTCAAATGTCCTATTTCCGGGATCTGGAAAAATCCTGGTATTTGACCCAAGTTGGTATTGCTGAGTATTTAGATCAATTGAGCGAACTCACCGAACGGCTTGAGAGCCTACAATCTTTTGCTCACCTTTGCGAGCACCTGAACCAAAAAGATCCCTATCAACTGATCCCCACAGATCCTAAAAGTCTCTATTTATTCGCCGCTGAATGAATCTATGTATTCCAATCAAGCTTTTGACAGAGCATCTTATCCAGATGTGGAAGATAGGATGTGTAATTGTGTTTTGATGAATCGATTAAATGTGTTGCATTGAGATTCTCTATCTTTGGATCAAACTCTTTTATTGGCTTAATTCCACATGGACTTCTATTGAGCGACACGGTTTTGAAAAGATAGGCAAGCACCACGTCATCTTCATTATAGATATTGACTAACTTCCCGCTGATTTTCTCAACATGATCAGACCACTTTTTGCTTGCGCCCCTACGGACTGCGCCACCCAGTAAAACAATATCCTGAAGTTTCTGGCTAGAGCTGGGCCATCCTCGCATCGTGTAGTAGGCTATTCTAGCTCCCAAGGAAAATCCCATAATTGAGATTTTCTCTTCGCTCAATGAAGAAAAGATGGGGTAAGTATGATTCAAGCCTACTTCTTTGGCTTTTCTTTCATGAGCTTCCCAGTGAAGGATCGCCCCAACCCCTAATTGTGCGGCTGATAAAGCAAAATCTGCTGGAGTGGAAGCATCCCACCAAAGATGATAAAGGGATCCCCTCCATCCAGCTTTTCTGATTGCTCTCCACAACAGTTTGTTGTCCTGTGGTTTTGTCTCTGATTCAGTCAGGAAACCATTAATGAATATCAGGGCTTCATTTCTATCTATCATTGGCTCAATCAGAGAAAGTCTTGGTTCTTCAACCTTTCCAGCCATAAGCGATAGGGCTTCGGTTGATACAGAATGAATTGTCTTTCCCAATCCAGTGCTTACACCCTGGATGCCT
>JAAUUM010000204.1 GCA_012031565.1 Synechococcaceae cyanobacterium SM2_3_2
GCAACAGACAAAGAACCCAAAGCCAGAAGCCCAGCCCCTTACAGACCCCATCTCAGAACCGGGGATCTCTGCCGGTATGTCGGCCCCCCCGGAGCGATGAATGTCACCTGTTGGGGCAAACCCCTCACGGTCATCTCCATTTCCGACGACACAGCCACCGTCCAAGCCGACAAATGGATCCATCCCTACGACATCCCTATCCATCAATTAAGGAAGCGATAAACCCATGAGTCCCTACGCTATCAAGCACGTTGCCACCTATCAACAAGCCATTCAAAGAGGCGGCGGCAATATCCGAGTCGCTTATCGCCTCTTGGCCGGACTACGCAAGATCTCTCTCAGCACGGGATCCCAGGACTCTGACTGTCTGGAAGCCTTCGGCCTTCTCCTCCATGCCATGCACCAACGCGGCTGGCTTTAATCATTTCTCTCAACCCTTATCTCTCCCACAAGGAACCTCCATGTCTAAGCGCATACCCAAGATGGTCGATACCGCCACTATCGAGGAACAATTTGGAGTCACTCGCTTCACCTTATGCCGCCAAGTTCAGCAAGGCATTCTCAAGCAGGGCCTCCACTTCATCGTTATCAGTGGCCCCAATGCCAAACGCCCCGCCTATCGCTGGGATCCCCAAGCCCTCTGGGAACTCTGGGCTAAAGATCCTGCTCAAAGGCCTTAGCAATATCCCGTTCCTCAATCCAGCGAGTGTAATGTTTCTGGCTAATCATCACCGAATGCCCCATACTGCGGGCCGCTGCCACCGGATCTATCTGGCTTCTAAAAGCCCTGGCTCGATAGCAGTGCCGCAGGGTGTACGGAGCAGGCAATCCCCGTACCGAAAACCGACTGGCAATTCGTCGCCCCAGTCGCTGATTAGAAATCCCCTCAGGAGCACACAGATCCCAATCAATCCGCAGCTCAAACATATCGATCCATTCCGTCGGCAGCGCATAGGCTCGACGTTCCTTCTTAGCCTTGGTCTGTGACCCCACCACCACATAGTTTTCACCCTTCAACAGGGGCGCAGTGTTGAGATGCCACAATTCATGGGTTCTCAACCCAAACGTAGCCATCAACCCCCACGCATAGGCTGTCACCACATCATCCAGACCCCGCCAAACCTCAATGATCTCCTCATCGCTCAGCAACTTGCGCGGTTTCGGCTCATTGGTGTTGTAACTGCCTTTGAGATCCTTCCAGAGATCTATGTCGTAAGAAAGGCCAGCAAACTTGAGCAACTTGACCAGCGCATCATGGTATCGCACCCGTGAGCGGGTATCCGGTTCTGTCCTTAACATCAACTGGCGAGCCGTCTTTTCCGTCAGCACCCCATCCGGCTCAAACCGTTTGTAGACCTCCCAGTAAGAGGTTTTCCAAGATTCTTGCGTCTGGATTGTTTTTTCTCTGCTGGCCCAATAATGCTGCTCAAATCGCTGAATGATGGAGCCAGCAGTATCTCTTGTAGAAGTCTCCGCCACATGGTCTTGCCAGCGGAAAGTCCCTAAAGTCACCTCCGCATCAATTTTCTGGGCCAGAGCCACCGCCCGCTTAATCCCCGCCACAGAAGCCTTAGCCCCGACTGGAATCCGTTGCTGCTTAGGGGTTAGCTCCGCCGATCCTGGTTTAGGAGGCAGTACCCCCCTGAGCACCAAAGATTCTCGCCGTTGCTCTATCTTGAGCCGACACCCTGCCCCTTTGAGCCGTTGATTGGCTATCTCAATCTCTTGGTCGAACATCTGATTTCCCCGTGGACTAGCTACCGTGGCCTAGTAGCCTCCATTGTGGCCTAGATTTTGGGGCAATATCGTCTAGTTCCTGCAACAGCAGAAACAATAGCCAGACCCTTTGCAGAAGCTAAGATCCAGTCTGTGAGAGCTATTGAAGGCTAAAAGCCTGATGGGGGTAGCGAGACTTGAACTCGCACGATCTCACGATCAACGGATTTTAAGTCCGCAGTTCCTATTTCTAAACCTGACTGCACAAAGAAGTTACCGGGCCTAGAGAAAAGGGTATGCCTGAATTCTGCCACTTTGGCGGTAATGCGGACTTAAAGACCGCTCGCGAGAGCTGCCAACGCCTTATTCCCCCGCCTGTTTCTTGAGGAGAGCAATAACTTCATCGGAGAGCCATAACCCTGCTGTTCGGATCCCCTCTAGTCCAGGTTCCACCGATGGGATCAGTCCTCTACGCTTGGCTAGAACCAACATCCCTCCTGCCCCCAAGACAGGGATCCCTAAACTTTTGGCACAGCGCCGAGCTGCTCGGTCATCCACCATGGCACAATATCCAGGACTAGAGAGGGCATAACTGAGGACAGCCGACTCACCAGCCCCTAAATCCCATGCTGCCACTCTGGGATCCACCCCACTTTCAGCCACCAGAGTCAGCCACGGTGTGATGGGTACTTGCTGTGCAGCCATATCCCCTGTCCCCGCTGCCACCACTTCTTTCAAGACGGCTTGAGGTAAAACAATCTCCTGAAAGAGCTGTGGCAGTAGATCCGCCTGGAGACTCTTAAACAGGATGATCAACGGGGACGCATTCACCACAACCCGCTCAGGGTTCGCCAGATTACTGGACACTGGCTAATTCCTCAAGGAGCTCTTCCTCTGTATATTGGAAGGTCGAGACGCGATAGCGAGTCAGGGTCAGCAGGAAGTCAGAGCGAGTGATCCCAGCGATTTCAGCCGCCTTGCTCTGGGAGATCTCCCCCAACTCGAACCACTTGACCACAGCTGCCACCTTCATTTCCTGGACAAACTCTTCGGGAGGCAGCCGGAGAGCAGAAAAAGCGGTTTCAGGAAGCTCGATAGAGAAGGTGCTCATGGATTGGATCCAGTTCATTACTTCCCAGTGTGACTGATTCTGTTGGTTAGAGGAGGAAGACTATATGGACTTTTTGTCCGTTCTGTTGACCGTACTGTCTCAACATTTGGAGGAACTAAAGAAGATGACTTACCCCGACAAGAAGCAAGGGATCCAGCCCTCAGTCCTCAGTCCTCAGTCTTTAACCTCACCAGCCCGTCTGATAATCTCAACAGGTGCAGATGGTGAGTAAAGCATGACCAAAAAAGCCGATATTGGCAGCAAACGTCTGATTAGCCGGGATCCCCAGGCTTGGTCACGCTGGGTCACCGGACTCTCTGATGTGCAGGCTCTAGATACCCTCTCCTCTGAGTTTCAGTGGGTCAGCCGGGAAAGCGATGTGCTCATCAAGGTCAATAGCCCAGAGCATGGGCCTTTCTTGCTGCTCAATGAACTGCAACTGCACTATTCCAGCCGGATGCCTCGGAGGATGACTGCCTATGCCGCACTAGCCCGTGAACGGTATAACATGCCAGTGTTTCCGTCACTGATCAATATCCTGCCACCCAAGTCAGCCAAGCCCATTCCGGATCACTACGAGTCCTCGTTTCTGGGTCTTGTGGCCCGCCAGGATTACAAAACCATCAATTTATGGGAGGTGGAAGCGGAACAAGTATTTCGGGAGGGGTTGAGTGGCCTGCTGCCATTCGTGCCGGTGCTCAAAGATGGCGGTAGTGAGGCCGTTGTTCAAAGAGCCGTGCAGGAGCTACGCCGGGATCCCCAGCTGGAAGAGTTTGAGCCGTTGCTGGCTTTTTTCGCGGGCTTTGTGCTGGAGCTACCATTGGTACAAGAGATTATGAGGTGGGATATGACAGTGCTGAGAGAGTCTCCTTGGTATGAACAGATCCTTCAGGAGGGTGAGCAAAAGGGGATTCAAGAGGTTGCTCTGAATATGCTGAGCAAGGGAATGTCTGCTGAAGAGATCTCCGACTTAACAGGTCTGACAGTTGAGCAAGTCCAGCATTTGTCAGCTACTTTCAGCCAATAACAGCCGCATTCACCCCGCCAGTGTCCGCATAAAATCTCTCAGGGATCCCGCCTGCTCACTAACCCTGCCCTCTGTCTTTTGCTGCTGGGGGTGGGGTGGATCGGACAAGTCCTTACTGGTTTGAGAATCCCCGTGGGCTGTCTCTTTATCCACTGGCCTAGGGGCATCGGCCAAGAACCACTGAAACACCAACAGCAGCACCTCCCCAGGGTAGAACAACCCCGTTGCTACCCGGATCTGCTCAATCTTGGGCAGGAGGGACACCGGGATCCTCACCCTGACTTGTACCGACTCTGGTTTCTGCTTCATGCCACCAATCCCAAAACATGAGCAAACTGGGGATCCGGCAGCACCTTGAACCAATAGTTCTCATCCAGCCAGTCAGCTGCTAGCGGAGCCGCCCCACCCGCGACTAAGATCACCCCAATTCCTTCGAGCCAGATATCCCCAGCGGTTGAGAGCTTCACTCAGAATCCCTTTCAGCCACAGCTCACAATACTCGTCAAAAAAACTGGCAAAGCTCACCCCTTGCACCCCGTAGGCATAGGATCCCTCAGCAATCGCATCCATGATCAGTTCCACCTTGGGAGTGCTCCTGACCTGACTGGACAGACGGGGATCCACGGCAATGTCACTGGCCAGCCCGTAAATCCCACCCCGGCGCAACACTACCCGTGCCCCCTCAATCTGGGATCCTTGTGCATCAAATAGGGTAGCGATGGCCGTTCCTCCCCCCAGGTCAATGATCCCGGTGATGGAGTTGAGCTTAGTCAACCCCTGCTTGTACCCGTAGCGGTAGGCTCCAATGCCTTCAGGCTCGACCTTGACAGATTCGATGATGACTTTGACAGTCTCTCCCCCATCAATGATGTGATGCTCTCCAACCAGAGCTTTTTGCAGCTGGATCCCTTCCACGCCGGGGTTAGGTAGACTCATCACCAACTCAAAGTCAGCCGTCTTTGCACGACGCGGTAACTCCAGGGATCCCAGCACCAGGCGCAATGCCGATTCATGCTTTTCGGTTGTCCAGGTACGGATCCCGCGTCGGTAGTTGCGGGCACCATGACCGACTATCCAGGCTTTGCCGACTAGCTCCTCACAGGATCCCTTTACATACTCCACAGCCTTATCAGTGGAACCTTGGACATCGGCATAGATAGATTCCACCGACCAGACTCGTCCTTGGTCAGAGAGTTTGACGAAGCGATTACCCAAATCAATAGCGACTTTCTGAGTCATTTCTGTAGTCATCTTGTGGGAGAACGGCCACAGCATACACACAGACTGCACAGACTCAAAACAAGCCTCAGATCTGATTCTTTGTTTCATCAATACTAGTAGCTAAGACAAACTGACTCATCCTGAAAAGTCAACCTGACACATGTGCAGAAGTGGGCTATCCTCTGTGGGTTGTTTTGAGGATTGACGAATCCATGAGTCGAGTTAGCTTGTGTCGGCCTACTGTGGGTCAACGTTCCAGAATCACTGAATCCGATAAAGAACGAATCCGACTACTGGCACAACAGGGCATTACCCCTCAACAAATATCTGCCCGTTTAGGAGTTTCAGTCACCACCGCCAGAAATTACAGCAAAAACACCTAAAAGAGTGAAATGCAAACACAAATGTCCAGTCTTACTTTACGTAAACCGCAGGTTGTTCCAGGTTCCCCCTGCTATAGGTCTGGGGAGCAGCGGCGGATTGTGGCTGGGCTACTGTCTGGAAACTCGCTGTTACTGGTCGGTGAACCGGGATCTGGTAAGAGCACATTGGCTCATTTTGTGGGTCAAGACTTAACGGGATTTCGGTTGGTTCATCTCAAAGCATCTACCCCAAAGCAAATGGTGGAGAGTGTGGCCGAGCAGCTCAATGTGGATCCCACCACCTTGGAGGGCAAGAAGATGACCTTGGCCCAGTTGCAGGCCGCTCTATTTGGGGATCTGCTCAATCAGACCGCGATATTCATCTGTGATGACGCAGAGCACTACCCCCTCTCATTCCGGCAGTGGTTGGAATCTTTGCTCTCCACCAAAGCCGTGATGTTGGTCTTGGCTACTTGGCCCCCTGCCAAAGACTTGTTTCTGAAGCTACCCCGCTTGGAACTGGATCCCTTGCCAGAGGCTCCTATCCGCGACTGCATCCAGAGTGCAGCAACCGAATTGGGGATCCGTCTCAAACCCGGTCAGATATCGAATTTGATGGAGCGGTGCGGCGGCAATCCCATGCTGGCAAAGCGGGTGGTCTTAGAGGAACACTTGGGTCTGAAAATCACTGGCCCTGACCATACCCAATGGATTGATGGGACTCCTTTCCTAGTGGCTGGGCTGATGTGCTTCACCCTGGTTCGCTTTCTGGGACTGGGATTCAGCAGTACCAGCTTGTATTTACTAGGCGCGATTTTAACTGTGGTGGCCGCGATTGCTCGGTTGCTGTTGTACTCCCTACCCCGGCGGAAAGGGAGGCTTGGTCAACGATGATGAGCCTCACCCATGCTGTCTTTGCCGTCACTGCATCCAGCCTCACACTGGGCACTGCATCCCCGTGGGTACTCATGGTGGCAGTAATGGGATCCCAACTCCCGGACTGTGACACCTCCACCAGCTATCCGGGTCG
>JAAUUM010000205.1 GCA_012031565.1 Synechococcaceae cyanobacterium SM2_3_2
AACTTTTTTGCCAAGCTCAAGCAGTATCGGGGAATTGCCACACGCTACGACAAGCGGGCAGAGAATTTCCTGGGAGCAATCTATCTGGCGGCTGCGGTTATCTGGCTGATCTGATGACACGCCCTAGCAACCTGGGCAACAGTTTGCCGGCGATTGGATCGTCCGCCTTCGGTAGACATGGTGGCACTGGTGCCAATGCACAAAAAATCTTGTCCACACCGTTGTCCCAACTTGCGGATTAAAAGGGCAACATCAGCCCCTTGGCGACCTCGATAGGTGTGTAGCTCATCCAAAATCAAGAACTTGAGGTCAGAAGAGGCTACCAGTTTGTCTTCTTGGTTGCGGCTCAGCATCAATTCCAACATGACGTAGTTAGTCAGCAGGATTTGGGGTGGATTATTTTGAATCTCGGTCTTTTGGGTGAGGGATTCTTGTCCGGTGTATTTGGCAATGCGGATGGGGGATCCCGGTACATTGTCGAGGAACTTTTGGATTTCACCTGCTTGGGAGTTGATCAGGGCGTTCATGGGGTAGACCAGGATGGCACGTACCCCTTGGATGTGAGGATGTTGGATGTGAGGATGTTTGAGTAGGTCGTCGAAGATGGGCACAAGATAGGTCATGCTTTTGCCAGATCCGGTGCCTGTGGTGAGGACGTAGGGTTCTTGGTGGTGAGCGGCTTGAAAGGCTTGAACTTGATGAAAGTAGAAGGTAAAGGGATCCCCTTGAGGGGTGCAGAAGTAACGCCGGGTGTCGGGATGAAGAGTTTGTTGTTGGATCAAATCATCAACATTGGATCCTTTTTCGTAGGAGGGGTTGAGTTGGAGGAGGGGATCCGGCCAGAGTTGACCCCGTTCCAGTTCTTCGTGGACGAAGGTGCTAACTCGTGGATCCCGAATTTTGAGGAAGCTGGTGATGTAGTCGCGGTAATCATGGACAATCTCATCGCGGAAAGCAAAAATATCGAGGGGAGAGGGGATCCCAGGATCCTCAAGCTTGACTAGGGGCAGGGCTGGAGATCGCCCTTGGCGTTGATTGACCCAGCGTTCTAATTGGACAGCCAAGGGATCCCCCAGGGTTTCTACATCCAAGGCGTCTCCTAAGTCTGCAAAGTCCCAGGTGGCGGGGAGTGGAGCGAAGATGTGTTCGAGCTATTCGGGGTTTAGTTGATCGACTCCAGTGCAATCGAGAATGGCATTACCCTGACTCAGCAGCATCAAAACTGGTTGGATCCGATCAGGGGTCTCTTGGAGTAGCTCTTGCAAACGAATGGGACTCTTCATGGGTGCCGTTGCCAATGAGGAGAGGTGAGTGACTCCATAAAGGAGGAAGGACGAGAACGGGATCCCGATATCAGCAGGGAGCGTATGGCGCGGGTGCAGCCGACATAAAATAAGCGGCGTTGCTCGTCGGTAAGGGTGAGGATCTCTTCAGGAGGTTGATGGGGATCCGTGTTAGGTAACATACCTTCTTGTAACCCTACAACCGCCACGAAGGGAAATTCCAATCCTTTGGCCGAGTGTAACGTTAGAACTTTAATGTAGGGGGCATTGAGGTCGATGTCATTGCCTGCCACAAACTGGGCATTGATGCCTTGACTTTGCAGATGTTGAGCAATTTTTTTGCCGAGGGCGGTGCTGGACGAAAGGATGGCTCCGCCGTGTAGGGGCAGGCGATGGCGTTTTGCAGATTCAAGGAAGAAGGCATGGATCAGGCGGGTTTCTTGGTCGAGGCTGTCAGTGAAGATAATGGTGGGGGGCTGCCCTTGGTGAGGGGAGGGGATCTGCTGTAGACAGTCGGGATCCCCGGCGGTGGTATTTTGCAAAATGCTGGCACAGGCTTGCATGATTTGCCCGGTATTGCGATAGTTTCGCTTCAGTAGTAAGGTGCGGCCCGTTAGTTTGAGATCACTACGGATTTGTTTCCAGCTAAAGCCGCGTTGATAGAGAGATTGGGAGGCGTCGGCGGTGAGGTATGACCCCTCTAGAGAGGGCACCAGGGTCAACAGAAATCGAAGGGCGACGGGGGAGAGATCTTGGGCTTCGTCGATGACAACCGCTTGATAGGGGGGATCCATCTGCTGTTATCGTTCTTGTTGCAGAACAGCCAGGGCTTTGCACCGCAGTTGGGGCCAGGTGGTGAGGCCGGACTGTTCCATCAGCTCTGTCCAGGATTGATAGATACCCCAGAGGGCTTCTCGGAGGCTGGCTTTAAGCGGGATCCCTCGTCCCCGACGGTCATGGGCGAGGTAATCGTTGAGGGTGGAGAGGCCCCAATCTTCGATCACGGTTTGGATTTCTTGGAAGAGGTAGGGGATCCCCAACCGTTCTAGGGATTGGCGGCGCACCTGACGATCAAAGATGTTTTTGGCGGGGATTTCGGTTTGGGTGAGGGCGGTTTGCAGGAGGGCGAGGGCTTGGGGGTCAGTGGAAAATTGGGGTTTGCCGTAGGTTTTGGCATAGTAGCGGTAGGTGAGAGCATCGACGGTGGCAACTTTGATGCCGGTTTGGTCAAGGGGCTGCTCTAGCAATTGGCTGAGAAGTTGTTCGGAGTAGGTGACGAGGGCTTTGGTGTAAGTCGTGAAGAGGATGGAGGTGTAGCCCAGCTCTAGCAGTTTTTGGACGCGGTAGAGGGCAAGGGTGGATTTGCCGGTGCCGGGGCCGCCTTTGACCAAAACGGGGCCTTGTTTGCCAAAGTCTTTGAGCTTGTCTTGTTCGGGATCCAGCTTGAGGAGAAAGGCCGTCAGGTCGCCTTTGACAAATCGATCAAGATCGGAGGGGTTTTTGAGGATGTAGTCGGGCTGGGCAATGATTTCGTCGATAGGACGAGGGTAAAGGTTATCAATGATGCGTTGGAGGTACTGATCCGGCAAGGGCAGTTCCAGCAGGGCTTCGGCATTTTGGATGCTGATGATATCTGACCAATGCTCGGAGGGGATTTGCCACTGTTTGAGGCGTTTTTCGGTGAGGGCAAAGGGGAGAGGAGCGGTGTCTTCAGCCGAGCCAGGTGTGATAGACGGTAGTTCTGGAGCTGGGGGCGCAGACGGGATCCGTTCAGGGTCGAG
Organism: Synechococcaceae cyanobacterium SM2_3_2; assembly: GCA_012031565.1. Taxonomy (GTDB): domain Bacteria; phylum Cyanobacteriota; class Cyanobacteriia; order Thermostichales; family Thermostichaceae; genus JAAUUM01. The sequence goes on from JAAUUM010000205.1 coordinate 3,065, forward strand.
CAGGGTATCGTCTGGGGGAGAGATCGGGTTGTCTGTAGTGGGGATCTCAAACTCGTAGGTGCGTTCATCGCGCTTGCGGATGCTGAGTAGTTTGACCCAGCCTTGTCCAAAGCTGTAGAACAGGCGGTAATCTCCCAGGCGGACGCGATAGACATTGTTGATGTAGCCTTTGAGCTTTTTGGCATCCCCATTGGCGGAGATGGGATCCTGTTGCAGCACTTTGAGGATTTTTTCGACCTTTTTTTGGACGGCCTGGGGCAGATTGAGGATTTCGCTGAAAAAGGTGTTGGTGAAAGAAAGTGCTCAGGTGGTCATGGTAGTTACAAGAGCGGCTGGTCTTATCAGAGTAAGCTATCGGCTGATGAGCTTGTTTTGAGTGTGCGCCGCTGCAATGACAGTGTTATTGGCCGTAAAAAGTTGGATTCCAGGCACTGAGGCAAAGTCACTGTCATCAGTCAATACCTGAGAAAATCCCTCCTGAACCATTGATTCCAACATGATCAGGTCGTAACCATCCAAAGGCTGGGTGGCATAGCGAGCCAACACTTGGTTGGAATTTCCCTCATTGATTTGAAAATCGAGAGAAGCCGCAATCAAGGTAATCTGCTGCCAAGCAATTTGTGTCTCTGACACAGGAGATCTCTGCTGCTCAGTAGGATAATGATGGCGGTATTCTTTCGGCTTTAAGCTAAGGGAGTTGACACGACAATAAATTTCTCGTTCAGATTTCTCTGTTAGGTGGATCAGCTCTGCTAGCGTTGTCCCACAGTAGAGAAGTGTTGCCCTGGCTGATCGTGCTCTGCCAACGTAGTCAGGATATGTTGTGGTCTGATAAGTGCTTGGCGGCTGGTCTGCTTGAGAAGCACGAGTATAGGTTAGCCAATACCAGACATTGATATCGACTAGAAAAGTATCTGTAGGCAGAGGTGTATCAGTTCTAATGTCTACGACATCTGCCTGGACAGTAATTCTTAGACCAGCCATCAGAGAAGTATGGCTTCACGCTCTACTACTTCGTCCACAGCTTCGCGGAACCCTGGAGCCGAGTAGTATTGCTTGGAGTTCTCGATGACTCGCTGTAAAACATTCCGACCCACTGGGTTCAAGTTAGAGATCTTCAGCAGCCGATTGAGTTCTGTCGGAGAGATGTCTTTCACAAGCTGACCAACAGCATAGTTGAAGAACGGAGAGGCAAAAATATCTACCCCGGCAAAGTCCAGCTCAACAAGCTGTCCATCCAGGAGGTGCTGATGGATCCGCCCATAGATATCCTGGCCCTGGTCAGGGGTCATGCAGTTCTGTCCAACAATGCCTGGGATGTCAAGTTTTATTGCCGTATTCATTGTTACAACTTCCCGCTAAAAGAGAAGGGCGTCATCACACTCTGAGGCCAACTGGTAATAGGCTTCATTGCAGCGAAGCGATATGTTCGCTAATGTTCCCTCAAAAGAGACCCTACTTTGCTTGTATTCTTCCACAGATTGATTAATTAGGGCGTAGCCTTCACAACTGTATATCTCTAGCTTTCCCTGATTCTTCTTGATGAACGCTTTGAGGACGTCTAGTCCCATTCCACCACATACGCCCTTTTCCCTCGTAGTCGTTCCGGATTTGAGAGCCCATTCTAACGGGTCAGACGCGAGCATGTGCATATCATTGCTATACCTGCGCACATTGGCAGGGATCCCTACGCCAAAGTCTACAATGGTGAGACTGAGCCATTCGAGCTGAGGGTAATGCTGACCACAGGTGAAGATCCCAATCTCGGATTGACTGTGCTCAAAGGCATTTGCGTAAAGCTCCCAAACTGCTCCTACAATGGCGTTTTGCAGCGGTTGGCTGGCCTGAACCCAAGATCGTCCCAGCCAGTTTTGCTTTAGGTAGTGACAGATACTGTTGTGATCTTGATCACGGTCTTCCCTAAACGGAACAGAGTTCCCCCTCCATTTGGAGCCGTTGTTGGTGAAGTGAGGAAGAAATCCATTCTGCTTGAGATTCATTCCAATGGCAGAAGGAAGAGTGCTTTCGTCAATGGAGATAGTTCCCCCCCGAGACTCGGCGCAACGGATCAATCCGCCTAGAAAGGCTACTGCATTTTGCTTGAGGAATCTACAGTGGGTGAAATCGAGCACCCATTCCCTCTCCTCATCTTCTATCTCACTCCACAGGCCGAACAGAGTCTCGAAGTCGGCTGGTTCGTCGTTAATGGTGGGGATCTGAATGCGACTGGTCACAGTTTCCTCAGAGGTGGCTTCTTGTATTCCGCTGGCTTGCTGTCAAGGCAGGAACTGACTTCTACTAATGCCCGCATCTCAGTTTATTCCCAGAGCAGGATACTCCTCAAACTGCCAGATCTCATTGTTTTATTAGAGATGAGTTGGGGTTAAAACTAAGGATAGGCTAAAAGATTCAACTCATCCATAAATCTGTAGTCTCTCTGGTTTTTACTGAGTAGCGGGATCCCTAGGTCAATTGCTGTAGCGGCGATTAGAGAATCTCGGATGAGCAATCCGTGGCTAAGATTGTAGGTTCTAATCAACTGAGAGGCTGTTTGTGATATTGTCTGACTCAAAGCAATGACACTGAATTGTCCAATAAACCTCTCAAGGTTTTGAAGTTCTGCGTTATTCCGACATCCCACGATCTACTCCATCTCTGTCACAGCGCTGATCAGTAAGGCGGAGACCTAGGATTGATTCTGCAAACGATCTTTTGCTGTTGAGTCGTTTCTCAAAACATCAATAAGGATGCAGGTGTCGATCAAAATCCTACTCACCTTTGCGACTCCATTGCTGTTGACGTATGCTGCGAACCCACTGAGTGCTGTTTGCCATATCTTCTCGATCTGCCCACATTCCAACAAACGGCTGATCCTCAAAACTGAGAGGATGAGGAATGGTAGTCTCTGTTTCTTCTTCATTAGAATATCTAATGCTTCGCATAAACTTATAAATCAGATATTCATAGGTATATTCATCATAAAATTCCATATGAATCAACATAAATGACAAAAGATCAAAAAAAGCTCTCTTGGATAAAAGATGGCGATTCTCTAATAAAGCTTGTAATTATATCGAAGCTTGGATATCTATCAAGCCTTGAATATCCTGTGGGATAAGACTTGCTCATGTAGGACACAAGTCGTTGGATCATTTGTTGCTTTTCAGGAGGAAGAGCCGCAATTTGTTCTTTCAGATTCTCAATATCCATGTCCTGAACTCCCTAGCTAAACCCTAGGGCGTGTCATCAGATCAGCCAGATAACCGCAGCCGCCAGATAGATTGCTCCCAGGAAATTCTCTGCCCGCTTGTGGTAGCGTGTGGCAATTCCCCGATACTGCTTGAGCTTGGCAAAAAAGT
>JAAUUM010000206.1 GCA_012031565.1 Synechococcaceae cyanobacterium SM2_3_2
TGGAAATGCTCTAGAAACCGTTATAGACTATGTAAAGAAAGCGGGTCGGCTAGCTGGAGCATTGGAAGTGTTAACTCCTCATTTAATAAACATCGCAGGTTGGTTACAAGAGAGGGGTATTCACCTTCTGGAAAAGTCTGGATTGATTCCTCATTGATATGATTCCTAGTTGATTGATCTTAGGGAATAACAATGGACATCTCGAAGTATTTCGACAACAACGACAAGTTGCTTCTAGCTGCTCTCAATGTGTCTAAGGGTAACCCAGCACATTGGAACCATTTTCAAGTTGGAGACTTGAAAGAAGCAACAGGGGATCTATGGAAAGGAACTTGAGAACTCCCTTTGCTACCTAGTTGAGAAAGGCTGGATCAAGCAAACTTCGGGTGGGACATTAGACAACGAGATGACAAGTCTTAGAGTGACTGCCCCAGGAATAGATGCTGCTAAGCAGAGAATAGATTCAGAACTGATCAATCTAAGGGAACGAGGTGTCATCGTTAATGTAGACACAGGGGGCGGAAATTTTTCTATTAAGCTCGAAGATCGATCCATCTCTGCAGACACGGTTACAGATAGTAATATTGTCAGTGGAGACAGTAATTCCCTCTAGCTTACATGCTAGGTAAGGTGGTCTGAGTTTCGGATGAAGGTTGCCTCAAAAGCCTTACAAGTTCTGAACTGCTGGAGTCGATTAGCAAAGGTGAAGGCATCTTTCATCTCATAGTGCTGGAAGATATCCAGGCCCCGATCTAAAAGGATCTTCCACCCCTTATCAGTTACAATGTGACGGGCATGTATTGTCCCTTTCTTGTCGAATTCCCAAGTTAGGTTAATTCCAACTGTGGAGCAAGATTCACTTACCTGAGTAAGGTACTCTTTCTGCTGATCGCCCTTCAGCTCATCCTCGATAGTGATCAGGTGGACAGCCACCTCTTCATCCTTCTGTTTGTGTTTGACTACTGTTTCCAGGAACTCCATAAGGTTGCGGACTTGATAGAACAGGCGGATATAGGGATCTGTAATGATGATTTTGGTAGCACCTTTTAAGTAAGGTCCAAATAGTTGATCGTAGGTAACGCCCCGCTGGTTTTCTTGGAAGGTTAGGTGTTGTTCCCTAAGAATGTTCTCTTGTGGGGCCGAAGGATCCGTTCCATTCCTTTCTACTTGCGGATCTAACTGGGAAAGCTCCTCTGTAGTGGCCTCAGCAATAGTTCGATGGTAGTAGTGGGGGTATTCCTCTTCTTCGAGGGTGGATACGTCCTTGGGTTTACCCTCCGGATCCTGGTAGGCAAAGTGGACGGTTGAGTAGGTTGAGTCAATTCGCAAGAGCTGATCTTTGACTCGCTTTCTTCCTTCTATTGAGAACTTGAGGAGTTCTTCTATTTCTGCCGGGATGGTCTCGCCGTGGGGGAAGAGGACTTTCATGAAGCCGGAGAAGGTTTTGTGGATGCTGTCTCGATCTCGTGTGGAGATCTTGGCGGATAGGGAGAAGTGATCGGTGTAGCGGTTGGAGTAGTCATGGTTGCGCATGGCTCGCAGGATCTCGGCCAGGTAGTCCACAACGAAGCCATATCCAGCGGAGAACATCTCCCCACGGATAATGTCTACTTCCCAGCCAGGGATATAGAAGTGGATCCGATCGAGGAAGGCTGAGTCGTAGAACTTGGGGGAAGCTCATTGAAGAGATCCGCATGTTTGAGCATGTAAGGGACGGTGTGCTGGGTGTTGCCGACAAAGACCATGGAGGCTTCTGCTCCCAGGGTTTCCACACCTCTGGAGAAGGATTTGTTGGCCATGTAGTTCTTCATAATGTCTACCAGGGCCTTTGTCAACACGCTTCTGTTTTCCGGCGAATTCATCAAAGGCAACGACATCCCAGTAACCCACCAGACCCACCTTGCCGGTGGAGTTGTTGACAAAGAGTTTGGGGACGGTGACTTCTCCTCCAGAGAGCAGAATCCCGTGGGGAGAAAATTCAGAATAGATGTGGGATTTACCTGTGCCTTTGGGACCGAGCTCGATCAGGTTGTAGTTGCGCTCGCAGAAGGGGATCAGTCGGACCAGTTGGGTGAGTTTGCTGCGTTTGCCGAAGAGCTCTGGATTGAAGCCGATGCTCTGGATCAGGAGGTCGATCCATTCGTCGGTGGTGAAGTGTTTGCGGGCCTGGATGTAGCTTTCAAAGTCGAAGTGGGAGAGCTGGATCGGTTTGAGGGAGGCGAGGATCCAGGGGCAGGCGTTCTTGTCTTCGGCGAATTCGTACTCGATGTCGGCGATGCACCAGACGCCACTGACCAGCAGCTTGGGGTGGGCTTGACGGTGCCTGAGTCCACCAGCACTTTGTTGATGCCCAGGTTGGCGAAGGCGGCTTCGTAGGTGTCGGTCTTGTCGTTGAGGGCAACGCTGATCTTGTCGATGACTTTGTAGCGGCCCTTTTCCCGAATGTTGGAGCGGATCAGTCCGGCTTCGTTGCGGTGGACGTAGTGCTTGCGCAGGATCTCTTTGACGGTCTCGATGCCGGTCTCGATGGAGGCTTCATCGCTGGTGGCGCAGTATTGGCCCAGCAGGTATTCCAGGACGTAGGAGGGGACGATGGCATTGCCTTTGACGGCCTTGACCAGATCCTTCCGGACGACAAGCCCTGGGAAGTGTTCGGTGATCTTGTGGTCGAGGGGGGTCATGGTCTCTGCCTCTAGAAGTCAAAGTCGCTGGTGAAGGATCGTCTCATCAGGTACTGGGCTGACTTGTACTCCTGGTAGTGGGAGGTGCCGGTGAGCTTCTCGTCCAGGCGCAGGGTGACGTGTTGGTTGTTGGCAGTGTCGGCTTTGCTGGTGAGGAGGAAGCGGACTTTTTGCTCTCGGTCCCTGGGGTTGTCGGAGGTGACGTCGAAGGTGAGGTCATGGGAGTTGGAGATCAGCTCACCGTCCCTAGTATAGATGCCAGCTCTGAGGCTTCGGGGCCTGATCTTATCGGTAACAGCCTGGGCCTGGTAGAAGGTGACGGCCAGTTGCCCTGCGGTGATGGTGGAGCTGGATCCTCCCAGGATCTCAACTTCCACGACGGAGGTGTCGCTTTGGCGTTTCTTTTTAATCTCCACGACGGGGATGACGACTTCCTGGAGTGTGGCTCCGCCGTGGACGAAGCGACTGCCCGATCCCTTGAGGCGGAGGCGGTTGATGGATTTGGGGATCAGGACTTCTACCTGTCCGGTTAGGCCCAGCTCAGCTGAGGTGAATTTGCGTAGCCCTGGGGTTTCCTTGAGGCCTTTGCCGATCACGTAGCGGCGGGTTTGACTATAGATCTCGTCTCCTTCCGCTTCGCAGGAGGCAAAGTCGCTCTCCTCGATGGGGCGGTTTTGATAGAGGAAGCCATGATCTGAGGTGATCAGGAGGTTGGTGGCGTTGGCGGCGGTGAGTTTCTTGATCAGGCGGATGATCTCTTGCAGGGCGTCTTCTGCGGCCTCGAAGACTTGCTCCTCCGTTGCGAGTTTGTCGCCGATGGCATCGATGCGGTTGTGGTAGACGTAGACGACGTCATGATCTCGGAAGAGGGCTCTGCTTTCGTCTTTGTTTAGGGTCATGAGGTCTTCGGCTTTGATGACCTTTCCTTTGTCCTTGAGGGTGAGTTCGAGGATCTTGCCTCGGTTGATTGCGCCTTGGGAACTTTGTCCGTCTACCTGTACGGATCCGGTTTGAGTCTCTGTGATGGTGAGGTGTTTGTGGGGCAGTAGGGCAGCCATGCCCAGTTGGGTGTAGCTGGGGAGCATGGAGAGGGCTGGGGAGAGGGTTGGCGGGGAGCTTTGCGATCTACTGAACTTACGTAGTGCCGAGTTGGTTGACGGGTAAAACTCTCAACATCAGCCGCTAGACGCTGGGCCTATACTGGCCAAACCCTCTCAGGCAGGTTCACAATTGGGTTGAGTAGTCGGCGGAGTAGTCGGCGCAGTTTGAGTTGCCAAACGCCTGAATCCGATGCCACTGGGGTGGTTAATTGTCTGCGGGAGTTGTCTTCAAGGCTACTAACCTCAGTTTGAGCGGTGCATCGTGTGATCTACGGCAGCCTAGTCGGGGTAGGTCGCACCATTAAAATTCTGCATCGTCGCGGCAATGCTTTTCTGGGAAATGCTTGGCGAATGGGCACCCTTTCAAAGCAGGGATGCAGGGATCCTAAAGCCAGGTTAGATAAAACAAATAGCATTCATATTGGTTGGGCAAATAAAGTTATCCACCGGGTTGTTGTAAAGGTAAATTTGCTCTATGTTTTGCATGGCTTGGAGAGGAGCTGCATTAGAGATCTGGTTACGGTTGAGATTGAGGTACTGAAGATTAACTAACACTGCTAGCGGGCTAACATCTTCAATTTGATTTGAGCTTAAATCCAGGGCTTCTAAACTTCTTAATGTGCTTAGTGGGGTGATATCTTGAATTTGGTTGTGATTGAGATGCAGCCTTTGAAGATTAGTTAGTGTAGATAGTTCAGTTAGATTCTGAATCGCGTTATTGCCAAGGTAAAGTTCCTCTAGATTTTCAAGATCGCCTAGGCCACTCAAATCTGTTACAGCATTTTGGGCCAATACCAGAAATCGTAGGCGTTCGAGGTCAGTTAGAGGAGTTATATCGGAAATTTGATTATTACTTAAGTAAAGCCGGGTTAAATTCGGCAACTGCGCTAACGGGCTAATATCTTCAATGGCGTTGTTGTGCAGCAACAGTTCAGTCAGTAATGGTAAGCTGGCCAGGGGCGCAATGTCGGTAAGCTGCCGATTGGAGAGATTTAACAAGGTCAGCACAGACGCCCGCCGACCGGCCTGGGCACAATCCTCAGCACCAAGCTCGGTGAGTAGCACGTCAACCGTGCGTTGAGCTCCTTCGGGTAGGGTATCTCTAGCCTGACACCAGGCTTGAAACGTAGGGTAGGTGGCGGTTGGGCTAGTCTGGGCAAGCTCTTCAACCCCTGGGCTAGCCCAGGCCGGCAGCATCTCCGCAGAACTAACAGCTACCCCAAAGGCAACCAGCAGGCTAACATAGCAACCTTGCACTAGCTTCATCGTTAGTCTCCAAGCTTGTGCCCACAACTACCGCAGAAACGATCCTCTGGGCCAACGGGGGCACCACACTGGGTGCAAAATTGCCGAGGCTGAGCCGTCTCAGCCATTGCGTGGCCCATCTGCATCGCCATATTGCCCATCCGCATCGCCATGGGGTTAGCCGACATCTGCATATCACCCATTTGCATCGGCTTCATAGGTGGCATCGGTGCGATGGGTGGCATCGGTTGCATGGGCATCATTGGCGGCATTGAGGTTCCCGGCCTGGTATCCACGGTTTGGAGGGCAATTTGCTGGGCGGCTTGCCAATTTGAGGCATCCGTTGCGGTGCTCACCTGCATACCCTGCACTTGAAAGGTAAAGGTGCCCTGGGCGGTAACGCAGCGAATCAGCGCTCCACCATTCATCTGAGCGACCTGGGGCACCGCCGTCCACGGGCCGGTTGACACGCTGCTGCTAGACTGTTGCTGCTGCCCAGCACTACCACTGGCAACCGTGATGACCGTTTGGTGGCCAGGGTTATCCAGGTAGATATGCTGGCCGCTACTGAGGGTGCATTGATAGGGCATGACAAAAGCAATGAGCGTACTACCTCCATTGTGAAGTGTTAATTCAGTCTTGGGCTGGGGCTTAACCTTTCCGTTAGGTCTTAGGCTCGATAGAATGCATCTGTTGCAAAACCGGTTGCATTCTAAGGTTGCATTCTATGAGTAAAAAGAGTGCAGGATTACTAATGTATCGCATCGCCGGGCATAGCCTGGAGGTGCTGCTTGTGCATTCTGGTGGCCCCTACTGGGCTAATCGCCAATGGCACGCCTGGTCAATTCCTAAGGGTGAAATCGACCCTGGGGAAGACCCCTTTGTAGCCGCCCAGCGCGAGTTTTACGAGGAGACCGGGCTAATGCCAGAGGGACACTTTCGCGCCCTGCAGCCCGTGCGCCAGACGGGCGGTAAGTGGGTGTTTGCCTGGGCCTTTGAAGGCGACTGTAACCCCGCAACGCTCCACAGCAACACCTTCACCCTGGAGTGGCCACCACGGTCTGGCACGTTGAGAGAATTTCCAGAGGTTGACCAGGCGGCCTGGTTTTCTCTACCAGAGGCCAAGCAACGCATCATCAAGGCCCAGGCCCAGTTTTTAGAGGAACTAGCGCTAGAGCTAGCTCAAAAACAGACTGACAGATAGTAATTGATACGTCTAGGGAGAAGTTATTTAATATACTTAACATCTCGAAAGGCCATGACTACCAAAGCATCATTGCGACTAGAAGATCAAAGCTTTC
>JAAUUM010000207.1 GCA_012031565.1 Synechococcaceae cyanobacterium SM2_3_2
ACCAGTTTTGTGGCAATAAATGCTTCAAACGTTAATCCTTTCACTGATCCCAGCAGACTCACTTCCGCTAGCACGCCTTGCAAACCAATGGCGGTCAAAAGGGAAACATTCTTTCCCCGCTTGTGAGGACGTTTTCCATAGGCTCGTTTCCCCTTAGGGGAGCGTGCTCTCATGCGCGTTAAGGCTAGGTTTACCCCCGATTCGTCAATAAAGATTAAGTCTTTTGCCAGGACCATTTGCAGCTTCAGCCAGTAATCCAAGCGTTGGTTCAAGACTCGCTCACTCTCGCGTTCACTGGCATGGAAGGTTTTTTTCGAGGTGAGGTCGAACTTATCAAGCATCCGATCTATAGTTGAACGGCTCACCAACACGCCAGTTTCGGCAGCAAGCATGTCACGGAGTTCAGCCAGGGTAGCATCGCTATGAATTTCCACCAGGTGCCGGAGAACAGCGAGTTGTTGTTTATTAAGTTTAGTGGGAGTCTGCTCAGTACGAACCTTGGGGGCAATGGAGCCGGTTTCACGGTAGCGTTTGAGAAGGGACTGAATGAAGCTCAAAGCGACACCAAAGCGGCGAGCGAGTTGCCGTTGAGAGATGGATTCCGAGTTATGGATATTGATGATCTTCTGACGTAGATCGAGGGAATAGGGCTTCATAGATGGCAGATTCTGTGCAGATGTCATTCTATATTATATGACCTGACTAGCCTGGAAACCGCTGTAGTAGGATAGGGATCCTCATCCTTACGGGACCGAACTTCCTCTTGATAGGCTTCCATTGCCAACTCAAATTTCTGAGCCGCTTCCCGTTCCAGGTCATAAAGCGGAGCCAGAATCGCCATTTGGGTGGGAGTTTTTCTGTCTCCGGTGTTAGCAACAATCGCAGTCCGAAAGATGGCAGGCTGAACGTAGTTACTGGAAGCCTTAATCACGATGCGTGATGAAGTGCCAATCCGGGATCCCATCACCGGAATCAAGGTGGTCAACAAAGCTTCCGGAGTAGTGGGCATGGCTTCAGCAGCACTCACCAGAGCTAAAGCCAGCTTCTCAGGCAGGATCCGATGCAAGTTCAGCCGTTGACTCTCCAACTGTTGCAGTTGGGGCAAGACATCCAAGGCTGACTCAAACTCTAAGGCACGGTCTAGATCCACTTCACAAGCCTGAAGCAGCTTCTCAATATCACGGGGTTGCTTGTCATAGGCCATCGCCAGATCCAAGACCTTCACCTGGCGTTCAATACTGCTCAGGGGTTGATCTGCCAGTCGGACAACTGCCTCTTGGATCCCCAATTGTGGGGGCTGTTCTTCCAGTCTGAATACCACAGCTTCATCAGCAGCTTTCTGGATATCCGCCAGGGTAAATCCATGATTAAGAGCATCGGAGATATCCCAACCCTTGGACGGATCCATAGGAGCAGGTACTTTCGCTACCTTCACCACCTGACCCCGTTTCGCCAAAGCGGATCCCACTTTCAGAGATCCCTCTCCCCCCACCTGATCCAGGTCATAGAACTGGATCACCTCTCCAGGCAATCTATCCAGTTGGGATCCCACCGGAACCGACTTACACCCACAGGTGAAGCTGGCAACAGCAATATGTTGGATGTCAGAGTGTCGTACCCACCACCCCAGAAGCATGGCATCCCATTCCCCCTCACACAGCCAAGTTTGGGTAGCCTTTTCCGGTCGGTAGCCAAAGAAGACAGTGGCCGAGATCCCTTTCTGGCTCCACGGATCCTGACTGTCTTTGCTGAGCGGAAACTTACGGGTTTTGATGTAGAACTTGTCGGAGTCTTCATCCACCGGAATCGGGATCCCAATCCCTTTGGGATAAGCCATGAACCCCAGCTGGTAGTGCAAGATCATCTCACTGGTGATACCTCTTGCCTGAAGCCATTCCCGCGCCATCACAGCATCAGGAGCCTGTCCGTTGAGCAACATTCCTACAAATTTCCCCACTTGTATGGACGTGAAGAGTCTGTCCAGATCTGGTTTGGGTGGCGGCTCCTCTCTCACCTTGGGTGCTGACGCAATGTGGCGAATTGAGGGATCCCGCTTGGTCTGTCCCACCGCCTCTCGGATCTCATCCACTGAACACCCCGCATGACAGAGGTATGCACCCCCGGATCCCGGCACAATCGCCAAAGATCTCTGCCGAGGTCTGCGACCCTTCTTGATCTCGCAACTGGGGCAAAAAGCCCGCCCCTTGCGGTCAAACTCGATGTGTTCGCGAATGTCAAACATAAAGTAGGTCTCGACTTACAATAGTGCGAATTCCTCTACAGGTTGGGGCTATCTCTCCGGCCAGACTTCTTCGACCGTCAATCCCAGCTTCTGAGCGATGGCCATCTCGATCCGTTTGGATCTGCCTTTGCCCACCACCACCGTGTTTACGGTCTGCTTTTTCACTCCCAACTCCCTCGCCACAGATGCCAAAGAGGATCCAATCAACCGGAGCTGAGCCTTGATTTCTTCTCGGTGCATATCCCCCTTCCATCTGTGATTAGATCCTCATTGAGTGAATGTCTCGCTTAACACTGAGTAAGAATGGTTGCATCTTACTAGTAAGACTGCTACGATTAATTTGCTGTAGTGCGAATTAATGCGTTCTATCTTAGAATATCTATATCCAGATTGGGTAGGGGCAAAGTATGTCTCGTCGGCCTTGGGTGAATGAAAAATCACCACCTTCTCTCGAAGAAGCTCAGGTCGCTGATTCGATTGCACGGCGCTTGCGCCTGGTGATTGGGCATGAATCGATCAATCACTTTGCTGGCCGTCTAGGGATCCCGGAGAGCACGATTCGCAAATATCTGATGGGATCCAAGCCTGGGGCAGACAGGCTGCGGATCATTGCCGAGCACACGGGAGCCAGTGTGGATTGGTTGCTCACCGGACAAGGGGCGATGTTGCTGAACCCTGAGTTGGCGAAGCGCGTGGAGGAGGCGGAGAAGTCTCAACCTGCCACCGGCAAAGATGCCTGGGTGTCGTTGCCACTGCTGGATATTGCGGCGGGGGCGGGATCCGGCACCTTTGTAGATGAGGAAGTGGGGGAGGATGTCATCGCCTTTCGGGAAAGCTGGATCCGGCAACGGTTTATGACCAGTCCGCAGGGGTTGAACCTGATCCATGTGCGGGGTGAGTCAATGGAACCCACCCTTAGATCTGGAGACATTATTTTGGTGGATACGAAAGCCAAGGATCCGCGTGAAGGGATCTGTGTGTTGAAACTGGATGGAACGTTATTGGTAAAGCGGGTGGCGGTGTATCCTGGGCGGCAGTTGGAAGTGAGCAGTGATAATCCGGCTTACCGACCCTTCACGATTGATCTGAAGGATCCGCCTGAGGACTTTGGCGTGATTGGGCGGGTGCTCTGGTCGTTTCGGTCCCACTAGTGGAGCAGATCTCAAGCGCGTTAACTCAGGCGATCCCTAGCTCGGGTGTGGAATTACTAGGTTGTTTTGGGCGGCTTACTTCTTAGCTCAGGATCCAGAACTAAATGTAGAGGAGTATGAGAAGTTTATAGAAGACTAGACAGATTGGGCGATTAGTCTATAATTATTATTCACTAACTGCGAACGAAAAGAATCCATTAGTTAATTTATTAAGAGTTTATTTATGACAAAACCTCAACGCATTCGAGATCCTCTTCATAACTTGATCGAATTTAACACATCGGAGTTTGAAAGAGTGATATGGAAAGTCATTCAAACAAAACCATTCCAAAGATTGAGAAGAATTAAACAACTTGGCTTCTCAGATCTGACATTTCCCGGCGCAACTCATACGCGATTCGCACATAGTATTGGTGTTTTCCATACCGCACGTCAGTTGATGAAAATTGTCCAAGAGAAACTTGGAACTGATAAATATAGTGACTCAAAAGCGAGTGTCGCATTAGCGGCTGCATTAGTTCATGATCTGGGTCATGGGATGTTTAGTCATACCTTTGAGTCTTTAGGAAAAAAGTTGGATTTAAAGATGGCTCGACATGAAGAAGTGAGTAAACAGATAATTCTTAATAATGAAGTGGCTGAAGTTCTAAAGGAATTAGGAAGTGGCTTTCCAAGGGATGTATCAACATTAATTTCCAAAGGAACACCATCTGATCTTTATGACGCGGTGGTCTCTAGTCAGTTTGATGCAGATCGACTTGATTATATGCAACGGGATCGATTGATGACAGGGGTTCAAAATAGTGGAATCGATTTTGCTTGGTTAATCAAGAATCTGGAAATTGGCGAAGTGCCTAGTGGTGTAGACGATAGTTCTTTAGGCAATATTGAAACATTTATTCTTAGTCCTAAAGCAATTTATGCTGCTGAAACATATGTTCTTTCGCTGTTTCAGTTATATCCCACAGTCTATTATCACAAGACAACTCGTGGTGCAGAGAAAATGTTTTCCTTCCTTATGCTTCGAGTTCTTAAATTAATACGTGACAATCAAACTGCTAAGACTGGTCTCCCGCAAAATCATCCAATTGTAAAATTTGGAAACGACTCAGACTCGCTGGAAAATGCCTTGGCCTTGGATGATAATGTTTCTGGGGATCATTATGGTTGATGAATGATGCTGATGACGAAGTAATTCGTTCTTTGGCTAATAGATTTATCACCAGAGAACTTCCAAAATGTATAGATATTAGGAATCAGGTTCAAGCAACTCTAAATACAAAAGATGAAGATCAAATTAAAAGATCTTTAGCTTTGATCAAGGAGAGAATAGAGGAAGCCTTCCCAGATGCAGATCAGGACAATAATATGCCAAAGGTCTTGATAGACGAAGCTAGTCGTAATCCATATAAAAGTTTTCAGGAGTCCAAAGCATCAATTAATCAAATCCATATTAGATTATCTGAAAATACTATTGCCGAAATGGCTTTGGCATCTCCTGTAGTCGCTTCTATTAAGAAATTCCTTCTTTTCAGAATTTACTATTTCGACTCAATGACAAAAAACAAGATTTATGAGATAATTAGTAACGTAATAAACGGAGAAAATTAAAAATGCAAACTCCCAGGTTAGATCGAGAGAAAAAAGTAGCAGAAATTGTGCGTGATGCAGGTGGTTCTATTGTCGGACGGACTAAGTTTCAGAAAGTTGCTTATTTACTGGAACTGGCTGGCTTTGGTAATGGTTTCCGTTTTGAGTATCGACATTATGGCCCATATAGTGAGGATCTCACATCTGCAATTTCTACTGCTAGAGTTTTTGGACTTATTCGGGAAGAAGAGAAGAAAGCTAATTGGGGTGGCATCTATTCTGTTTATACCTATAAGGAATCTGATGATCTATCGGACGATCTAGCAGATAGTAGTCGGAAGAATTTTGCTCAAGCAGCTTGTCAGATTGACTCTATTCTTTTAGAGCTAGCTGCAACTGCCGCATATTTGTATGCTGTAGAGGGATCCCAAGATCCCTGGGGTGAAACTGCTCAGAGAAAGCCCACTAAGGCAAAGGATGGTCGTCTTGAATTAGCAAAAAATGCGTATAGGAATCTTCTTGACTTATCAACTCCAAAACCTCTTCCTAAAATTGCTTAGCTTGTTGCAATAGCGTGAACTTGCTAGAACTTGTTCTGGAGATGATCGAAGTATAAGATCCAATGCCGATCAAAAATCATTATCTTGCGTGACCATGTGAAACGCTTGTTAACCAACCTCAGCTACATAAGGGAAGCGGATGAACCCGTGCAACTAGCTCAAGTACCTCTACCCATAATCTAGAATCATCGTAGAAGAAGGATTCCCGAAGCCTCTCCAATCAATAAATCCACCGGATCCCTTGCTTCCGGTTCACAAAACAGGGAAACCCATCCCGTGCATCCAAATGCACGAATCCCTTCCGTGCCCCATAGCCCAGCCCCCCAGACCAACGCAGGTCAATCCAGGTCTGAAACTCTGAGATCTTGCCATTGACCGGATAGACATCCGCCGCCCATCCCAACACATGCTGACTGTTAGGCACACCCCCAACCGCCAGATTCACCAAATGCGGACGATACCAACTCGTCACCCCCAAACCACTGCCCCACGCCCCTCTCACCAGATCCAACTCTTGGGCAAAGCGCAAGATCCGCCCCATCACCACCGGATCCGTCGGCACCCGCCGGGGATCACCTTGAGTCATCTCCCCCACTGTGAAATAGGTGGAGAGTCGCGCTGCTGGGTTTTTCCAATCCACAGATCCGTTCATCTCACTCCCCTTCCCTTTTAGGTTTCTGAGGCAGGGTCGAGGGCACCAGATACCCCAGAAATCCACTCAGCCCTATCTGTGCCAGATCTGCAAACCGAGGACGATACTGCGGATCCACCACCGCCAAC
>JAAUUM010000208.1 GCA_012031565.1 Synechococcaceae cyanobacterium SM2_3_2
GGGGGATTGAGACGTTGTTTGCCGCCCTCAAAACCCGAGGATTCAACCTTGAATCCACCCACTTTTGCCACCCTGAGCGCCTCAGTCAGTTAATCCCACTGCTGGCTTTAGCCTTCTGTTCGGCCATGTTGAGTGGGCTCTGGCAACACCAACAGCACCCAATTAGGCTGAAGGCCCATCAGCGCCGTTCGCGTCAGCGGGACGGCGTCCTTGCCAAAAGTTTATTTCGCTATGGTTGTGACTTTCTGCGGCCTACCTTCTGCGACTTGTCCTTACGACCCTCTGAATTCAATCAGGCCTTACAACTTTTGTCCTTGTACTGAGGGGATCCCATTCCATGCCTATCGTTTCAGTAGCCTCATCATCCAGGGAATCTCGGTGGAGGTAGGACTGTAGCGTTGCAGATTGGCTCGGGAAACAGTTTCCACAGTGACAAACGCCTTGGGATTGATGTCACTAACCAAGCTGAGTAGACGTGCCTGTTGCCTCTTGGGTACCACGCTATAGGCGATCCGAACCCCCCCATCTCGGCCTTCAGCATTGATCACCGTTACCATGTAACCTTGCTGCCGCAGCGTCTCGGCAATGGGAGGGGAGTGGACTGGGGTAATCACCTGCAACACACAGGATCCCACCGCCAGCCAATTTTGCAGCATCACCCCCACCACGGTGCCCAGCGCATAGCCTGCGGCAAAGGCTGACATCTGCAAATAGTTGCCGGATCCCATACTGGTGATTGCTTTGCCAGTGGCGAACAGCCACATAAATGACTCCACAAAGCTGAGGATCCCGGCAGCCCAAGGATAACCCTGCACCAACATACCGATCCGCAACGTTCCTACCGGCACATCCGCCAGCCGTAGCGAAAAAATGATCAGAGCACTGAGCCAAGCATTGTCGGTGAACATGGGATCCCCAATTGACCGGCAAACACTGCCCACTCTATCAGGCCACCGCCTCCTCCCGGCTGAGCATTTGTCCCGTCTTGTTCACTTGTTTTATTCCCGATTGAGAGACTGAAGCAGCCTAGTGGTGGCAGAAAAGAGTGAGGGCGAATCCTCAGAAGATTCCACAGCCTCTGGACTAGGGGTAGGGCTGACCGTTTCGATGGGATCCAGAGCGGCGGTCGTCTCCTCAGAGGGGGGAGGGGGGAACTCCTCCAACAACTCAGTGGGGGGAGCCAAAGGCAATGTGGTGGAGAGATCTTCCAAGTCAGCGGGTAAAGTCGGCAGCGGATCCACAGGTTCTAAATCAGACAAGAGATTTTGCTCCTGGATAACCAGAGGATCCCCAGTTGCTGAACTCGGGATCCCGGTCGGATCCGGCTCTGGAGGATCCACCTCAACACTGGGAGTCGGGGTGGCCAGCCCTGAACCCGTGAAGGGATCCTCTTGATCCAGTTGTTCCAGCAGTTGTTGGGGAATGGCGAGAGGGGGTCTGACATCTTCGATCTGGGTGGGAATCGGGGGTGGCTCTGGGCTGGGGCGGCGCACCTCATCAATCGGAGTCACCCGAAAGATCAAGGTAAAGGGTCGTCCGGTGACCTCTTCTACCAATGCCTCCATAAATCCCACCTGTACTGGGGTAATCTCATCGGTCGAGCGCACCGTCAGGATCACCTCCGGCGGATTGGCAACCCAATTAAAGTCACTTTCCACCAGTTCCACCCGCTGAAAGGTGATGGCGCGATTTAACAAAGCTTGTCGCACCGCGATCTCAAGCTCACCCTGGGTCAAGAGTCGGGTCAGACTGGCCCCCAAGGGGATCAACAACGCCGCCGTCATCCCCACCGTCCAAACCACCACCCGCCTAGCTCGATGCCCCGGTGCATAGCCCCCCAATAAAAAAGTGACCATACAGGCGAGGGCGATACCTAATAGATTGGTCACATACAGCAGAGCCGCCCCCATACTGGTGGGCCAATCGAAGGCCGAGATCCCCAGCCCAATTACACAGACGGGGGGCATCAACGCCACCGAAATCGCCACCCCAGCCAGAGAATCAGAGATCTTGGGCCGCATCTTGGCAAAAGCTCCCACCGTTCCAGCCGCCAGTGCCACCCCCAAATCCAAGAGGTTGGGTTGAGTCCGGGCCAAGATCTCGCTGCCCCAAGCAGGCAGGCTGACGGTGAGGCCAATCAGACAGGATAAGCTGATGCCGATACCAGTGCCGATGCCAACAGAGCGCAGAGACATCCAAAACATGCCGATATCCCCATTGAGCGCGCCCAAGGCTAGCCCTCGAATTGGCAACATCAGCGGAGCCACAAGCATGGCCCCAATGATCACAGCAGCACTGTTAGAGAGCAGCCCAAAGGTGGCGATGGCACAGGAGGTGAAGACCAGCATCAAATAGTTGAGACTGGTTTGGGATTCTTCATAGACTCCGGCATAGAGAGCCTGAAATTCTTCAAGGGTGACTTGGGGAAAATGGATGGAGCCAGGGATCCGCCAAGATTGCAGCGGGGCACGGCTTAAAACAGCTCTCCACACCATGTTTTTAAGCTCCGTCACCGATCACGGCATTTTTTGAACTATAACAATATCCTAGTCGTGCCCCGATAAACCACTCAGCCCATATCTCGACAAAGGGGGATCCCGGAGAGCGCAACAGGTTAGGATCAGAGACGGAGGGGAAGCAGGGGCAGGCAATCGCGTTGTGGCTATCGCAGAGATGGCTGGAATGAGGAAAGTCCGGGCTTCCAGAAGCAACACACCGCTGGAGAAACTCCAGTGCGGGCAACCGTGAGGACAGTGCCACAGAAACATACCGCCGATGGAAGGTGCTATTTCCCAATAGCGATTCACAGGTAAGGGTGCAATGGTGGGGCGCATGCGCTTAATGTAAGAGCCCACCAGCAGCATCGAGAGGTGCTGGCTTGGTAAACCCCGGTGGGAAGCAAGGCCGCAGCAACGGGACTATGGCTGTTCTTCGCCCCCGATTGCTGCATCAGGATCCAGGTAGGTTGCTTTGTAGTTTGACTACGGGTGGCCCAAGGTGGATCCCTGATGGAATCGCGCCGCCAGAGGTCGGCAGTAATGTCGATCCCAGATAGATGGTTGCCACTGCTCGTCAGGGCAGCACAGAACCCGGCTTACAACCTACTTCTCCTTCACCCTATTCAGGCCCTGTCTACCATTAGGATGCTCAGATAGAAAACGGGCTGAAGCCCTATGTTCTGAGTGGGTGCCAAGCACTAGTTCTCAGATGCTAGTTCTCAGGTGCTTTGGGGGTCATGTACTCCTGCTGCAATCGCTTCAGCTTACGCAGAGCGCGCCGTTCAATTTGACGAACCCGTTCCCGCGAGAGGCCAATGTGCTCCCCAATCTCTCGCAAGGTCAGGCCAGGGGATCCATCCAGACCATAGCGGGCAATGATCACCTGCTTTTCGCGGTCGGCTAGTTGTTGCACCAAGACCCGCACCTCTTCACAGTGGGCCATGCGATTGAGATGCTCAACCGGATCGTTGTCTTCATCTTGGATAAAGTGCTGCAATTCGGTGCCGTCTTCATCCCCGACGGTGATGTTGAGGGAGCGCATATCAGCCATATGGCGGGTGATCAAGTCGCGATAGTTGTCGCCAATCTCCAGCGATTCAAACACATCGTCCGCCCGAGGCCGGGATCCCGTTTCGGCAGAGATCTCCCGATAGCGGCGCTTCACCTGCGAGACTTTTTCGTACATGTGGGCAGGCAACCGGATCATCCGCCCTTTGTTTTGGATCCCTCGGTTGACACTTTGACGGATCCACCAGGTGGCATAGGTGGAGAACTTGTAGCCTCGGGTGGGGTCAAACTTTTCCACCGCCCGTGTCAAGCCGATGGTGCCCTCCTGGATCAGGTCTAAAAAGGGCAAGCCTCGATTGCGATAGCGCTTGGCAATTGACACCACCAGCCGCAGGTTGCACTCCACCATGCGCTTTTTGGCCGCTTCCCCTCGGGTGAGGATCTGTTGGAGATCGGCTGCTGTGACGCCCATGCGGGAGGCCCAGTCTGCGTTGCTCTCTCGGCTTTTGCGTTGCTCCAAAACCGCAGTCATCTTTTGCACCTGATAAGCCAAGCGCAATTCCTCTTCAGCGGACAGCAACGTATAACGCCCTATTGATTTCAAGAACCGACCGACGGCATCTTGAACATCTGGTTTGTCTGACATAGCAAGCTCCACACACCACAAGCCACAGTTGCCAGCGTTCTATTTATTTGTTGTTGCGATTGATCGATCGGGGAGGGATCCCCCTCAAAAACCATCACTGTGATGACTCGCCCTGAATCCTATCAGTCCAACTGAACCACTGTCACTAGCACCCTACACTATCTGGAGTGTTTTTGCAGATTTTCCTTCTATTTAGACACTAGATACAGAGATCAGCTTGGATACCCTATTCAGGCAAAGGGGGCCGGGATCCCAGAGGGGGCTGCTGGAGTCTAGGGGAAAGCTCGGACTTGGCCAAACAATAGAGGATTACGGGTAGTGTAGCCAAAAAAAGGCTCTACCCCTAGTGTACGGAAGGTTATTGAGCAGGCTTCCCACTTTATCAAAGGGGGGCTACGGCTATCGCCAAGCTGCATGAAGGAGGGATCCAGTTAGGTGACAGATAGTTTCTGCTCAGGCTGCACTAAATGCTGTGCTAGATAGGGAAAGCGACATCAGTTAACTGGGTTGACAAAAACTGAGATTGTCATGGATCCGCTTAGCTTGTGAGTCTGGGACAACGCCTTTTTGAACTAATTCGAGTAGCCGAGTATTGAGTTCCAGAGCTTCTTGTCGGGATCCGATCCAATAGGCCGCAATTGCCAATTCATCCAAAATCTTCCACTGATAGACACTGGCATCCACAAACAAACTATCATCAGGCATCACAATACCAATTCCCTGTTTAGCAAACATATAGGCTAAGGCGTATTCCTGACGGGTGCGGCAATACCGAGCGGCATGATAGAGGCTTTCTGCCCGTTGGGGGCGATATTGATAGGCCCGCAAATAGGTGATCACAATGAGGTTGGGATCCGGCTGATATCGCTCTGCCAGGATGCCGATTTGTAACATTGAATAGTAGATCTCTTGATCCCATCCGCCCATCAGGGTTCGTTGGCGATAAGTGGTGATAGCATCTTCGAGATAGCCTGCATCCCGATAGCTTTGGGCTAGATAAAACACATAGCGAACATTGTTGGGTTCTGTAAGCAGTGCTTCTTTGAGGAGTTGGGCATCTCTGAGATACTTGTTAGGATCCCGAGACCGCCCACCACCGCCTAAAAAGAGATAGCGCAGACTTTGGAGGGTATCTTTGGACTGAGCAGCTTCACAAACTGGATATTCGTGCAAAACCCCTTCATATCGCCAGGGCAATCGATTGGCAAATATCTGCATTCGGTTGTAGCGCAATTCACCATGAGAAATGGGCAAATAGTAGGCATCTGCCCGTAATTGGGAAGGATGATAATCTGGCAAAATCTCTAGTGCATCATCGGCATCCATCATCAGGCTGTAGTCAGCCCAAGTGCGGCCCAATTCGAGTGCTTCGGAGCGATTGTGACCAAAATGATGCCAGGGTCTTTCATAGAGCTGACCTGGGATCCCTTGCATGGCAGTTCGGATCACGTCTTGAGTGCCATCACTGGATCCGGTGTCCACAATTACCCAGGACTGGATAATTGACTTGACAGAATCAAGACATCGGGTGATGACAGATGCCTCATTTTTAACAATCATCACCAGTACAAGGGTAGGATCCGCCATCGATAGCCTCCTTTTTCACCAGGGATCCAAGACTGTTTGAGGGCTATCCCTGTCTTGGGGCTAGTCTACACGCTTACGTTGGCTTTTCTTGATCCGGTTTATGCTCAAGTAGGCTGATGACAAATGACACAGATGACAGAGTACAGCTTGATCATTTATTAACTATTACAGTTATTAACTATTACAGTTATTAACTATTACAGTTATTAACTATTACAGTGGCAGCACTTTGCAAACCAGTGACTAAATGCTGAAAGCTCAATCAAATACAGGTCTATTTCTGAGTAGGTAGGTGAAATGACTTTTAAGACAACGGAATCGGAGCCTAGCCCGCAGGTAGCGAGCTTATCGCGTTTGCCCACACCTGTATCTTAAGGTTAATTTAACCCAGCTACTTGGTAGCCATTCTTTGTCATTTCCGGCAACTCCAGAGACTCTACCCAAGGATCACATAGGTCAATCAGCTTGATGGATTCGGTATGGGTATGCACCTCAGTCTTTGGGATCCTGCCCTGCTGAGCTTTCGTGCAGTCCTTATATTTCTCCAGGGACAGGTCGAACTGCCCCATATCCCAGTCAA
>JAAUUM010000209.1 GCA_012031565.1 Synechococcaceae cyanobacterium SM2_3_2
CCCTTGATTCCCGCTCCCAAACCGGGGGGACGTCCTCGCACCACTGATATGCGCCAGATCTGTAATGCCATCTTCTATGTCCTGGCCATCCCTGGCGCTACCTGCCCCATGACTTCCCCGCTTGGTCGACGTCCTTGCTGACCTCGTGAGCCGGGCAGATGAGGTTCTAGTAATTGCCAAAGCTTGTCTGAGATGTCGTGTCTGCGGTGAGCACTCATAGTGGTGGGCTTGTCGGATTTTGCCTACCTTACAATATTTTGTTGATTTGACGACAGCGTCTAGGGGTGTGGTAATTCTTAGCTCACCTCCTCACCCATGACCTTGTCTAATCCCTTCCAGCGCTAGCTTTCTATGCTCCCTGTCATTTTTTGTCCCTGTACCTTGGATGGAGTGTTAAGCAACTTTACTACTACACTTTGTTAATATAGTAATTTCTGCTAAGGATGAGACAACTGGATGTCGGTCTCAGTTCTCCGTTACCACCATTCTTTCTCTTGGCATAGGGGTCGGGAGCAAGATAACACGTCTCAGTTCTGATCGGAATCACTATACAATTTTTATCGCCAATTCCTGCGGAGACGCTTCGTAAACGCCATCTCAGAGAGTAATTGGAGGTGGGGGCTATCAAAAATGATCAGGGAACAAGATACAACTGAAAATCAAATTAATCCATAACCATAGTGATTCAATATCTTAGCTAAGAGAGTCTGATGTTGATCTAGCAGAGTACCCAAGTTTGTTTCCTGTAAATGGGAGGAAACTCGATCAAATAAGCCGAAGCAGGCTCGGGTATTATCCAGACGTGACAAATACTTAATTCCATCGACCCCTTGCGGATGATTAAAGATAGCCTTTGCCCATCGGGGAGCCATCTCATAAGAACCTGAAGTTAATCTGGCATCTGACCTAATTTTGACCAATCCAGAACCCGTTAGATCTACCAATTGCAAAGGCCGATCCGAATCAAATTGGGCTAAGTATCGCTGTTTCAGGATCTTTTCTTCCACAATTTGTCTACTGTGAACTCGACCAAAACTCTCGATAAAAGGTACAAATTCATCCTCTCCCACATACAGGATCCCGTAGCCCTGTGCAGCTCCATAAAATCGTCCTTCACCACTTCGGTCAAAATAAAGAGCTGAAGGATGCCGAATCGAATTCAACCGAAAAAAGGGCCGCATGCTCCTCACGACTGGAAGAATACGGGACTGAAAATCTGAAGGAGGATCCGGATGAGCAGCAAGATCTTTAGGCGGCACCCTGCTCACCATAGTGCTGCGCTGCCCAGATAACTTGATCAACCTCTCCGGCCTTTAGGCACTCCAACGGTGTCTTTCCCTCTAAACGAATATCTCCACTTTTCAGAAACATCAGCTGTGTCCAAGGAGAATAATCTTTGAGCACCTGCAATACCCGATCTAAGCCAGGGATCACTCCCTGATCCTGAAACTGTTCCAGCGGATATAGATATCCCCGCCGACCCGTAGTTATCGCCAAAAGTTGGAGCTTAGATCGACGTTTATCAACAGCTTGCCGTGTGATCCCCAGAAACTTAGCGACTTGCTCACTGGTTAAAGGATCCCCCTCCTCATACAACAACTCATGCTTAATCTGCACCCCTCTTGAACGCGCTGCCGCCAAAGGATTCGGAGAATGAAACAATTGCAAAGACTCTGACTGACTTAATATCTCAATCAACTTATCAACGACAGTAGACTTTTTATTAGCTGAGGTTGGATCATCTCTCGCAGCAGTACACCCTGGGGAGTGGATGCCTTCATCACTTTTATCGCTTCTGCAAGCAGAACATCATCCTGGGTAGTCATTTTCTGGGCCATTTCCCGACGAACTTTATCCTTGACCGAGCCTGTAATCTTCATAGCCTGTAGTCTTCATAGCCTGTAGACTTCATAGCCTGTAGTCTTCATAGCCTGTAGTCTTCATACCCTTTGCTTTCAGGATGTTCTTAACAGGTACCATTTTTCTAGGTCAACGAAGTTGCACAACTTCGGCAACCTGCTCCAGGCGCAAGATCTGGCCATCGGCAAAATGTACGATGCGGCGGGCCATCTTGGCCACATCAGGACTGTGGGTCACCATCACAATCGTCATGCCAGCGGCATAGAGGGACTCAAAAATCTCCATCACATCATCGCTGGTTTTGCTATCCAAAGCCCCGGTGGGCTCATCCGCCAACAGCAAAGTGGGTTGCGTGACAATGGCGCGGGCCACCGCCACCCGTTGCTGCTGTCCGCCTGACAGTTGGCTGGGGCGTTGTCGAGTTTTGTCCCCCAAACCCATCTGTTCTAGGGCACGGATGGCCCGCTGCCGTTGCTCCTTTTGGGACAGTTGCCGATAGGCCAGCGGCATCATGACATTTTCCAGAGCGGTCAAGGCGGGCAATAGGTGGAATTGCTGGAAGACAAAGCCGATTTTTTGATTGCGAATATGGGCCAAGGCCGTATCATCCAAGGTCGAAACCTCCACCCCATCCAGCCAATAGCGTCCTGAGCTGGGCCGATCCAGACAACCAATGATGTTCATGGTGGTGGATTTGCCGGATCCCGATGGCCCCATGATGGCGCAATAGTCCCCCCGCTCAATTTGCAACGTAACGTGATCCAAGGCCCGAAAGGATCCCTCCGGTAGGGCAAAAACCTTGGAAACATCTTGGAGGCGAATGGCAGGGGGCAGGGATCCCTGGGTTTGTGTGAGGGTTGGGGAAGAAAGCGTCGATGTCATCATCTGTCCTCAATGTCTGGTAACTCGCCGATCCAGCCTGGATCTAGACCCGCAGCGCTTCGATGGGATCCAACTGAGCAGCCTTGCGGGCGGGGATGATGCCAAACACCAGACCAATGCCGGTGGACAGAGAGAACGCCACCAACACAGTGACCGGATCCACAATCGTCACCAGCGGAGTCACCGCCCGCACCGTGATCAAGATGCCGCTGCTGAGGGCAATGCCCAGGATCCCGCCGGTGGAGGCCAGCAAAATCGCCTCAATGGCAAATTGCTGCAAAATGGCACGACTATCCGCCCCAATCGCCTTTCTCACCCCAATCTCGTGGGTGCGTTCTGCCACCGAGATCAGCATCACGTTCATGATCCCTACCCCTCCCACCAACAGAGAGAGAGCCGCCGTTCCAGTCAGCAAGATCCTCAACAGGCCAACAATGGTACTGGCCCCATCTAACAACACCTGCTGATTGCGGATCAGAAAATCATCCTCCCCCTGTAGCCCATGCCGTTGCCGCAGCAGATTACGTACTTGAAATTCCGCAGCGGTAATATCCTCGATGGAGGCAGCCGAGGCAAATATGGCCGTCACCTCAGTGCCATAGGGGGATACCCGCCCCACAAACTGGTTGGCCACCACATTGGCAGGCAAAAAGACCCCAGCATCGCTATTACCAAACACCGTTGGTTTGGCCTCCAGGATGCCGACCACCTCAAAAGGCTGGTTATTCAGCAATACCGTCTGCCCCACCGCTCGACTGCGACTGGCCCCAAACAGTTGATTGGCGGCTTCATTGCCCAGCACCACCACCGGGCTTTGCTCCGCCAGATCCTGCTCACTCAAAAAACGGCCTTCTCCCATGTTGAGATTGAGCACCGACAGATAATCGGGCCAGGTGCCGGTGGCTTCATAGCGGCGATCTTGCCCCTCGCGCACCGCCCGCACGTTGGTGGAGATGGTGGGCACAGCGGTGCCAATGGTGGGCACTTCCGCAATAATCGCCTCTAGATCCGCCATCGTAATGGGCTGGACGGAGCTGGCATCCGCTAGCCCCAAGCCCGCCGAAAACACGATCAGCAGGTTGGTGCCCAGATCCCGAAATTGATCGAGGGCCATCTCTTCGGCAGCGTAGCCAAAGCCCGAAATCGAGACCACCGCCGCATTGCCGATCAGGATCCCCAACATGGTCAAACCCGTTCGCAATTTGTGGCGGCTGACCATCTGCACTGCCATTCGAGCTGAGGTGAAAAAAGACATCTTGACTTACTCCTCTCCGCTTTGGTTGATCAGCTGCTCTAGATTCACCCCTGGGGGAATCGAGGTGAAGATCCGATCACCGGTGGCTAAACCCGTCAACACTTGAGTGGATCCCTGTTGAGTCACTCCGGTGGTTACCCGCTGAAAGATGGGCTGCTGAAGGCTGGGATCCCATTGGATCACCCCTTGCTGGCCGTCTTGCGTCACCAGGGCCACCGAGGGAATGGTCAAGACAGCGGGCAATGATTCCCCCAAGAAGTCCACCGACACATTCATGCCGATCCGCAAGAAGTCCGCTGCTGCGAGGGGAGATACGATCACCCGAAAGGTGGTCACCTCCCGCACCACAACGGTGGAGGGTGGGATCCGGTTCACTTGCCCCCGCACCACCCGGTCGGGATAGGCTGAGGCGCGAATCTCCACCGGTTGTCCTTCAAAGATCTGGCTGATCTGGGCCTCTGGCACCTCGGAACGGATCTCGATCCCTTCCGCCAACGCCAAAATCGAGCTGGAAGAGGCTGCTGTTGAATCAGATGCAGTGGTGGTGGGGGCGACAAAGGCTCCCTCGACGGCAAACCGTTGGGTGACGATGCCAGCAAAGGGTGCCCGTACTTCGGTATCCGCCAGCCGCGACTGTTGCTGCTGAAGCTGAGCTTGAGCCTGCTGGATCTGAGCTTGGGTCTGCTCGATCGCCTCCACCCGCGTCCCACGCTGAAGGCGCGCTAAGTCTTGCTGGGCTTCTTGTAAACTCGCCTGTCGCTGCTGCAAAGTGGTCTGAAACTGATCGAGGTCATTGCGCGGGATCGCCCCCTGATTGGCCAAGTCTGTGTAGCGCTGCACTTCGAGCTGGGCTTGGTTGAGCTGCGCTTGGGCTGACTCCACCCTCGATTGAGCTGCGGCAATCACCTCTGGCTGTTCCCCCGCCATTTGCAGGGCCAATCGAGCTTGGGCTTCTGCCACTTGGGCTTGGGCTTGCACCACCCCCGCCGTCAGATTGCCATAGTCCATCCGGGCCAAGAGTTGGCCTGCCTGCACCTGATCCCCCTGATCAGCAAACAACTCGGCGATGATCCCCGCCTCTCGTGGGCTGACATTCACCTGTCGAATCGGCTGCACTTGGCCACTCACCCGCAACCGCTGGCTCAGATCCTGCTCCCGAACTGTGATGGTCAGGTCCAGCAGCCCAGCCGCCGCCTGCTGTTGTATCTGCCGATAGATGGCATATCCGCCGCCACCAAGCCCCAGCAAAATCAGGATCCCGAGTCCCCAGCCCCAGGGATGCCTGTTTTTCCGAATGGGTGAGGCTGATGGTGGGGCGGGCACCCATTGGGAATGGTGGGATCCCTCTTCCCTTTCACCCGTCCCCCTTTCACGGGAGCTTGTGTCATGAGTCTCAGGGGTTGGCCGACGAGGGGATGCTCCGTCATTTGCCCCCGGTTGGGTGGCCTGATGGGCTGGCCCAGCGGCAGATGAGGAAGAAGATTGAGATGGTTGGCCCAGCTCATGCGTATCCAGAGGCACTTGGGATCCCCCCTGCGGTGTGGATGTAAGTCTTGTCATCTTTTGATCTTACCCAGTCGGCTGAGGGGGGACGGTGCGGATTAGAGCAGGCCCGACCAAGCAAAACGGATCCCTCCGATGCAGGATCCCTTGCTTTGAAGCCACTACATCAATCCAGAAAGAGTAAGACAGGATAAGGGAAAGTTGATACCTGAAGAACTAGTTAGCCTGATATATGGCCAGCCTGACCCCAGGGTTCTCAAACGTGCCTTGGCTGTCAAAATGACCTTACAAGGATTTACCTATCAAGAGATTATGAGTGCAATCCAGGTATGCTCAGGATTCATTAGCAAATAGAAACAAATCTATATTGATAATCGTATCAAAGGACTCAACCTTGGCTACAAAGGGTTTAAACCATACCTCAGTCCTGAAGATAGACAAGCGGTTATGGCCTGGATCCAAGCTCAAAAACATATCGGTCTCCCCGAGCTAGAAAGCCCTTTATCGGAAACCTATGGTGTTGTCAACGCATCCCCAGAGAGATGAAGCTGCTGTTGAGGTAAAAAAAAGAGAGCCGAGAGAATCTGGCAGGCTGGGAAAAAGAGATAGAGCAAGGGAGCTGAGGGGGTGACAGAGAGGCTAGAGAGGTTGCCTGATAAGCTCAGCGGCTCTGAGAGCACGGGGATGATGATGGGTTTTTGAGGCTGCTGTGAAGTCATCATCCACCCCCATCTGTAGCCCCTCAGCCCACAGCAGACCCCACAATCCCAGATAAAAGGTGCTGTGTCGTGCTCTGGCCCGCTTCGGTTC
>JAAUUM010000210.1 GCA_012031565.1 Synechococcaceae cyanobacterium SM2_3_2
CAATGCCTTGCAGGCGTCGCAAGCCGATGGTGTAGGCAGTGAGACCTAGATAGGCTCGGTTTTGCCGCCTCCGGTGGGGAACCAGAGCAGGTCAGCGATGGCCTCGGTGGGATGGCAGCGATCGGGGTGATTAAGATCTGTGGTGCTGGGCAGATTGAGCAGGATAAAGGCCAATTGGAAGGGATACCAGCTTCGGCCTGTTGGGACATCGATGGTTTCTAGGGTAAGGTCTTCACCCCGGCGGCGGTGCTCGGCATAGGCAGTGTGGATCCGTTGTTGCCACATGGCCTGGTTCATGAAGCGAAAGGCTTAGACGGCTTGGGGGTTTTGGATGAGGATGTCGAGTCCGGCCTCAATACGGGCAAGGGTGCGGCGACAGTTGGTGATGGCGGTTTCGGCAGTGCTTTTGTAGGAATCCAGTCCTTGCAGAGGATCTTGAAGTTTGGCGACTTGATCATCAATCCAGGCAGCGTAGGCACGGGTGAGGGGGCGCAGCAAGAATTGTAATTCGGTATCTGTAAAGCCCGCATGGCGCGGGTCATGCCCACAAAAAGGGTGCGGCGTTCGCAGGTGAGGATCTCTTGGGTGGCGGTGCCAGAGGTGCCTTTGGGAATGTGGGGGAAGGTGCTATGGCTGAAGCCCGCGATGGCGACGATGGGAAATTCCAGCCCTTTAGCGGCTTTGAGAGTCAGGATTTTAATGCCAGTTTTTTTGAGGTCTAGCTCTTTACTGCTCATGAAGGTGGCTTCTAGTCCTAAGGAGATATCGTCACCCAGAAGTTGGGCCAGAAGTTGTTGGCTGAAGGTGATCAGGGCGTTGGTGTAGGTGGTGAAGAGGATTTTTGGGGAGGGGATCCCATTGGCTTTGAGTTGATCGATGAGGGTACGGGTGCGATAGAGGGGGACAGTGCTTTTGCCGGTGCCAGGGCCGCCTTTGAGCAGGGTGGGGCCTTTAGCCTGGGATCCCCAAGTGACAAATTTTTCTTGTTCGGGGTTGAGTTTGAGCAAAAAGCCCAGCAGATTCCCTTGTTTGAAGCGCAGCAGATCGGCGGTGTCTTGGGTGATTAGATCGGGCTGTTGCAGGAGTTCACTGAGGGATTTGCCAAACAGATAGTCATCCAGTTGGACGATGATCTCATCCGGGATCCCTGGGCAGTCGAACAGGGCTTCGCGGGTTTGAACAGCTGTGAGGCGGGGATGGCAAATCTCTGGGATCCGCAGGCGGCTGAGCAAGTCGGGAGTGATGGATTCGGGCAGAGAGGTTAGGGGATCCTGGTTGGGGGCGAAGATCTTTTCCCAGTCGGGCTGTTGGGGGGAGGTGCTATTGGATAGGTCTAGAGTGGGATCCAGTCCGCCTAAGAAGTCGGGATCCACGTCGCCATCATAGGTATCGTCATCGCGGCGGCGCAGGGCAAGCAGGCTGATGTAAGGGTGTTCAAAGGTGTAGAAGATGCGGTAGTAACCGGAGCGGAGGCGATGGAGTTTGCCGCCCATGTATTTGAGCTGCTTATCGAGGTTGACATCAAAGTAAGCGTGAGCCAAGCGGTCGCGGGTACCCGCAATTTGTCGCCAGGGAATTTCAGGAGCTGTGGCTTGAACTGCGGGGGAAATGTTCTTTGCTGCTACGCCCAGAATTTCGACGAGGCGAACAACAGCGAGGGCTAGCATTTCATCGGTGTCCAGGTCGTGGCGAGTGCGCCCTTGGGTAAAAGCAGCAATTTTTTGAGCCGCCTCTAGCATGTGGCGTAGGCGAATACTATCGTCAGCTTTTGACATATACGCTCTGTGCTTGGGCTTGAACTTCTTTGCGAAAGAAATGGCTGAGGTCTTGGGGGGTGTTCAGGTCAATGGTGCGACCAATTAGGTTGGTCAGTTTGTCCTGAATGTCAATGAATTGGAAACCAGGGGTATGGCCTGGTTCAAACTCGACCAGGATATCTACATCACTGTCGGGGCGAAAGTCGTCGCGCAGCACTGAACCAAAAAGGGGCAGTTTGTGAATGTGGTACTGCTTACAGAGGGCTGTGATCGCCTCTTGAGGAATTGAAATCTGGAGTTTTGGGTTTGCTTGAGGCATGGTCAAGTTCCTTCTACGGTCATCGGGAAACTTCCAGTCTTTGCTATTGAGGCTGCAAACTCGGTGAGGGCTGGATTAGTTTTGAAGTCTGTGGCGGTATCGGCGATGCAGAGGGCTAATGCCTGTTGGCGTTGGGATAGGGGCGATCCGGGAAGCCACTTGGATTAGGACTCTAGTTCTGCTTTGAGCCTGGTCCGTAGACCGATCACGGTAAAGCCTACGACTTGATCACTGTCGGGATCGTAACGAACTACTATTCCCTCTCCAATATCAACCCCTATCGCAGGTTTGGGATCCCCGATGGAGAGGTAGAGTACGTCAGCCTCAGGATCGTAGTCCCGTAGGATATGTGGCTGGGACGGTTGGCTGGTTAGAAATCCTAACGTGACCATACTAGGCTCCTTTTCTTGGTTGGTTTCCTGGTCAGATAGGCTGTTAAGACCAATCCATCGGTAGGATCCATTTCCCGGTAGACAGCGACCAAGTGTTTGCTGGTGAGTGGGGTTACTGCATAGTAACGGATCGCCAAAAGTTCTCCTGAGTCTCCTTGTTGGATGAGGTCAGGGTTGGCGATGGTGTCGAGGATCTCGGCTTGCTGAGTGCTCATCTCCGGGTGCCCGGTGCAGATATGTTGCCACTGGGTCTGGCTCAAGCGGATTGGGATCCCGTTTTGGGAAGTCACTATGCCTAGAGATGGAGATGTCATACCTGTCAAAGTAGCACCCCCTGATCCACCCAAGATGGGGGTGGTACATCTGGTGGGCTTGTGTAAGGAGTAGTTTTCTCGTTATGTAAGAAGTGTATTTCTGATTATGGCTTCGTGGCTTATCGGGTATTGTCCATTCAATCCAACCTATACCTAACGTTATTAGTCTTTCGATGTTCAATTAGCTGCTGTCCATTGGCTGTGATCCTTAGTTTCTGGTTACGGCTGCGGGGCTTATCGGGTATTGTCCATTCGATCAACCCTAAACTCATGAGTCTTTCGATTGCTTTCAGCATGTTGCCACTCCGTCCCTCGTAGCCCAGTACATCTGCTACCTGTTTGCGACTGGTTGGCTCACTTCGGAGGAGGGTAAGGATTTGGGATTCTGTCTGAGTGAGGTCAACATGATCCTCGACATGATCCTCAGCCTGTATGTCTGGGTGGATCAGAAGTTCAACAAGGAAGTAGGTTCGACCTTCATCGGCGTCAAACACTGGAGGAGGGGATCCGTTGCTCTGCATCGCAGTCATAATCGTTGGGATCCCTGTGGCGCGGCCTTCGGTTAGTCCCAATTCTTTGAGGAACCCTCCGATTCTGCGGTTACGGTAACGACGGGCACGGATCCGACCTGCTCTGAGATCGTCTAGCCGAATGGAGGGATCTGGGCCGGGATAGCTCAGGATTGTGATGCGGTCAGATTCTATGCGCACTTCAATAGGTTCCTGCCGTTCGTAGCTCCGGTGATAGACTGCGTTGACGAGAGCTTCTTCGAGGGCTGAGAAGGGGTAACTGTAGATCCTCTGAGATTCGGCTTGATTGGGTCGCTTGATCACTTTTTCTCGAATGACAATGGCTCTGATGTAGGCTAAGGCATCGCGGATTTGTTGGTCGAGTGGGCCATCGCAAATCTTTTCAAGATAGTTTTTTCCGGCAACTCCATTGGGGAAATAAACAATGTCAATCTGGGATCCAGGGAAAAAGTCTTGGGGAGACTCATGAAAGAATATGAGACCTACATTGCGAGGTTTAAGGTATTCGGTGCCCCCATCAGTAATGTTGAGTTGGCGACATAGATCTGAAAAAGGTAGAGTTGCAGACATTTCATAGAGATCGCTTTTGACCTCATGCAGAAATGAACGAATCAAAGGCAGTTTGAGATCGGCTAGCTCGGCTGGATGATGGATGCGGTCATCAAAGGGGATGGTGGCGGTGAGAGAGAGGAGTTCTCTGAGATCTTCTCCTTGGGCTTCGATGGTGTTGGCATAGCGACGGATATAAAAGTAAAGGTCTTTTGATTTTTTGCTGGTAACCTCTCTGGGGGCGCGATAGGGACGGTTTTGCCCTCCTGGTGCCCACAGGACTATGAGGTGACGATTATCAATTTTCTCAATGTTGAGGAGGGGGAAGTAGGAAGGCTCGATCAGACGGGAAAAGCGTTGGAGGTCTTGCTGGATCTGATCTAATTGGCTGACTGGTAATCCACAGGGAGGAGATACTAATTGTCCATCTTGGGAGGTGTCTTGACCGATGATGATGTAGCCACCACCAATGTTGTCAAAGTCATTGGCAAAGGCACATAGGGTACGAACAAGGGGAAGGGTCTGCTGAGGATTTCACTCATCTTGCTCCCCTCCTAAAAATAGGCTGGCCTGTTCGGATGCACCTGAGGATTTTTTTCGCTTGGATCCCTTCTTAGCACCCTTGGATCCCTTTTTCTCATGTAATCCCTCGGCTACTTCTGCGGCGTATCGCTGATGATTGAGGGCCAAGAGGCGATCTAAGACCTCCCGCCGGGATCCCTCGCTGAGGGTGAAGCGCAAGCCTTGTTTGGTGGTGTAAAAATCATGACCAAGACCCTCACCCCCGGCCCCTCTCCCTGAGGTAGAGGGGAGTAGATCAGTCCAGCCATAGGCGGCGGCGACGGCTTGATCCATCTGGATGTGCAGGTCTCGCAGGGTTTGGATATCGGGATCGGTGCAGGTGGGATCGTGGAAGCGGTTGTAGGTCTTGGTCAGTCCTTCTTGGCGGGTTTGCATGAGGCATTGGCGGTGCTGGTAGTATCTCTCGCCGATGGATCCTAGGCTCTCGGTAGTAGAGGGAAAAGGGAAGGTTTCAAAAACGTCAGAGGGTGTGTAAACAGGATCAGCTGTCCTAGTGCTTCCATAAGTTATTGCCCAAACATAATGAATGTGTGAGCAAAGCAAAGCGAACCAGCTTATCTCTTCAGAGACAATTACGACAGATTTTTGGTCAAATGCAATACCTGTCTTAGAGAAAGCAGAATATTTTGTCTTACTGGTTTGAGCAAATATTAGTACCCGTTCGGATCCCTCAATCGCCCTATAAAGTGCAAGAGTTGGTCTTGCAAACTGCCACCATCTTTTCTTTCGATCTAAATCCGATCTGCTGCGCCCGCTCCGCGAGGGTACTGCGGTGCTGCTGGATCCAAGAGACTGTCTTGCCGTCGTAGCAGACAAAGATGGGGATGAGTTGGTTTTTGATGACTTGCCACTGGATGTCATAGTCGTAGGGACATTCATCGAGCCGGAGAGCTAGGAACGGCCTTTCGGCCTACAGAGACATGGGCCAGGATCCCATCGGGGAGGATCCCTTGGGTTTTGTAGTGCTGGGCAATGAGTGATTTGAACATTGGGTTTGAGGCGAGAGGATACCGCATTGTAGCGGGGATGCGCTGTGTGCAAAGTCAAGGTAGGACTGTGCTGATGAGGTGGCAGAGCATGGGTGCAACTCAATCCTGGACGGTCGGCACGGGCACAGTGGCAGAAGCTATCAGCTCCGATAGAGCGGCTGATTGAGTTGGGATTATTGGATCCTTCGCAGAGTGTTTTCGACTATGGCTGTGGTCAGGGATTGGATATCCAGTATCTGAGGGAGAGGGGTTTTCAGGTCGAGGGATGGGATCCTTACTGGTGTACGAATGGGGATCTGGTTGAGGCAGATGTGGTGATTCTCAACTTTGTGGTGGACTGCATTGGGGATCCAATGGAAAGGCGGGAAGCCTTGCAGCGGGCCTGGGCGTTGGCGACTGATTACCTGATGGTGACTGTACGGCGGGATAGAGCACTGGTGCGGGTATGCCTCTACTCGGATGGATGGCTGACTCGGTGGGGCACCTTTCAGCGGCTGTTCACTCAGCGGGAGTTCTATCAGTTCCTGCGCGAGACTTTACTGGGAACCAGTCCCAAAGAGTTTGACCGGGGTGGCTGTGTCATCATTCCCAAGACTGATGAATGGCAGGAGCGAATCTCTAATCGTCTTCAACCTCCAGGTAGATGGAGATAAGGTCTGAGACTTCTTCACGGATCCGTCTGGGGGCGGACTGAAAAGCATCGAGCAGAGCGGTGAACTGCTGGAGCTTTTCTTGGTACTCAGAAATGACTGTTTCCTCTGGGGGGTAGTAGATGTGAGTCATGATGTTTACCTCTTGCTGCTTTACCAAGTGGGAACCCTTAACCCACGGAGACTAGCCAG
>JAAUUM010000211.1 GCA_012031565.1 Synechococcaceae cyanobacterium SM2_3_2
GTTGATGGCACTGAAAGATGGTAGCAATGGCTGGAACGTTCAGACCTTGGGCGTTTAACTGCAACATGTGCGCTCGGTCACGAGTCCGATAAGGAACGGTTGAAGCCTGACGCAGCTCGCTTAAGGTACGGGCTTCTGGCTCGGTTAAGGTGATGCGTAAGGGAGCTGGCATGAAGGGGGCCTTGGGCTACCACTACATCTTATATTTGATTCCAACCAACTACTTATTCATCATTGCAGTGTGCAAAGGATAATTCAGGTTATGGACTCTAGTCTTCTACAGACACGGGGACGGCACGCCCACTGGTCAGCGATCCCTGATGCACAGTGGCATCAATGGCAGTGGCAGTTGAGCAATCGCCTCAATACCGCTGAGGAATTGGGGGAGATCCTTTCACTGACCGAAGATGAGCTGACGGGGTTGCAAGCTGAGGGCAAATTTAGAGTTGATATTACCCCCTATTTTGCCAGTCTGATCGACCCCGAGGATCCCAACTGTCCCATCCGTCGCCAGGTGATTCCGACCGGACGGGAGTTAGAAGCCTTTGATGGCATGAGATTAGACAGCCTGGGGGAAGACCACGATAGTCCCGTCCCCGGCATCGTGCATCGCTATCCCGATCGGTCTTGATGTTGGTGACCACCCACTGCGCCAGCTACTGCCGCTTTTGTACCCGCAGTCGGATGGTAGGGGATCCCACTCAAGCTTTTGGCAAAGAGGATTTTGAGCGCCAGATTCAGTATTTGGTCGATCACCCCGAGATCCGTGATGTCTTGCTCAGTGGCGGGGATCCCCTCACCCTATCGGATACGCTGCTGGAGTATTTGCTCAGTCGCCTGCGGGCCATTGACCATATCGAGATCATCAGGATGAGCACTCGGGTGCCGATCTTTTTGCCCCAGCGGATCACACCTGAACTCTGTGAGACTCTTCGCAAGCACCACCCGTTCTGGATGAATGTCCATGTCAATCACCCCAAAGAGCTGACGCCTGAGGCGATCACAGCCCTGGCTCAACTGGCCGATACCGGGATCCCGTTGGGTAGCCAAACTGTTTTGATGGCGGGCATCAACGACCAGCTCGATATTCAACGCCAGCTGATGCACCGCTTGGTACAAAGCCGGGTACGTCCCTACTACCTCTATCAATGTGATCTGGTCAAAGGGGCAGGGCATTTCCGCACTCCTGTCGCCCTGGGAATTGAGATCATCGAGGGACTGCGGGGGCATACCAGCGGCTATGCCGTTCCCACCTTTGTGGTCGATCTCCCTGATGGCGGCGGCAAAGTTCCCGTTATGCCCCAGTATCTGATCAGCCAAGGACGCCAGAGAGTTGTGCTGAGAAACTACGAGGGTATGATTGTGGCCTATGACGAACCCCCCGTCAGCCATGAGCAGACTAGAATTACCGAGCCATCCCAGGGGATCCCAACACCCGCCCGAATACCAGAAGGAATTGCCGGACTGTTGGGGGGTCATGCAGATGTGATACATCCCTAGCCCTATCCATTGGTTTTCCCCTTGAATGCCCAAGTAAGGCCCAAACTATCATGGCGATCAGCATTCGATCCTTGAAACACAAATTGCAGCAGACTTCTGCCGTGCAGGAGATCAAAGCAGACATTCAAGTGTTTGTGAAGGAGGAGCTGCTGCATGTGGTGATTGAGGCTGAGTGGCCAG
Organism: Synechococcaceae cyanobacterium SM2_3_2; assembly: GCA_012031565.1. Classification (GTDB taxonomy): domain Bacteria; phylum Cyanobacteriota; class Cyanobacteriia; order Thermostichales; family Thermostichaceae; genus JAAUUM01. Next base: position 1,681 of record JAAUUM010000211.1, read on the forward strand.
AGTCGGCACAGTCGCCTGAGGATACATCCGCTGCAACATGGCTCGATTGGTTTAAGTCAGAATGGCGGCAAGCATCAGCAGAAGAAGGGGAGTCGTTTTTGCTACAACTGCCCAAGGCTGTGCTGCAAGGGAAAACCAAAACCGATAAAGCGATTATTTGGGAGCGCCAGCTAGCTCTGCCCCAGGATCATAAGCCAAGAGTGCCTTTAGATAGGGACACCCTGTTTCATACTTTGACCCCAAGTGTGACCACTAACCTATCCGATCAGTTGGCAGAGTTCGCTTCAATGGCGGATCTGACAGTGCCAGCAGCGGAGACAACTGGGGCTGAGGTTCCTGATCCGAGGGATCCCATACCCCAAACCACCACTGAGCTTTTCTTTCAGGGACTGGCCCAAGGGATCCACAAAACCCCGGATCCGAAATCATCACCCCCAGACTCAGCTCAACAGAGCAGCCCGGACAAGATAGCTGCCGATCAAAAACATGATGCTGCTGCTAACAATGCAGAAGCAAAATCTGCCAGGACACAGACCATTGCCTTCTTGGTTTTAGGGGCAATCTTATTTGGTAATGCTATCTCCCAAAAAATATCGGAAATCGCAGCGGTCAGCAACTTCTTGAATGATGTGGGCGCTGAGCGAATGTTGCTGGTCTGGATTGTGGATGGTTTTCTCAATATCGTGATCACAGGTTTCCAATCCCTGATCATCGACCGCTTTAATCGCATTACCCTCATCCAGATCATCAGTATTGGTCTGGCTCTTTCTTTTGTGCTGGTTCGGCTCTTGTTTTTATTAGGAGCCCCCAGTGGGATCAGCTATGCCGCCCTCTTTTTGATCTCGCAGCAGCAGCTGGTCTTTTTTCCTTTGGTGTTCTGGATCCTAGCCAGCGATATCTTCGAGCTTTCTAAGTCCAAGCGTCTCTTTCCTCGCCTCGCGGTATGGGGTTTGGTGGGAAATCTGGCGGGAATTGAGCTTGCTGCCATCATGCCACCGCTCCTTGACCGCCTGGGCATCGATCTTCAGGAGATCCTCAGCTTTAATGCTCTTATCTATGTTTTCATCGCTGTGATCTTGATCTTGGGTCTTGATCATAAACAGATCACCACCTATCCTCAACCCAAAGAGAAGATTCTAGAGGTTCTTTCTGAGGGGCGAGCTTTTGTTAGGGACGTGCCCGCCTTTCGCTATCTCACCATTGGGATCCTGCTGATCATTATTTGTGAGACAGCGATTGAATTTAGATTCTTTGAGATCCTAGAGATAACCTTGACATCTGCCGCTGACAATCAGTTCTTTTATAGTCTTTACTACTTTGTTCGCCTAGCTCTGTCCATTGTGATCCAACTTCTGGCCACAACTAATATCCTCAATGCGATTGGACTGAAGAATTCATTCTTTATCTTGCCCATTTCTTCCATCGTAGGATTTCTTTGTATTGTCCTTCAGCCCTCCCTCTGGGGGATTATGGTGGGGACTCTGATGGAAAAGATTCCCCAGTATACGGTCGATGAGTCGGCCCGCAAAGCATTTTTAGGATTGGTTCCCGAAATAAAACGAGGCCGAGTTAGTTCCTTTATGGATAGCTACCTGTTATCGATTGGGGCGATTATCGGCTCTATTTTGGTGGGCATTTCTATCCTGATGACTCGCCAGTGGTCAGTGCTGCAATCGGTTGATATATCGGCGATCATTGGGCTGACAGCCTCGGTGCTGGCGGTCGCCTCAATCTGGAAAATGCGTTCCGTCTACGATCAAAGTATGTTGAATTGGCGACTTAAACGTAGGCAACGGGTGAAAAGTGTTTTGGATGAGTTGGACTACTAGCTAAACTACTCACCCATTACTACTCAGTTATTAGTTGGTTGCTCATGCCCCATTCTGCTCCTCCTCAGCATTTATCACCCATGTTTCTCGAAGCCATTGCCAGCAGTTCTACGCCTTTAACCTCCCCTGTCTTGGTGGCGGGATCCAGCAGTATCTTGGGATCCCAGCTGTGTTTGCAGTTGGTCTTGCGGGGGCAAGCGGTGATCGCGGTAGACCAGGACAGTCCAGGCCTCCTCAAATTGGCTCAAGAATTGCGAAATGTCAGGGGCAGCTTTCAGTGTTTCTGGCTGACTGAGAGCCCATCTTCACAATCGTTGGGTTGGCCGCAGTTGCCCACTTTGGCGGGCCTTCTTGATGTCTGGAGTAGTCTAGACTTGACTGAGATCATGCCCCAAGGTTTCTCCGGGATCCCCGCTGTGGCAGTGCGGGATCCATCAGCCCAGAGAAAGATGTTAGATGAAGCCGAAAGTAGCCATCATAAAATTTGGGTCAGTCAGCAGTCTATTGAGCTGAGCCAGAGCCAACCTGCACCTTTTACCATCCCGGCCCGCTGGGTTGCCGACTGTGCCCTGTCCCTCTTGGATGGGGATACCATTGCGGAGGAGGTTGAGATTCAGGCTGATGCTGCGGGATCCCTGTGGCAAACCCAGCCCGACTATCCTGCAAAACGACTGGGTGCAGTGGCCTATGTGTCTGCTCAGCAGGGACGATTTGGTCGTGGATTGGTGGCCAGCCGTGATTTTCAGCGGGGGGATCTGGTGGTTCAGACCCACGGTCATGTGCTGAGTTATCAGACGGAACATTCCATGCAAGTGGACTGGGAGCATCATTATGAACCCTTTCCGCCCGCCCGATTCATCAACCACCGATGTGAGCCCAACTTAGGGGTCAAGACCAATCCCCAGGGTCTACCTGATTTTTATGCGCTGCACTCAATCAAAGTAGGGGAGGAACTCTATTTTGATTACGCGATGACAGAGTTTGAGCATATTCCTCGTGATGATGCAGCCCTAGAGTTTAATTTAGCCTGCCATTGTGATAGCCCCCAATGCCGCAAAAAATTAGGCTACTATTCCGACTTAACATCTGATATCAAACAGATCTATACAGGATTTCTATCGAGATATCTTATTGATTATGAAAAGGCTAAAATTACTAAGTCTGCTTTTGCACTAGAGTAAGGCGACTACAAGAACGATCCCCGATCCACTTCAAAATCCACTGCGAAAGTGACTTATGCCTGCGACGGAGACCCTGTGCAATGTTTGACTTTAATCCAGAACCAAAGCTTGACCTGGCTCCGGTAGCTGCAGCTAAACCGGTACCTGAAACTAAATCGGCACCTGAAACTAAATCGGCACCTGAAACTAAATCGGCACCTCGTCAACCTCGTCAAAGGTTCCTAAGCTTACGGACTAAGCTGCTGGTCGGCTACACCGTTGTCTTTAGTGCTGTGTTTGGCGGAGCATACTACTGGTTTTATGACTACTCCACCGAGCGAGCCATGAAACGCATTGAGCAGGATCTCACAGACACCCTGCAAGGTGCTGTCAATGGCATTGATGGGGATACCTTTGAAGCCTTAGTAACCGAGGTGCCAGCCCCCGAAGATCAACCCTATCCGGAAGATGAACGCTTTTGGGCTTTGATCGATTGGTTAGAAGTGGTACACTCTCTGGAGCCTAGAGCTTCTGGCTACACCTTCATCGCGGGGTCAGAACCCGGTGAACTGTTATGGGTTGCCGACAGCTTTACCTTTCTCCGACCTGAGGACCAAGTCTCTTACCTGGAGTCCTACAACAATCCAGAAAGCCGAATTACCTTGGGCTTACAAGAACTGACTCTGTCGATGGAACCTTATACCGATCCTTGGGGATATTGGGTCTCAGCCTATACTCCGCTACGCAACTCAAAAGGCGAGATCATCGGTGGTATGGGCATGGATTTTCAAGCTAACTATGTCTATGAGATTCAGGAAGGGATCCGCAGCTCAATGTTTTCCTCCTTTCTGATCACCTATGGTTCATTGTCTGTTCTGCTCTTTTTGGTGTCTGGAGTCCTGACCAAACCGCTTAACACTCTTAACAATGTAGCTGAACAAATTGGTCGCGGAGAGTATGTGGAGGGCAAGCTGCGCTTACAGCCTTTTATCCATGCCAAAATCACAGATGAGCTGTCAAGCCTTGCTGAAGTGTTTGCCTTAATGGTGGGAAAAGTTGAGGAACGGGAGGCTGGTTTGAAACAACAAATTGTCGAACTCAAAATTGAGATTGATGAGAATAAGCGCAACCTGCAAGTGAGTGAGATTGTTGAGAGTGATTTCTTCAGCGATCTCAAGGCCAAGGCAAAAATTATGCGGGAGAACCGAGCCTGAAGCATCACCCTCCGAGCGGCACATTCTGCATGACACCCCCTGGGATCCCTCGTTACACTAGAGCCACTTCACGATGTCTCAAAAGTCTCAGGGCGGTTTGGCATGACGCTTACCTTGCGCCAACTAGGGGATCCCATCTTGACCCAAGTGGCGGATCCGGTCACAGAGATCGGGGATCCCTTGCTGCAAGCCCTCATTGACGGGATGTTGCTCACTCTGCAAGAGTCGAATGGGGTGGGTCTAGCAGCCCCTCAGGTGGGATGTCTCGTGCAAGTGATCATTGTCGCCTCCCGTCCTAATCTGCGCTATCCCCAGGCTCCCCAGATGGATCCCTTGGTATGATCAATCCTCGCCTCTTGGCAGCCAGTCCCCAGCAGGT
>JAAUUM010000212.1 GCA_012031565.1 Synechococcaceae cyanobacterium SM2_3_2
TACGATGCCGTGGCATCCCGCCATCAATTCCAGCGCTGGTGGTGATGGATCATGATTTCCGGGCACAAAGATCCAGGGTTTGCCCAGCAGATCGACTTCAGCCCAAAAGCGGTGCAGCAGCTCAATCTCGGGCTGTGCCTTGGGGTAATAGCCCAAGGATCCATGCTGTTTGGCCTTTCGCCCTGCCTGAGAGCAAAAATCTCCACAGTTGATGTAGCCATCACACTGAGGTAGCCACTCCAACGCCTGTCGTAAAAGGTGAGGCTGGCCGTGATAATCGGATCCCAATAGGATCTTGAGGGTGGGCTGAGGTCTCTCCAGACTGGGCACCAGCATTGCAAGGAGGTTTAGGCAGTGGGCTGAGCAGGGGCTTTGATGTCGGTTGCCTGAACGGTGGGTTCAGTGGGAGAGAGCTTGCGAATCTCTGAGCAAAAGGAGGCCATGCTAAAGCCGCCAAATCGTTTGACCACACTGGTGCGTAGCCGCAAATTGGGACTGGCAAACCACAGGCGCTCCTCAGATTCGGTCATCTCATAAGCGGTGGTCAAGATCATGGCTCCATCCGGCTCCATCCGATAGTGACCGATGACGGGCACCTTTTCGGCATAGCCCTGATCCCGCAACAGCCGGCCCCGACTGGGATCCCCAGGATCGGGCAGTGGCACCAGGATGACATCCCCCTTGTACTCGTCATTATCCCAATCCTGCTCACCATTCCAGCGGACACGGGCTCCCCCTGCCGCCAATGAGGGATCCACCTCATGCATTTGGCAGGTGCTGACCACTTTCGGATCATCGATCTCCAACACGCTAATCAGCAGGGTGGAGCGGCCATTTTCAGATTGCCGAAAGGCGAGGTGGTGGCTAGTGCGTTGGGTCATCCATTGCCCTTCGCTCTGCCGAAAAAAGTCCATTACTGTGGTCATGATGGTTAATTGCGGCTGTCTAAAAAAAGGTTTACAAAGACAGGATCCCTATTTATCCCTCTGTTCATCCTAGGACATTGCCAGAACGAGGGTTGAGTTCTGGGATCCCGTTAATAGTGTCCTAAAGCTACAGAATTGAGGCTAGCTCAAGAAAAACCCCCGAGTCTTGAAGGATCCGGGGGCTAAAACTACTCAATCCAGTGATTTAGTTCTGCTGAGCTGAGTAGTGTATCTCGACCTAGAGATTGGTTCCAGCAGGCACAGGCTCAAAGCTAGGCACCACTACCTCTTTGTTTTGCTTGGTGAGCTGATCGTAGAGGCGCTGGGTATTGGGGAAATTGGCAGCGGGCAGGGTGGGGAAGCGACGGTATGGCACCACATCCTCATTAAAGATCTCGCGGTACTCCTGGGTATTCAGCATCGACCGGACAAAGGCTTTCACCCCTTGGGTGGCCAAGATCTGGTTGTACTTGCGGATCTCTGCTTGGTTGAGGGGAGCGCGGCCCAGGAAGTGCTTGGTGCCCATCTCAATCACCTTGGTGTTGGGGTAGGGGGCATAGAACTCCTTCTGGTAGAGCTGAGAGGTACCCAGGGCTTCGATAAACTCCTTGACGGTAATCTCGCCGTTTCGCAGTTTGGATTCCGCCACGCTCAATTCGGATCCAACGCCGTAGATCTCCATATCTCGCTCGAACACCTGGCGATACGCGGCCCGAATCAAGATATTCACCTGACCTTTGTTGGCAATGCTGGTCAGCTTGAAGATCTGGGTCTCTTGCCGACGCTTGGGCACCCCTTGGTTGGCTCGACGGGCGATCTCCAAGTCTCCTGAGGCGCTATCCACCGGCATGCCCAGCTTGACGAACTCTGGAATGTCATCATCGGTGCGAACCGGACGAGTCAGGGTTGCCATATCGCTGGATCCAGGCCGCATCCGCCGCAGAGACAGCCCACCAGGGGTGAGATAGCGCTCGTAGGGAACGGTATCGTCCCCAAAGGCCATCTCATACTCTTTGGTTTCAATAATGGCATCCACCACGGCATAGAAGCCTTTTTTGGAGGCCAGGTCAAAGAGAGGGTTCATCTCTTGCCGACCGTAGGTGGGGCGACCCAGCAGCTTGCGGTGGATGAATTCAATCGCCTTGCACACATACAGGGCAGACCAATACTTGTTGCGGAACAGGTCAGACTTGGTCAACTGGCGAATGAACTCTTTGACATTGATCTCGCCGCTCTCCAGCTTGATCTCCCAGCGGGTCAGCCGTTGGCCTTCAAAAGGCATATAGCCATAGACCTGCTGATAGCAAGCCCGAATCACCGCCTGCGTGGATCCCTCAGTACCCGTGGATCCCGAGCGAGCGCCGATGCTTTTGCTGCGGTTGGTGTTGGCCTGAGTCAGCTTAAAGATCTTGGGAGCCAAAGAGCTGGGCTTAGGCGCAGTCACCGGGGTGGTGCGCTCGTTCTCCAGGGCAAAGCCCCGCCGAATCAAGATCCGCTTCACATCTTTGTTAAACAACGCTGGGCTGGCGCTGGGATTGCGGGTTTCTTTCGGGAAGATGGCCCCAAACTGAATTTCCAGCGGGTCATTGCCGGATCCATAGACATGCTGGTCGGGCAAAGGCTGCTCATACCCCGCAAACAGGGTGATGAATTGCGGCACCTTGCGTTGAGGGGCGGCGTAGTTATAGAGATCAAACTTGGATCCCCAGTTGGCGCTGGTCTGAGCTTCAATTCCCAGTTGCCGAATGTAGGGGACGGTCTCTTCACCAAAGTAATCGCCATATTCGCGGCTATCCACCAAGGCATCCACCAAGCCCGCCAACCCCTTTTGGCTGACGATGGAGAAGTAGGTTTGCACCTCTTCACGGGTTTCGGGAGCGCGACCCAAGAAATGCCGGAAGGCCAACTCCAGAGCACGGCTATTGATGAAAGGGGTGAAGAACTGTTGGCGATAAAGCTCTGACTTGCCCAGCCGACGGATGAACTCCTTCATGGAGATCTGGTAGTTCTTGACCTGGGACTCCAGAACCGAGACCGATTGGCCATAGGCGCGGCGGATATCCCGCTCAAACACCTGGCGGTAGGCGGCCCGAATAGCATCCTCTTTTTCGCTATTGGAAAGCCCCGGCTTCAGGGCAAACACGGGAACTTTTTCGGCGGCCAAGTTGTAGATCTGCGGCAAGCGCAGACCCTGGAGCTTGGTGCCATTGGCAGTGCTGGCCCCTCGTTGGCGCACTTTGTCGGAGGGGGTGGGAGCCACAAATTCTCGTAACAGGACGCCGAAGTATTCCTCAATCAGGCCCAATGCCTCGGCATCCTTGCGAAAGTAGCCCGCCGCCGCCCGCTTCATCTCTTGGATGGCGACAACGGTGGCCTCGGCAGAGCAGGCATTCTCAATGATCTCCCGTAGGCCCCGTGTATTAACCGCGATAATGCTGGGATCCCCGGCGGCCATGGCATAGGTGGCATAGCGAAGGAACCAAGCCATATCCCGCAGCGACTTACGCATATTGTCAGCGCCATAGCGGGCGATATTGATGGCCCGGAAGTTGGGGGGAATCTCGGCACCCGTGGCACTGAAGACGTTGCGAATCGCCTCAATGAATCCCCCTTGGGACTCGACGTAAAACTCAGTCCCCAAGGCATTGGTGCCGGTTTGCTCCGCCTCTGGCTTTTCCAGATAGGACATCGGGGAGCCGCCCGTAAAAATGCGGTTGGCAGCGCGGCTGACGATGATCTCAAAATTGGCCGAGATCACCTCCGCCACCTGCAATCGCTTCAGCCCTTTGACAAAAAATTCATCTAAACGGTCTAACTCAGTCCGACCGAGATAGCGATCCTGCTGCTCGGCCTGTGAGATAGTCGAGACTGGCACGGTCTGATAGAGCCGTGGATTGGAGACAACTGTTCCGCCCGATGCTGTAATGCCCATCGATCTTTTAAACTCCGTATCTCGTTTGCGAAGCAAGGACTGAGTCCCATTCATCAAAACAACTCGTCAAAGCAAAGTTGAAATCCCCAAAACTAAGAGGGGCCATAGACCTTGAGGCCATAGACCTGGAAGGGGTTGGGGCTTCCATACTCCCGTCAAACAACTTTTTTATGCTGTATTTGGACTTACTTGGACTGTGTTTAGGCTGAGCGAACCCGAGCCTGAGTCCAGACTGATTGGATCCGACTGATTGGATCCGACCAAGCCTAGAATACTAGTGGCCATGAAGCTAAGTGAGAGCATTGTTGCAAGTTGTAACAATCGTTGAGCCCACTCTTGTTTTCTCAGGGGGGCTTTGACTGGCTGTGGGTACCCTGGAATCAATCTGGCTGGAATCAAGATTTCCGCAATCAAGATTGAAGGTCTGCTCCGTGTGATCTCTTTTCACCCTCTCTTTGTTTTCTGGTGGGTTACCTTGTGGCCATTCATTCCCCGCGGCACCAATCCCTTAAATCCATCACCACGGTTTATCAACTCCTGGGCACGGCAGGTCGGGGGCAGTATGGCCAAGTGCACTGTGGGCGGCATCTTCAGACTGGGGATCTGGTGGCGCTCAAGCAGTTGGCGGTGGAGCGGTTTCCCACCCAGAATTTGCTGAGAGAACTGCGCCATTTGTTAGCTTTGGATCACGATAATATCAATCGCTGCTATGCCCTAGAGCACGCCCGAGAAGGCCGCTTTTTGGTGTTGGAATACTGCGCGGGCGGCACCCTGCGGGATCTGCTCAACCAGGGTTATCCCCTCACCTATGGCCAAGTGATCGATTTTGGCCTGCAATTGTTGGCTGGGTTGAGCCATGCCCACGCTCAGCGACTGATTCACTGCGACATCAAGCCTGAGAATATCCTCCTCAAGCCCATCCCCTCCGGCTGGCAGCTCAAACTGACTGACTTTGGCATTTCCCGACAACAGCAAATCGGCATGGGCAAAGGGGAGATCACCACCACGGGATCCCCGGCCTACATGGCCCCCGAGCGTTTTTATGGATCCGCAACGGTGGCCTCCGACCTGTATTCCGTCGGGATTATTCTCCATGAGCTGTTGACGGGCAAACGACCCTTCTCAGGGTCTCCAGCTCAGTTGATGTATGCCCATCTCAATCAAGGGGTCAACTTCGCTCCGCATCAAGAGCAGATCCCCCCATCCCTACAAATGGTGATTGAGAAATCTCTACGCAAATTGCCCGGTCGCCGCTTTGTCAGTGCAGACAAGATGGCCCAGTCGCTTCAGTCTCTCAGCGGGATCCCGCTTGATCAAACGGTTGAAGGGGCCACGGAACGGGAAGCCCATCAGCCTCCTCTGCGAGAGATCAGGCAAGATATTCAGCTCCACCCAGATGCAATCTCAACTCCGCTGGTGAATATAGGGGATCCCCATCTCCACCCAGACCTCTGTTTGGATGCGGGGTTAAAGGTGCAGTTCACTCAAGATTTGTGGCCCCGCCTGTTGGTGATCGATCCAGAGACTACTCAGGTAGCCGAAAGTTGGGACTTGCCCCTCACCCCTGATCTGACAGTGGCGGCGGCTCAAACCCTACTTTGTCGGGAGCGAGATCACCACTGCCGCTGGGCCTGGATCCGTGTCCGCCCGTTTCAGTTGCGCTGGCTGTTGTTTCCCTGCCCAGGAATGCAATGTGTTGGCTTTCCCTCCGGCTTCGCCATCCTGGACTCCTCAGATTGCTTAACACTTCTTAATACTCAGGGGGAGGCGGTGACTCGATGGCAACTGCCTCCGGGATCCCAACTGGTGGGACTGAGGATCGATCAGTGCTTGGAACTCAATCTAGGTGGATCCCAGGGCAGTCTTGATGTCCAGGGGATCCTGCGGGCCGCAGCAGAGGCTGATTTTATCTAAACAGTAGCCTGAACCCCTCCAGCAGAATCAGACAGAAAAGGCTGTTGTGGGACAGGCGGAAAACTGAGAGAAATCCTATCAGAAGGTTGGGACATCCTCTGGGATCCCTCTATAATCGATGAGAAGCATTTACAAGTCTTTACCCACTCGAAGCAAACGTAACGTTAGCGTAGGGGAACAAGGGAGAGACTCTATAGGATTGGGAATGTTCGGTTAGTCCTTTGATGGGTGATTGAACCGTCTCGTCCGATTTGCATCCATGCAATCATTTTTAAGACGCTAGGAGTACACGGAATGACTGTAGCAGTCGGAAGATCGCTAGCAGACCAGCGGGGGGCGTTTGACGTCATCGACGACTGGCTGAAGCGGGATCGTTTTGTTTTTGTGGGCTGGTCGGGCCTGTTGCTTTTCCCCTGTGCCTTCTTGGCCTTGGGCGGCTGGCTGACCGGCACCACCTTTGTCACGTCTTGGTATACCCACG
>JAAUUM010000213.1 GCA_012031565.1 Synechococcaceae cyanobacterium SM2_3_2
TGCGGCTGCTCAAGTCGTGGAACAGCGAGGACTTGTAGCCGTTGGACAGACGGTGATCCTGCCTGTGGAGGATGGTTGCCTGGGAACCCCGATGAAGCAGGAAGCCTCAAGAGCGATCTTGGGAATCAAGGACCGTACCCGCTAGGGTCGGTGTCTGGAGGATGTCACAGTTGTCCTTGATCCGGCGCTGTAGCTCTTCAACCAGGTGATAGTTACTAGTTTGACTATGGAATTGACGAAAACCCCATGATCATCATAGTCATTTCATAGTCAATCTGGCTCAAAACTCCCCAAAACCCTGCCCTTCTCCCTAGATCTGAGAACAGAGGCTGAAAGGCGCTTCTGGTAAAGAAGAAACCCGCTCCATGAGAGGGTTTGAGTTATATGGGCGGTACAAGATTCGAACTTGTGACCCCTTCCGTGTGAAGGAAAGAGAACGAGATATAAAACCTTTGCTGACAATAGGTTATGGCAACTCATGAAGAAATTCATACCCAGCTCATACCCAAATTCCGGTTTACATCGATTTTAGGAAGTGAGCTGGTTGAATCAGGGCAGTGAGCCATCACTGGTTCTTTGCCATCGAAAAGCTGATCTCTTTGGCGTAAGTCTATCTAAAAAAATTCCTGCTTTTTACCTTGGGAATTACCTGCTTAGGTTCGGCTTGCAAGCCAAGAGATCAGATTAGCCTCTGTCGAAAAATCCAACAGGGCTTCCCCCAGACTTTCGAGTTCATTCTTGGAGAGTTGCTGAATCTTATTCTGAAGACTAGGGGCAATGGAACCGAGACGTCGGTTGAGCAGACGCAGGGTGTAAGACAGAGCCTCCGCCTCGCTTCCTTTGATCTCGCCTTCTAGCTTGCCTTTTTCCAGGGTTTCTTCTTCCCATTTGAGGTAAGCGGGTGATAGGTTCATGAGAAACTCCCTTTCTTCTTCCAAGAGATCCAGTTCGGTAGACAGTGCGATCTTGAGGCTGTAAAGCCTTCTGAGTAAATTTTGACCCACTGGATCCTCTGATGGCAGATCTGTTAACTCTTGGATAGCTTGCCGCTGCACTCTATCTCGTCCCAGCAACCGTAACCAAGGGTAACTGGTCGGACAGGGAGTTGGTGGATGACAACCAGGGCGGTTCTCAGAAGTTGGGGTAGAAAGTAGATTCCTTCCATCCAGCCCTCAAGGTTGAGGGAGCCGCCGCAGTCGGTCAGGATCTCCTGGGATGCAGTGGGAGTGAGGATCCACAAGAATGGGATCTGAGGTGGGGAATCACCAGATTTGGCTTGGCGTTGCAGTTCGCTGTAAATCACAAATTGTTTGGCAATACAGGAACGGATCCCGTCTCGGTCAACCGGATTGCGGAAGGGTTCTAGTAGGTAAGGAGATGTGACCATGCGACCCAGTAATCCCAGGGGCTGCAGATCCTGGTTCAGGGCGGGAGTGAAATACACATCGATCTCACGGGTTTCATCGGTAACTTCCCAGCTGACTTCTACCTGGCCTAGCGGTTCCAATAGGTCAGCCAGGAAAGATTTGGCGAAACGGTCGTGGCGAAAGCGGGTCACTGATAGGATCCGGACAAAATAATCACAAACATGTTGTCCATAGTCTCACATGGCTGTGGTTTGGCTAAAAATGAACAAGATTGGGGGCAGAGATCCCAACATGGATAAAATAGGACGTTACTTGAGTTTGGACGAATTCTGCACCTGCACCCAAACCTATCGGAAGTTCTCAGAGCAAATGGATCCCTATCCCAAGAACCCAGCATCCATCCAGGCATTAGCGGACTTGGCGGAAAGTATCTTGGATCTGATCATTGACCACTAAGGTAGAGATTGCTTCAAACTGACCTATGGGTTCTGCTCCACTGACTTGAAACGGTTCCTGGCAAAACGAGATTCTGTGACCGGAACGAAGAACGGCATCGTCAGCTCACACCTCGTCCAGCATATGGCTCATGAAATCAACCACAACGGCAAGCCCTACTGTCAGCGATTGGGGGTAGCCGCCCACTATAGGATCCTGGGTGTGACCAGTGACCAAGTGGTGGACTGGATCCTAACAGCAAAGCTCTCCTTTGACTCCCTCAATGTCTAAAGTGCCACACTATCGTTTGATTTAGAATCAATGATACCTACCACGGGCGTGAGAGTTGGTTCACAATGTCTTGTCGGGCAAGTACTTGAGTACATAATTCCCATCGGTCTTTATCGGGATTAAGGGTTTCCTGGTAACGTATCTCAAAGACGTTACGAGCTTGTTGGCGTAAATGAATGTACTCATCCATCATGTTTTCCAGTTTTTCAACGTTCTCGATCCAATCGTCCTCAATCGTATCGGGTAGTCCACCAAAGATGTCATAGCGATCTTTCATCCGTTGGGAGAGAACTCGGTAAACTTCTTCGTCTTGAGTGTTGTGGTAAACCAGATTCAGCATGTCTACAACAAGTCTGGATTGTCCAAACCGCTTTATTCGTCCTAAGCGCTGTTCTAAACGGGATGGATTCCAGGGAAGATCCACATTGATTAAGGTACCTAGGGTTTGCAGATTTAGCCCTTCGCATGCCGCATCGGTGGCAATGACCAATTTGATTTCACGACGCTTAACGGCACTTTTGATGTCGTCCCTTTCCACTCTGGCGAAATCCTCGCCTCGAAAGACTCCACTCTTACCCGCTCCTGCATAGACAGCCACAGGTATGGTGGGTAAGGTTTTGGCTAGCCCGATACCAATAGAATAAGCGGTATCGTAATACTGGCTAAAAACAATACAACCATGCTCTAACCAGGTTTTACCTTCTGTCTGATGTTCAGTGAGGAAGTAACGAACGGCTGAGAGTTTCGGATCCCGCGCTTCGGGACGAGATAGCTCTTCCACAATGGTATGGAGATAGTCGGCTTCTTCAACGGTCAGTTCGTCAAGTGCTTCATCTACTAGTTTGGGGCGTTCTTCATCTTCTAGGGCTTCTCGCCGGAGTAATTTTTGAGCGGTTAGTCGGCCTGAGGCAAAACTAGAACAGATGCGTTGCAGCAGTAATGTTTTCATGAATCCCGCTGCCTTGGGTACGTTTTTGCAGGGCAGTGGTAAAGGCTTCTGCGGCTTCGTAAGCAAGATCAAATGGGTGGTTGGTCAGGAGTCCTAATCCTCTAAAGTCAACCATTCCATAAGTGTTGGGTGGTGCATTCAGTTGAGGATGGATTTCTACTGCAATTTTTTGTAAGAGTCCAGCTTCTTCGAGGGTTTGACGACGGCGAAGAACGGTATGGCGAACGATGGGGTTGTGCTCTTGCAAAAATCTGGGATCCAGGGCTTGACTGAGGGTTTGTTGTTCTAAGAAGCCTAAAGAACCGAACCCATAGTTGGTGAAAAATGTTTGATCGGATAGTCCCAGTTGAAGACGTAGTGTGGCAAAAAGGGTGTCTTCACTGGCAGGGGGTAAGGGATTTCGGATCCATTCCCAGGCTTCCTTTTCATCAACAGGGGTTTGTTCTCCCTTAACTACAGGTAGGGCAAGATCCCATTTACTCCAGAAGCCAAATAATTCTCTGCCTAAGACAAATTCTTCTCCAGCGTTAAGGATCCTTAAGAGATCCCACAGTTCTGATACTTGGGTTTGGATGGGGGTGGCTGTCCCCAGCAGGAGATTTTTGGTGCGAGGGGCTATTTCCAACATGAATTTAAGTAGGTTGTTGGGTTCTTCTTTGTTTTGCCCTAGTCCCCCGCGTCGTCTGGCTTTGTGGGCTTCATCTAGGATCACGGTGCCAAATTTTCGCTCAAGGAGATATTGGCGTTCAGTGGAGTCATGGATGATTAAACCCGTGGAGACAATGGCAATCTGAAACGGGCAACGAGTAATGTCTTCAGCTCCACGAGTGCGGATGAGGTGACCTTTAGAATCTTGCCAGACTTTTTTATTAGAGATCCATGCGGCACTCGGGATCCCCAGTTTGTCAGCGAGTTCCACTTGCCACTGCAAGGTAAGGGTGGAAGGACAGAGAATCAATACGGGGCCGTCGTCGAGGAGGGCTGAGACCATGCCACTGGCGGCCAGGGAAAGGGTTTTGCCTACCCCGACTTCATCAGCCAGGAGCAATCTAGCTTTGCCGTAGGTTTCGCGATGTTGCAAAAACAATGTGACGAAAGATCGTTGCCAAGGTTGAAGCTGTTCTCCAGCACGGTAGATGGGGCTTTCGGCTAAGGCGGCGGCAGGTATCTCATGGGGTCTGAGGGTATCAAAGTGGACCTCGACTCGATGGGCGATCCGTTGGATTTCTTGGATGATGGCTTCGGGTAAGGGGTAGGCATTGTGCCAGAGGGCTGCAAATTCTTCCTCGACCCAGGCGACTCCTTCGGGTGAGGGATCTTCCCAAAGAATTTCGTAGTTGTGGGCAAAGGCGCTTTTAGTTTCGTTGATGGATCCCAAGAAGCAAGTTTTCGATCCGTCATTGGCTTCGATCACCCCAGCTTTACCATGCACAAATATCTGCTCTTTGGGAACAACTCGGATCTCGACTCGACCACTGCTGAGGAGTTCATAGAGTTTCTGGTATCGGGGTCGATTAAGTAGGGCTTCAATGCCTGGACTGACCTCGTTCCAGCGTTCTTTGAGGGCGGTTTCTCGGGCGTGTTTGGAGATGGCTATATCGGCAACATCCAGTTCACTATTGCAGACAATCTGTACCTGGGGGATCCCACTGATTTCTTCTCCGACCAACTCGAAGATAGAGCTACGAAAATAGCCTGCAATCCGTTTGTAGGATTTTGCCCCGTTGAGCTTTTCACTCAAGAAGGCTTGGTCAAGGCGTTGGCGGCGTGAGGAAAACGATGAAGAGTCATTTTTTTATAACCACAGTCGTTTTAATAAACTTCCTCATGGCTTCCAATATCGAGTAGGATAATGACCTCTTACTCAGTTTTAGGATCTTGTTCTATGGCAAAGATGATTCGGCAATCATACCCACAAGAGCAGGACTGTAATCCCTCTAATTTGCCACTGAGTTTATGAGTACCTAGAGTTGGGGCAAAGATATCTTGTTCCATTTGGATGAGACTAGCCTCGATACGATTTTGTAGATCGCTATTTCGCTTGACAAATTTGCGGAAGGCTCGGCTAAACTTAGGGGTCAAAACTAGTGATCTCATAGCTGTGGATCTTGCAGAGATTGGCGTAGAGCGAGAATAATTTCTGTAGCGGTTTGAGGATGAAGTTCTTCTCGGTGATATTCTGCTAAGCTCACTTCGGCATCAGCAGCGATTTCATTACGTCGGTTGTCTTGGAGACGGTGCTGCAGGATCTGAATCAGCATTTCTTGCTGATCATGAGGGAGTTGCTGAATAATTTCTAGGGCTTGATTGAGGGTTGTCATAGGTTTAACCTAACCTTTGATTAGTTATGAGATCCCGCAGGATCCGGGCGGCGCTGGCTTCTTCGGGGCGGATGGTTTGCAGTTGTATGGCGAGATAGTCTGCCAATTCTTTGGCAAGTTCTCGCTGGGTGATGTCGCTATAGTAGTTGGGGATATTGTGGGTGAGGTGGGTCAGCACCAGGTCGGAGTCAAGGTCTTTGACCAGTTCCATGATGGCGTAGAGGACGGCGCGTAAGACGGATTGATAAAACTCGGATCCCTCACTCATTTCGGTACGACCAAAGTCTACTGCGCTTTTGAGTTGGGCATGGTTGGCTTTTTTGCTGGCCATGAAGGCTTGAAAATCTCGCACCTTAAAGGCTTTGGCAAAGTTTTGGTAGTTGTCGAGGGTATGTAAACCACGGGCTTCAAGGTCGAGGAGTTTGAGGTAGAAGCGTTCGGCTCCACTGAGTTTATCCCAGAAGGATTTTCGGATCCCTGGGGGGACAAGGCATTGGTTGGCGGTATCGACGGCAAAGCTGATCAGGCTATCAACAAAAGTGATTTCGCCTTTGGTGCGGGGGCGGAGGCTCTCGGAGATCATGTCACGACCGTCAATGATTGAGTAACGAGTGAGAACCCGCAGGGCAGCGGCATAGCCTGCCATTTGAATATCCGCATCTTCAAAGACATTTTCATCACGGTTGTCGCCTTTGGTGAGTTGGTTGAGTCCGGTGAGGTCGTTTACTTGGGCTTCGACTTCTTCTTGAATTTCCCAGGCGAGATCGTCACGGGTGGTTTTGTAGTTGCCTGAGCGTTTGCGACAGATGAGCAGGATTGTGCCTTTGACGTGGCTGCCATCGCGGAGGGC
>JAAUUM010000214.1 GCA_012031565.1 Synechococcaceae cyanobacterium SM2_3_2
CCTATGCAATGTTCTCCATCTCCAGGGGTTGGAGCATGATGGGCTGGCCCAGGTCTTTTGACACCAGGTTTTCCACCATTGACCAGGGAAGATTGGGAAGTTTCAGCTCCTGGGTGCAGCTATCTCTCAGTCGTTTGGCGGGGCGCAGGGATCCCTTATGCCCTCTGGCATCCATCCAGATCAGTGCTCGTTCTGCCGTGCTGCGGGAGTCGTAGCCGATGTAGGTCATGTGGCTCCAGCCGTTGCGGGAGGTGGGATCCCAGATCACCAATACTCTGGGGGAGTAGCGGGTGGTGATGAAGCCATGCTCTGACTGGGTTTGGACAAGGGATCCCAGGGTGAACTTGCGCTTGGGGATGAGGCTGGCTCTGCCGTGGGTGGGTTTGCACCAGATGGCGGTGGCCCATTCCACCACTCGCTCGACGGGTTTACCCAGGATCCAGGTGGCTGCTTGGGGAGTCAGGATTAGTTCCATTGGTTTGATGATCTACTTCACTCTGGGCAGAGCCTTATCCTCCTTTTGGTGCCGGGACACGATAGCCCACGGATGCATATAGAGAAAGGGATCCCCTGTGTCGAGGATCCCTGAGAGGGCATGAGGTCAGTAGTCGCGCTCTGCGTAGCGGTAGGGGCCATAGGGATCTGCGTCTTGATTGGGATCCCCGTATTCGCTTTCGTACCACTCTTCCAGTCGGGATTGCTGGCGTTCTATGGCATCCCAGTGGGAATCTTTGATGTCTTGCTCGGCTTGGCGCGTCAGGTTGTAGTCGTAAACCATTGAGGTTTCCTCATTACTGCATCCTTTACAGCGTCTTCACCTCCTTTTGTTCTCTTGTCATTGGCGTCATATCTTCCAGGGATCCAAATGCAGCCCACAGAGACTGGATGGATCCCACTGTAGGAGACTCAATGTGCAGCACCAATCCGCTAGTGAAAGTAAGGCGATACATCATGACTGTTTCACCTGGGCTTTCTTAATGCGGATGATGGCTTGCAGAAGCTCCTTGCGGGGGAGGGTTTCAGGATTGGGGATCCCTAGCTCTGCTGCGGTCTGTCGGAGTTGGGCGAGGGTGGGCCAGAAGATTCTTGCCATTGTGGGGATTGAACTCGTCACCCTATGCGTGAGCCTATCTATTGGCTTGGATCCCTAATGCGCCCCAGATTCTCAGCAATGTGCTTTCCCCAGTAACGGGTTTGAGGTCAGTTGCCGTTGCCATTCGTTAGAGGTTGGTGACCATCTGAATCCGTGGCTCTTGAGTTTCTTGTGGATAGAACAGCGATTCCCAATTGATTGCCGCGCTATGTTAGGACTCTACGGTTGTGGCATGTACGTGCCCAAAGCCAAAAGCTATGTGATCATCCAGCCCAATGGCCAGACCACCATCAAAGGGATCATTAGGAAACGGAACCGCTACCTCGGGGGAAAAACCTTCCCTGTGGATTTCATGAAGCTCTACTTCCTGGAATCAGAAGAGAAGGCGATGGCCTTCTACCGGGATCTGAGGGAATCGATCCTCCAGGGCCGGATCCCTATTGAGGAGCTGACCATTACCAGCAAGATTGGATCTGCTGAAAAACAGTTGCTGAAGTTTGGTAAGTCAGGTGAGGTCGCCAGCAACAACTACACCGAGCAGAAAAGGATCCATTCCCGAACAACCCAGAGACTTCCCAGCATCGTTGAGAGGGAGGGATTCGAACCCTCAACGTGTTGCCCCCGTAGACGTTTTCGAGACCGCTGTAAATTCAATAACAGTTACTGACGGAGTCCAGGATTCGGAAACAGGCCTGCAGTATTGAGTGGGTACTCATTTTTACTGATGAGTTAGAATGAGACATATGACTACTTCTGGGTGACAAGAGGAGAAAGTCGTGCCATTCATCGCTGCCGCAGATCCAATGCTGAGCCAGTCTTGTGACTGGAACTACCTCGGTTTCGCTATAGCCGTTGTGTCTCCAACGATTCTTCTCTACAGGCTCATCTACGATATCCGGAAGAATGCTACCCGTTTCAAGATCAATGTTTTTAGGGACAAGTCAAGTATTCCAGCGTTACAGTGACCAAATAAAACATTTATAAGTAGTTGGTTGGAATCAAATATAAGATGTAGTGGTAGCCCAAGGCCCCCTTCATGCCAGCTCCCTTACGCATCACCTTAACCGAGCCAGAAGAGCGCACCTTAAGCGAGCTGCGTCAGGCTTCAACCGTTCCTTATCGGACTCGTGACCGAGCGCACATGTTGCAGTTAAACGCCCAAGGTCTGAACGTTCCAGCCATTGCTACCATCTTTCAGTGCCATCAACATACCGTCAGAGCCACCTTACGACGCTGGGAAAACGATGGATTGGGTGGTCTGTGGGAAGCTCCCGGACGAGGTGCCAAACCCAAATGGCAGCCTGCAGATCTGGATTATCTCAGCGAGTGTTTGGAGCAAGACCCCCGCACTTACACCAGCTCACAACTAGCTCAAAAGCTCAAGCAAGAGCGTTCAGTGGACTTGAGCAGTGACCGATTGCGACGACTGCTCAAAAAAAAGATATCGCTGGAAACGGACTCGGCACAGTCATCGGCGCAAGCAGGATCCCCTCCAGAAAGCTCTCAAGCAGGCCGACTTAGAAAGCTTAGTGTTAGCAGCCCAAGAGGGTCTTGTTGAACTCAAGTATCTGGATGAAGCTGGATTTTGTCTCTGGAGTCCTGTTAGCTACAGTTACAGTCTGATTGGAGAGCAGAAATGCATGGAGCAAACCCCTACTCGCCATGGCCATCGGATTAGTATTTTGGGCCTGTGGCAACCGGGAGAGGGGTTTGAGTATGCCCTTTCTCAAGGGGGCTTTAAGGGGGAGAGCTATATTAAGGTGATGGATTGGGTGGCCCAGAAGGCTGCACAAACCTTAGAACAGAGTGGTCGCATGACCGTGATAGTTCAGGACAACGGCTCACTTCATACCAGTCGCCTGGTGCAGCAACAGTGGCCCCGATGGCAGGAGCAAGGTCTAGTCATATTCTTTTTACCGCCCTACTGTTCAGAGATGAACCCCATAGAAATCCAATGGCGGCAGCTGAAGAGTCATGAAATTGCAGGCCAGATGTTTGACAACGAATATGACCTGGCCATGAGCGTCATTACCGGGATGGAGGCGCGCAGTCAAGCTGGGCATTACCCACTGGAGCGTTTTATGTTTAATTGCACCTAGCTACTTACATGAAGGATTGGCTGGAAATGTCTGTCTTGAGTAGTAGTAATCTTGAGTAATGGCAGTTTTGAGTAATTCACTCCTTTTGCCCTTCCATCGTCACCATCGGTCTTCTACAGGGTCTTCCACAGAAGTACAGGTCGGTATCTTTGAAAGCCAATCTAGTGTAGCGATTTGATTAGGTAGTCTCAACAGATCTCTATAAGATCTCCCTAATTTCATAACCTGGACTTGACGGGATCCCAGCTCACAAGCCGTACAGATTCAAAGCCAGGGATCCCAGCAACGTGAATTGAGCTGTCAGCAGCAAAATGTAGACGATGGCTTTGGGGCGAAACAGGGTCATCATCAACCCCAACGCCTTCAAATCCACCATTGGGCCAAAAACCATAAACGCCAACAGGGATCCCGGTGTAAAGGTGGCGGCAAAGGCCAAGGCAAAGAAAGCATCCACCGTTGAGCATATAGAGATGATGCCTGCCAACACCATCATCATCACAATCGAGATCAGCGGCCCTTGGCCATAGTCGAGCATCAGCGATCGAGGCAAGACCGTTTGCAACACCGCCGCCACCGCTGCCCCCAAGATCAAGATGCTGCCCAACTCCCGCAGCTCCCGCACCCAGGTATCCAACAGCAAGCCCCACCGCTGCCCCCAACTCATCGCCCCCCGAGGGATCCCTTCTTCCAGAGCGGAGCGGTAGACCTGTTCCGCCAGCAGGGGTTCTACTGTAGCGGTGGGGGACATGGCGCTAGGGGCGGGCAAGAAGAAGGTTCCCCCTTTGAGCAACTTTGACTGGGGGGATCCACTTTGGGCGGCTTGCTGGGCTTCTCGATCCCGCAGTACCGTCGGATTCAGCATGGGGGTCAGATCTTTTTGAAAGCTGAAGATCCAACCCATCATCACTGCGATGACAAAGGAAAGTCCCACCCGATAGATCACCATCTCGGGCATGTGGCGAAAGGCCAGCCAAGTGGCCACCATTACCACAGGATTAAACACTGGCGCTGATAACAAAAAGGCCAAGGCCACATGAGGGGGGATCCCTTTGATCACCAATCGCCGCGCCACAGGCAGGTTGCCACACTCACAAACCGGGAATAAAAAGCCCAACGCCCCCCCCATCAAGGAGCTGCGCCAACGCCCCCCCGGCAGAAAGCGGGCCAACTGTTGTTCATCCACAAACACCGATAACAGGCCGGACAGAGTCACCCCCAGCAGCAAAAACGGCGTTGCCTGCACCACAACGCTGAGAAACAGAATGAAGCCATCCTGCCAAAGGGGGGAATCTAGCCCAAACAAGGGATCCTCACATCAACACCCATGACTCGGTTCAGGATACTAACAATAACAGAACCCCTACCGGAAGGGGGTTTAGCTCTGGGGCAGTTGGTATTGTTCCACAATTCTCTGGGCAAAACCGGGCACATGCTCGGGCAGCTTTTCGGGATGGTTGCGCTTGACATAGAGATAGTTGCGGGTGAAGTGAGAGTCGATGGAGAAGCGGCCATACTCTAACCCTTTGGGGCCGATCCGCTCGATCACCAGCCCCAACATTTGGGCCACCCACATCGGCAAAGTCATGGCCTGATCGTAGGCTGCGATCCCCTGCTGTACCGCTGAGTGGCGATCCCCTTGCGAGATCACCGGCTGCGTCTCCAGCTCATCCATGACCAGATCCAGCAGGGCTTGGCCGCGATCATTACGCACCACCAGCCACTGCCAGCCCATTGGGGATCCCATATAGCCCACCACCAAATCCGCCAAGCCATTAACATAGTCAAAACAACTGAGGCAAGAGGGGGCAAAGACATCCTTGAGCTGATTGGTCTTGAGGCCAAAGAAAGGCACTTTCTCCACTGAACCATCTTCATGCTTAAAGTGAATACGAAAGTCCTGCATAAACTCGTACTGCACCACGGTCTCAGGCGAACGGGAGGTGGTTTCCAAAAACTTTTGCAATCCGGCCCGAGAGACATTATCCACACAGGGGGTGCCCAACACATACAGCTCTTCCAGCCCCAGCTTTTTCTCCACGGCTCGCAGCGCCTGGATTTGGCAACCTACCCCAATCACCAGCAGCCGCTTGCAGCCCGATGCTTCCACTTCCTCCAATACCGACAGATTGGGGGAGAGGGTGGGTTTATTCACCCGTGCCGCCAACACCTGTTCGGGGGTACGAGCCAAGATGGGGCGAGGGGTAAAGCGATCGTGCTCGTCTGCTTGGACACAGATGACACCATCCACCAGACCCGTTGCCAGCGCCTTCATGCCAATGCTGCTGACGATACCCGTCCACTGGGATCCCTCGATGGGGTTGCGGCGACGGGCGGTGTACATGGCCTGATGGATGCCAAAGTAATCGGTGTCGGTGGGGGAGCTGTGGGGTGATGTAGCCTGCTGCTCCCGCGACCGCCCATGCACCTGTTGTTCGAGGCTGTCAAACTGTTGATGGAGAAAGGCACAGGCTTCTTTGACATCCGCCACATGATAGGTGTCACACAATCCGCATTGGCTACACAGTTCTTTGGCCGGATAGCGACCCGACTGAATCGGACGCCCTCGTCGGGATCCCTGATCTGAGGAAGATTCGACGACGGGCAAAGGCGGGTTAAGACGGGGATCGCTCATATCAGGCAAGGCAGGATGATCGGGATCCTGGGCGTGGGGTTCATTTCTCAAGATATCTGCACTTGGGATCCCTCTCCCGGCTCCAGCAGTATTTCGCAATCAGGCGCGGGACAGCATCAAAAACTGAGGTTACGGTCATAGGCGGCCACATTCCGCAGAGTTTAGAACAACCTTGAGGGTAGCCGGATAACGGGTATTCAGGCCAAAGTTAAACCCAATGCCAAGCTCTCTATGTTGGAGTGGTTGCATTGGAACCTGGCGGATCCCCTCAGTACAAGGACAAAAGTTGTAAGGCCTGATTGAATTCAGAGGGTCGTAAGGACAAGTCGCAGAAGGTAGGCCGCAGAAAGTCACAACCATAGCGAAATAAACTTTTGGCAAGGACGC
>JAAUUM010000215.1 GCA_012031565.1 Synechococcaceae cyanobacterium SM2_3_2
ATTGGCAGTCGCTATCGCAATCGGAGGAAGAGATTGAAACTGAGGTTGAATGTCATTGCTGGCATCCATAACTACGAGCTAACCTTGCCGCCCTTAACCTCTTGTTGATTCGTGCAAGAGGTCTAATAGTGACAGCCGCTAACATCCGAGACCGGCAGGCAACGGGGTGGTTATTAACGAATGCCTATTTGTGTGGGGCCAAGCTAGAGGAGACGAAAGTGTGGGCTGAGCAGGGATAGATGGGAATGTCTGTGGAGGAGGTGGCTCAGCTCTAGGAGCTGGATTCAGAGATCGTGCGCCGACAGAGCAGCGGGTTTAAGGTGTTGCCAGTGCGGTGGCTGGTGGAGCGGACATTTGCTTGGCTGAGTATGAACCGGCCCTTGAGTCGAGACTACGAACAACTGGAGGCAACGAGGGAAGCGTGGGTCTATCTGGGCATGGTGAGATTGATGCTCAATGGTGAGATTGAACTTCCCATACATCCTCTAGATCTCTGTCTCAATGTCCATTAGGGTAGACACTGAGAAGCACGCTTGATTCAACTCACTGCTCCACCCTAGAAGGCCATTCCCGGATCCCCCATGCACGACCTGAGTAGCTTGCCTGAACCGATTGGAGATGCTCTGATCAAAGATCTCCTGGCTGATGTGGAGCGTCTGGTGCAACAGCATGGGCTGTCGGAAGTCTTGGTGGGTCTGGCGATGTACTGCAATGTTCAGGCCAAGGCCAAGCTGGAAAAACCGGATCCCAGCATGGCGGACGAAGAATGCGGCTTTTACTTTCGGGATGCGGCCAAATCGATTGAAGTGGCAGCCAGTCTCACCTATCGCACCATGATCGACACAGGAGCTGGATCTGTCCCCTTGGAGGCGAGGGGAGAACGCTAGGTGAAGATCGCTTGGGAACCCTGCATCTATGGGGTTCAAACCCCTGTGCCTTGTGTAATCTGTGGTCAGCGATCTGCTCCCACAGCCACCCGCGGTCAACAGGCCATGCTGGCGGTGGTCTATGACCATGAGGGTCGGATTTTTGGGGAAGCCTGCCGTAGCTGTGTTCGTTTGGGCGCTGACGGGATCCGAGCCTATTTGCAGGAACGGATCGCTACCTTGCAATCCCAGGTTCAAGATCTTCAGCACCTCAATCAGGGAGAAATCAGCTTGCCCAGCCTGGAGGAGGAACTCCGTGTTTATCTGGAATGATCAGCACATGAGCCATCTGAAAATGACCCATCTGGCCAGAACCAGTGGCAAGACCCTGATCAGGCCTGGACTGACTAGACCGTAGCTTGGAGCACCATTGCTCGCCAAATAGACCTGCTAAGAATAAGTTGAGAGACTCATACTCAGGATCTGCCAGCCATGCTTGTGATGCAGCACGCTCTTTTTCGGCGGTTTTGGTATCCGGTCATGCCCCTTGACCGTTTGGTGACAGAGCCACAACGGTTTGTCCTGCTGGGTCAACCCCTGGTGCTCTGGCTCAATGCTGAGGGGGATCCCCAAGCCCTGGCGGATCGGTGCTGTCACCGCACAGCTCAGCTCTCCCTCGGCCAAGTGATCGAGGGTTCTATCCAGTGCCCCTATCATGGGTGGCAATTTGCTGGGTCGGGCGAGTGTGTCAAAGTGCCTCAGCTTACCCGCGAGATGATCCCTCGCACCTATCAAGTACCGTCCTTTCGCTGTCAGGCCCGCTATGGTTATGCCTGGGTCTGCCTGTCAGATCAAGATCCCCTCTTCCCGATTCCCGCAATCCCAGAAGCAGAGGATCCCTCCTTTCGCCAAATCCATGAGTTTTATGAGACGTGGAACTGTGCTGGCCTGCGGGTGATGGAAAACGAGTTCGATCTGGCCCATCCCACCTTTGTCCATACCACCACCTTTGGCAGTGCCGACCATCCTCTTCCCTCCCAGATGGATGTCCAAGAAACCGAGCTGGGGCTAAAACTGGTGGCTCAACTGGGGGTGGTCAACCCGCCAGAGCAGCAAACCAATCTCAAGATGGCCAGCGCTGAAACCACTCGCACGGTGGAACAGGAATGGTTTGTTCCGTTTACGGCTGTGATTCGGATTCACTATCCCAATGGCATGACCCACATCATCGTCAACTGCCAAACCCCCATCAGCGACAACCAATCCCAGACAGTACAATTTTGCCTCCGTAACGATAGCGAGGCGGATGCTCCTGCTGCTGATGTGATTGCTTTTGATCGGAAGGTCACCCTTGAAGATAAGGCCATCTTGGAGAGTACAGGCTTTGATGTTCCGTTAGAGATCCAACGGGAAGAACACATGGCCACCGATAAGCCTGGGATCCTAATGCGACGACGCTTGGCCACTCTGCTAAAGGCCGACCGTGAGGGCAAAAGTTAGCCGATCTAAACCTCAGGGATCCCGTTTTAAGAATTTGACACCGCTCTCCCTCACCCCCTGTCAGCTCAGTTATCGGGCGGAGACCTTGCAAATACACTTTTGCGGTTACAAGTTGTTCCCTGTGAACCGCTACAATCAAAAGACTTACTCAACCCCAATCCGCTCATCAGATCGAATTGAGCTGTGCTGGACTGATTCGGGGCTGGACTAATTCGGGGCTGGACTAATTCGGGGGCTGGATCGATTCGGTCTTGATCACTGTAATTCAGACTTGACTGGATTGCAGATTTGATCAGACTGGAGCCCAAGATCGGGCGTTCTTGAGGGGCAGTGAAAGCACTTGGGGCAAGGCAATGAGGCGCGGGAGCTTGGCATGACAGATATTCAACTGGGGATCGGCAGAACGGTACGTCGGGCCTATGGCTTGGATGAGATTGCTCTGTGTCCGGGGGCGCGCACGGTGGATCCCAGCCTGGTGGATACCTCATGGACGGTGGGATCCCTGAAGCGGCAGATCCCGATCATCGCCAGTGCCATGGATGGCGTGATGGATGTCAAAATGGCCGTGTTGCTGTCAGAGCTGGGCGCTTTTGGGGTGATCAATCTGGAAGGGATCCAGACTCGCTATGAGGATCCCGATATCATTCTGGACAAAATTGCCAGTGTGGGCAAAGAGGATTTTGTCCCTCTGATGCAGCATCTCTACACGGAGCCGGTCAAGCCTCATCTAATCAAACAAAGGATCCAAGAGATCAAAGCGCGTGGGGCCATCGCTGCCGCCAGTTCTACCCCGGCCCGGGCGGTTGACTATGGCCCTTTGGTGGCAGAAGCCGGGGGCGATTTGTTTTTGGTGCAGGGCACTGTCGTCTCGCTGCATCATCGGGCTCCCGATGGCATCCAGCCGCTGCATTTATCTCGCCTGTGCCAAGATCTGCCCATCCCGGTGGCAGTGGGCAATTGCGTCACCCATGATGTCGCTCTAGAGCTGATGCGCTCTGGTGTGGTGATGGTGATGGTGGGGATTGGCCCCGGAGCTGCTTGTACCTCCCGTGGGGTGTTGGGGGTGGGGGTGCCTCAAGCCACTGCCGTGGCGGATTGTGCTGCTGCCCGCGACCGCTTTGCGGATGAGACGGGGACTTATGTGCCCATAGTGGCGGATGGTGGTCTTGTTACCGGGGGGGATATTTGCAAATCCATCGCCTGTGGAGCTGATGCGGTGATGATCGGATCCCCGATTGCCCGTGCTGCCGAAGCGCCGGGACGAGGGTTCCATTGGGGCATGGCTACCCCCAGCCCTGTATTGCCGCGTGGTACCCGGATTCGAGTGGGATCCACGGGATCCCTGGAGGAGATCTTGCGCGGGCCAGCCCGTCTTGATGACGGCACCCACAACCTGTTGGGGGCATTGCAGACCAGCATGAGCACCCTTGGAGCCTCTACCCTGAGGGAAATGCAAAAAGTGGAAGTGGTGGTGGCACCCTCTCTGCTGACCGAGGGCAAGGTCTACCAAAAAGCTCAGCAGTTGGGCATGGGGCGATAGTTAACTTGCTTTTACTCATGGACTAGGGCGTACGCTTGTTCTTTGATCGTCTATGACAAGGCATGGATGCGGATCCTTCTCACTCTCAATTGCTTTTAAAAAGGGGAAGTTTGAATCTGGTTCTCACCTTTTTAAGGGGGGCTACAGCTAGCCCCATGCTGTGCGACAGAAGGGATCGATATTGGAGAAATTCTTGGAGAAATACAAGGATCGATGGGATCCTGACGTGGTTTTTATCGCCAGCACATTGGATTGAGAGAGATGTCGCCCGCCCAGTAGCTGACAAAATCACCGGGGCGTTACCATGAAAGCCTGCTGTTTTTAAGCTGAGACCAGATCCCTGATGTTTGACGCCCTTTCTGACCGCCTTGAGTCTGCGTGGAAATCCCTGCGAGGCCAGGATCGCATTACTGAAGGCAATGTCACCGAAGCGTTGAAAGAGGTGCGGCGAGCCCTGTTGGAGGCGGATGTCAGCCTCAAGGTGGTGCGCGAGTTTGTGGAGGAGGTGCGGCAGGCCGCGCTGGGGGCCAACGTGATCATGGGGGTCTCCCCCGATCAGCAGTTCATCAAAATCGTTCACGATGAGCTGGTCAAGGTGATGGGGGAATCCAATGCTCCCTTGGCCAAGGCAGCGCAGGATCCCACGATCATTTTGATGGCGGGCTTGCAGGGCAGCGGCAAAACCACCACCTGTGCCAAGCTGGGTCTCTTTCTAAAAAAGAATGGCCACAATCCCCTCATGGTGGCGGGGGATATCTATCGACCCGCAGCTATCGATCAGCTGAAAACATTGGGAACGCAAACCGGGATCCCGGTCTTTGATCTGGGCAAAACGGATCCGGTGGAGATCGCCAAGCAGGGGGTGGCGCAAGCCCGCGAACAGGGGCACGACTACGTGATTCTCGATACGGCGGGGCGACTGCAAATCGACCTGGAGATGATGGCCGAACTGGAGCGGATCAAGGCGGAGGTCAACCCTCACGAGATCCTATTGGTGGTGGACGCCATGATCGGCCAGGAAGCCGCCAACTTGACCCAATCGTTTCATGACCGCTTGGGCATCACTGGAGCTGTGCTGACCAAGTTGGATGGGGATACCCGTGGTGGGGCGGCCCTTTCTATTCGGCAAATCTCTGGTCAACCGATCAAATTTATGGGGGTGGGGGAAAAGGTGGAAGCCTTGGATCCCTTCTATCCCGACCGGATGGCCTCCCGGATCTTGGGCATGGGGGATGTGCTGAGCCTGGTGGAGAAGGCGCAGGAAGAGATCGACATCTCGGATGCGGCATCGATGGCGGAAAAGATGATGACCGCCCAATTCGACTTCAATGATTTTCTTAAGCAGATGCGGATGATCAAGCGGCTGGGATCCCTGGGGGGCTTGATGAAGATGCTGCCGGGGATGGGCAAGCTCAGCGATGATCAGCTGCAAAAAGGCCAAGATCAGCTGGCTTTTTCGGAAGCGATGATCAACTCCATGACCCGCCAAGAACGCCGGGATCCCGAGCTGTTAGCCCGCAGTGTCAGTCGCAAGCGGCGGGTGGCAGCTGGATCGGGGCACAAACTCGAAGATGTCAGCAAGCTGGTCAGCGACTTTCAGCGGATGCGGGACATGATGAAAATGATGGGGGCTGGCGGGGGCTTGCCCGGTATGGGGGGCGGCTTCCCCGGACTGGGCGGTGGCTTTCCTGGCATGGGGG
Source organism: Synechococcaceae cyanobacterium SM2_3_2 (assembly GCA_012031565.1). Taxonomy (GTDB): domain Bacteria; phylum Cyanobacteriota; class Cyanobacteriia; order Thermostichales; family Thermostichaceae; genus JAAUUM01. Next base: position 5,607 of record JAAUUM010000215.1, read on the forward strand.
GCGGCGGTGCCCGCAACACAGATCCCGGTTGGCGGGGTCGGTCAAGCTCCAAACCCAAAGAAAGAGCGCGACCCAAAAAATCTCCTAAAAAGGGCAAGCGAGGTTTCGGGAGCTGATGACCGGGATCCCTCTGGCTGGATCACACTTTGGGCTACCGGTGACTTCCCTGTCTGGACATCGGGGCCGGATCACAGGGCTGGGGATCGACTCTACAGGATCCCGGCTCCACAGCGCCAGCTTGGATGGGCTGATTAAAATCTGGGATCTCCACACCCACCAATGTTTACACACCCTACAGGGCCATCAAGAAGGGATCAATACGCTGGCTTATGTGCCCGGACTGCTCGTGAGTGGTGGGCGGGAAGGCTGGGTCATGCTCTGGGATCCTGAGACAGGCTGCCACCGCAAAACCATCGACCTCAATGTGGGATCCATTCATCGCGTGGCGCTCTGTTCTGACCGACAGCGGTTGGTCATGGCGGGGGGACATCCCACTCTGTTGATGGTGGATCTGGAACGGGGAGAGCCGTTTCGAGCCTCAAAGGCCGATGAGGGGGAGGTTCGGACGCCCGTGGCCACTGAGTCGGGTGTCTTCGT
>JAAUUM010000021.1 GCA_012031565.1 Synechococcaceae cyanobacterium SM2_3_2
TGGCGAGGCTGGGGGGCCAGGATTTTGTGTGGTCTGCCAGTCTTGTTAGGGTTTTGGGATCCCGGCGGCGATTTTTGATCTATATGACCTGGCGACAGGTGCAGACCAGCTGGAGTGACAGTTTTTGGGACTATGCCCGCAATAGTCTGACGGTATCGCTGTTGGCGGCGGTGTTGACGGCAACGGTGGCGGTGGTGGTGCTGTACGGATTGCGGCTGAAACGGTTAAATGGCGGCTCTAGTGGATCGACCAGGGGTTTACAGACGATGGTGCGGCTGGGATCCCTGGGCTATGCCTTGCCGGGGCTGGTGATTGCAGCGGGAGTGGTGCAACCCTTGGGCTGGCTGGACAATACGATTGATGGCTGGTCGCGGCACTGGTTTAACCAGTCCACTGGACTGCTGTTGAGTGGGACACTGGTGGCGCTTCTGTTTGCCTATCTCGTGCGATTTTTGGCGGTGGCGTTTGCAACCTTTGACAGTAGCTTGATCCGGGTGCCCCCAAACCTAGATGAGGCTGCCCGCAGCTTGGGCAGTGGATCCCTGCGGACGCTGTTAAGGATCCATCTGCCGTTGGTTTGGAACGGGATTTTGGGGGCGGCCTTATTGGTGTTTGTGGATGTGATGAAGGAGTTGCCCGCCACACTGGTCTTGCGTCCCTTCAATTTTGATACCTTGGCGGCACGGGCCTATCGGGTGGCCTCCGATGAACGTCTGGCGGAAGCAGGTGCTCCAGCTTTGGCTATTGTGTTGGTGGGGATCCTGCCGGTGATTTTGCTGAATAGGCGCTTGTCTACCCCGCCACTACGGATGGTCAAGCCAGCAGATCAAGGGGATCCTGGCGACCTCTGAGTGGCCTAGTCACTGTAAAAGTCCCTTTTCGTCCCTCTTTGCACACACCTGGATTCACCCACATGGACATGACTCCTGATTTTTCTTCCCAACAATCGACTGCTCAGCAGCTTCCTCAAGCTGTGGACGGGAAGCCGACATTGCCACTCTTGGCCATGTTTCGTCTGGGATTAGTGCAGATGAGCTTGGGCATCATGGCTATTTTGATGCTAGGGATCCTCAATCAAATTATGATCAACGATTTGGCCATCCCAGCCACTTTTGTTGGGGGCAGTATCGCCATGTATCAGGTGGTGGCTCCATCGCGAGTTTGGTTTGGGCAACTGTCGGATCTGAGGCCGATATTGGGCTTTCATCGAACCCCCTATGTCTGGATTGGCACGGGTTTATTTACTGCTCTATCCTTTGGCATCGTGCAGATCGTCTGGGGGCTGAATGCCAGCATTGAGGCGGTGGGCTGGACAGGTCTGAGCTATGCTTGGGTGGCTTTTTTGGCGGCAGCTTTTGCGGTGTATGGGCTGTGTGTGAGTTCCACCTCCACTCCTTTTTTTGCCTTACTGGTAGATATCTCTGACGATAGTAACCGGGGCAAGTTGGTGGGCATTGTCTGGTCGATGTTGACCATAGGCATCGCCTTGGGGGCCGGAGTCGGGAGCGGTCTGCTGCGGGGGGTGGATCCCTCCACATTACAGGATGCGATCAATCGTCTGTTTAGCATCGTGCCCGCCTGTGTATTCGGGCTGGTGGTGATCGCCACCTGGGGCATTGAGGCCCAATACTCTCGGTTTCAAGAGCGGGTTCAGGCACAGGGATCCCTGCCAGAGCGAGAGGATCGGGTCACATTGGGGCGGGCTTGGCGGGTGGTGAGTGCCAGCCGTCAGACAGGCATCTTTTTTGGGTTTTTGGTGCTGCTGATTCTGGGGATGTTTTTACAGCAACCCATTTTGGAGCCGTTTGGTCGCGAGGTGTTTGGGTTGGATGCCTCTGGTAGTGCATTGCTCAATATCTACTGGAGTCTGGGCAGCTTGGTCAGCCTCAGCCTGACTGGCTTTGTGTTCGTGCCCCGTTGGGGAAAGATTCCTATGGCCCGTTTGGGCTGTGGGCTCTTGATTGCTTCTTTGCTGGGCTTGGTGGCGACAGGCTTTAGCGGGGATATCAATCTGTTGCGGTTGGCCTTAGTGTTCTTTGGGGTGGCCATTGGGGTGGCAACGGGTGGATCCATCAGTTTGATGTTGGATCTGACCACCCCCCGTACCTCGGGCACTTTCACCGGACTGTGGGGCTTAGCCCAGGCGATGGCCCAGGCGATCTCAACCCTCTTGGGGGGCGCATTGCTGGATCTGGGGCGATTATTATTCGGGATCCCACGGTTGGCCTATGGATTTCCCTTTGTGATTGAAGTGTTAATTTTGCTAGCCGCCATCGGGGTGCTGGGCCGAGTCAACGTGCAACAGTTTCGGGCCGATACGCAACGAGCCATCCTGGGATCCGAGGCAAGTCAACCAGAGACGGGATCCCTGGCCCTCAGCTCAGAGGTGGACTAAGACATGTCATCACAGGTCAGTCTAGGAGCTTCAGTCAAAGTAGAGGCTCACTTGCCTACACAGGAGCCTTTGTGACCATCCATGATCAGTTTGCCAAAAGTCTGCTGAGTGAGTTTTTGGAGCCTTATGGCAGGGCAGTGACCAATCTGGAAGTCAGCGATGAACCCCGCTTTGTTGACCTCTACTTTGAACCGACCCAGGTTACGGGCTATGCCCACGCAAGCGAACGGGCCAGCGGAGACTTGTCCCATCCCCGTGAGTTGGGCTTACTGGGACAGATGGCCCGGATCGCCTGTTTAATCGAGCCATTTCGTAATCCAGTCGATGAAAAGAGTATCCAATCGTGCTTGCTTAAAGCCCTAATGATACGAGCTAAACAACAACGACAGGGATCCCAAACGGATCCATACCTCTGGATCCTGACGCCGACAGCATCAGAGCGGATCCTGACTTTATTTGGGGCGGTGGGTGAGCAGGGAATGTATCACTTGCCTGCTGGTTTGAATGCGGCGATTGTGGTGATTCATCAGTTGCCATGCACACGAGAAACCCTCTGGATCCGACTTTTGGGACGGGAGGGCTTTCAGCAGCGAGCGATTGATGAGGTGATTGGATTGCCGACAGGGGATCCGAGCCGGAGTCGGGTGTTAGAGCTATTGGGAAACTGGAAGATTATGCTGGATGAAAAGACAGAAGCCGAGCGTGAGGAAGAAAGGGAGCTGATGATGAACTTGTCACCTGCTTATCTGAAATGGAAAGAAGAGACCCTCAACGAGGGCAAACAGGAAGGGATCCAGTTGGGTAAACAGGAAGGGATCCAAATTGGCGAACAGCGAGGGAAGTTGTCAGCGGTGCCGATTTTGGCGGAACTAGGGTTATCTGTATCCGAGATTGCTCAACGGCTGAATCTCACGCCTGAACAGGTGACCCAGACCTTGGATCCCTGATTTTCAGCCTGACTTTCAATAGGATCCCGATGACGTCTGTTTCTTAGCTCGTACAGCGTCGATCAGCCTGCGCACCTGAGATGTGCCCTCTGAGGCTTTGAAGCGAAAAGGAAACTTGCCCCGGCCCAGCATCCGTGCCCCCAGCGGCACCAAGCTGAGCAACCCTTTGGGATCCAACCCTTGATTAGCCACCACTTGCAGGCCAAATTTGCGCTCATCAACCCAACCCCCCGAGCGGACTAATTCCACCAAGGTTTTGCGGTGGCGGATGGCTCGACTGACCTCGATAAGGGGATTTTGAGAGCGGGCCAAGATCTTTTGTTTGATTTCAGTAATTTGGTCGAGAGGCGCAACCCCTACCGGGCAGACCACATTGCAGTTGAGACAACGGGTGCAGCCCCACACCCCTGCCAAACTATCCTGTTGATTGAGTCGGGCCTGATCAGTCTGATCCCGAGAATCTAGCAGCAGGCGATTGGCCTTGGCTAAAGCATGGGGGCCGACAAAGTCAGGATTGACCTCACGGGCATTGCAATCGGAATAGCAAGCACCACAGAGAATGCAGCCGCTGGTCTGATTCAGTTTGTCCCGCTCGGATGGGAATTGGAGGGATTCAGACTTTTTGGGGCGGCTGGTTTGGGTTCCTTGCACATAGGGCTTGACCTGTTCCAGATTGTCCCAAAAGGATCCCATATCCACGATCAGATCCCGCATGACGGGCATATTGCCCAAGGGGGTGATGGTGATGCGATCCCCTGGCTGCAACTCCTCTGCCACATGCTGTTGACAGGCTAGAGCTGCCCGCCCATTGATCCGCATGGCACAGCTACCACAAATGGCATTGCGACAGTTTTTCCGAAAGGCGAGGCCACCATCCTGTTCCCACTTGATCTGGGTCAGACAGTCCAGAATGGTGGATCCCGGTGTCGTCTCCAGCCAAAAGGACTGCATGACGGGTGGTGCAGGGGGCAACTGACGGAAAATCTGCAATTCAACGCGCATGATCAAAATAATGGGCGGTCTGTGTCTCCCATTATGTCTCTTGTCTGCCTCTTGGATTGATCACCTGGATTGATCACTGTGGATCCCGTTGAACGAAGAGTCAAAGTTCGGGGCTCATTCTACCTACCTATCTGTCTGCTAAAGTTATCTGCCAATCAAAGTGCTGAGTCGAGAGACCAGTTGTTGAGGGGGGATCCCCTGGTGAATCCAGTCTGGGGCAGGGCGAAGCTGCTTTGCAGTGCTGACCAAAAAGCGATTGGACTCCGCCCCCATTGTGAGAGTTTGCACAGAATGAAAATGCTGCTGATGGACTTTATATAGGCTGCCCCAGAAACAGGATCTGAGCCTATCAGGATGGTCACGTAGCTAATAGTGCTCGAAATCACCCTGCTGGGGTGGTCATTTGCCTTCATACTTTCTTGTGTTGGACAGAAAAGGTGTTTGAGGACGTGCAACCAATCATGCCAATCAGGATGCCAACTGGGTTCAAACCTTTCACAGGATTACTCAACTGCTTGGATGCCATGCAGCAAGGTATCTGGGCCATCAGCCGGAACTTCCTGCCAGGACTAGCGCTCGTGCTCTGCCTGCTGATGCTGGTGGCTTGTGGCAGCGAGACCTCCACAACTTCCCTGCCATTGCCCATCATTCCAACGGATCCCAATGCGCTAACAGTCGCATTACCGGTGCGAAATGTGGGTAGCTTGAAGTTGTTGGGCCTTTCTTTGGGGGTAGCTGGACAAGAGGCAGAACTGTTGTTGGACACAGGATCCGCAGGCTTGCGGGTGTTGGCCTCCGCAGCGGGCACCCAGGGGTTGCAACGGACTTCGATCCCATCTGTCGTCACTTTTGGTGACAATACTCAGTTTGTCGGGGTGGTGGCCCGTGCTCCTGTGGCACTGGGAGGCATTGTATCTTCTGAACCCGTTGCAATTCAGTTGATCGATCAAGTTCGGTGTGCCCCCGGAGCAGACCAGTGCTCAGACCGACTGTTCAACAGTGGTCAACCCTTTTCAGGCATTGTGGGCACCTCTTTAGCAGCCCGCACCGCCAATGTTGATATTTTCAACCCCTTGACCCGACTGCCCGGTAATTTTGGCTCCGGTTACATCATCCGCACGGGTGGATTCCAATCGAGCCAAGGCACTTTTACTGCGGGGTTGACCCCGAGCAATACCGCTGGATTTGGCATTCTGAATCTAGCCCCGGCTGGCAATGGCACCAGCTTTTCCGATGGCACGCGCATTTGGGATGATGGATCCCTCCAGGTCAGTTATGCCATCTCTGTAGACGGTGAACAACTGCTCAACTCACCACCGGGACGTACTGTTTTTGATTCAGGTTCATCCGATAACTTTATTAACTCCCCCCTCTTGGGCGGGCCAACCTTTTTGATCCGCACCTTGCCACCGGGATCCTCATTTCAAGCGACATTGCCGGGAGCGTTTATCTATCAGGTCAATGTCACTTTCCCCGTTACCCCTGGCCTCGATCGCATCTTTGTGGATTCCACCAATAATGTTCAGCTATTGGGCCTGCCCCTATTCTTCAAGTCCGACGTTCTGTTTGACTCTGATCAAGGGCGGATTGGCTTTGCCCCGTTGGGTTGATGACCGGGGATCCAGTTAAATCTGGGAAATTTAATTCTGGGATATTTAATTAGGAAAAGATCAAACCTGAGAACGATTCATCAGAGGACTAAGCAATGATTTCTACCCTGTTACTTGACTTGAAAGCTACCTTGGCCTGCCCTATCACCAGGAGCTGGAGCCGACCTATTGGGATCCCTGCCATTTTTTGCCAAGTCAGCCGGCAGTTAGGGTTTGGCCTGCTCTTGCTCACCGCGCTGATGATGTTAGGGGCTCAACCTGCGATGGCGATTGCGTTGGGGGATGATGTCTCGCAGCTTTCTGACCCGATGATGGAGCGACTGGCGGTAGAGCGGGGATCCCAGGTTGTTCAAGCTCTGCATCGCCGCTCGGCAGAGGGAGATCTGACCGCGTTTGTCAATGGCAACAACCAAGTGTTTCGGATTGAGATTCAGAGTCAGGCGGACTTGCCCCCCAACCCAGCCGACTATGTGGGCCCCTATGGTGAGTTTGTCAGCCAGGAGGAGTTAATTCCATTGCGAGGCCGAATTGTCCGCTATCAAGAGGGAAATCGCTTGGCGGAGTGGGTGGTGTACGGCATGAGTGGAGATTTTAATGCTCAGGCGGTCAGCTTCGATTTGGCCCTAGAAGCCTCAAGTTCCAATTAAGCCCCCCTTGTGTGAAATGGTTGTCTGAAATACCTGTCTGGGATACGAGTTCCTTGCTGTCTCACTACGTCACACCTCAAATTCAGATCAATCGAATCCAGATGTATGAGGGTGGCCTTCCCTGACCTATCGTTAGGGACCGTGCGGGCGTAGGATAGCAAACGTAGAGATTGGCATAGGTTGAAATGGCGCGGTTAGCCCTGATCAGTGTGTCTGACAAAACCGATGTGGTGGATCTAGCTCACCAGTTGGTGAAGCAGTATGGTTTCGACCTGATCAGCAGTGGTGGCACCGCCCGCACCCTTCAGGAGGCCGGGATCCCTGTCACGCCTGTGGGGCAGCATACGGGAGCGCCAGAGATGTTGGGTGGGCGGGTCAAAACCCTGCATCCCCGTGTGCATGGGGGCATCTTGGCCCAGCTGGATCTAGAACAAGACCGGATTGATCTGGCCCAGCAAGGGATCCCGCCGATTGAGTTGGTGGTGGTCAACCTCTATCCCTTTGAACGAACGGTCGCTCAGCCCGGTGTGACTTTGGCCGAGGCCATTGAAAAGATTGATATCGGCGGCCCCACCCTGGTGCGAGCTGCTGCCAAGAATTATGCCCATGTCACTGTCCTGACAGATCCGAGCCAATATCAACCTTATTTGCAGGAATTGGCCAGCCACTCCAGCCCGCGCCTCAGTTTTCGCTGGCAGTGCTCCCGCCAAGCCTTCAGCCGCATCCTCGACTATGACCGAGCCATCGCCGCCTATCTCGATGCTCAGCCGGATCCTGACACCCATGCCCCTGCTGCCCCTAGCCCGTTGCCAGATCGCCTGACGGTACACGGGATCCCTAAGCAGACCCTGCGCTATGGCGAAAATCCCCATCAGGCCGCCCGCTGGTATCGGGATCCCGGAGTGGAGCAGGGCTGGAGCAGTGCGGTGCAGTGGCAAGGCAAAGAGCTGAGCTTTAATAACTTGGTGGATCTGGAGGCGGCACGGGCCATTGCGGCAGAATTTGTGGCCGGACAGCAGGCTGCTGCGGTGGTGATCAAGCATACCAACCCCTGCGGGGTGGCGTTGGGGGAAACCCTGGCTCAGGCTTATGAGCGAGCTTTGGCGGCTGACTCGGTTTCAGCGTTTGGCGGCATTGTGGCCCTGACCCAGCCCCTTGATGCGGCAACGGCCACCCAACTGACCCAGACCTTTTTGGAATGTGTGGTGGCCCCAGGGTTGGATGCTGCTGCTGCTGAGATCCTCCAGACCAAAAAGAATCTGCGGGTTTTGACGTTGGCGGATCTATGCGTCGGCCCAGCCCTCTCGTTGCGACCGATTGCGGGCGGGATCCTGGCCCAACAGGCGGATGATCACCCGTCGGATCCCTCGGCTTGGACAGCGGTGACGGAGCGGATCCCCAGCCCAGAGGAACAGTCCGAACTGGCCTTTGCTTGGAGAGTTTGCAAGCATGTCAAATCTAATGCCATCGTCATCAGCCACCATCACCAGACCTTAGGGATTGGGGCCGGACAGATGAATCGGGTGGGATCCGTCAAGATTGCCCTTGAGCAGGCGGGAGAAAAGGCGCGCGGGGCGGTTTTAGCCAGCGATGGCTTCTTCCCGTTTGGGGACAGCGTTGAGCTGATGGCCGCCGCAGGCATCGCAGCTATCATTCAGCCAGGTGGCAGCTTACGGGATCAAGACTCAACCGATGTGGCCAATCGACATCAGTTGGCGATGCTGCACACTGGGCTTCGACACTTTTTGCACTGATGGTTTTACCTCTGCCGGATCCCTGCTGGACAAAGGGAGGAACTCGTGGATCAGAGCACCAAGCCCAAGCCTAAGAAGAGACAATACCAAACATGCATTGAGACCGCCATGAACTTGGAGTGGCTGATCTGATCGGGCTGGTTATGGTGGCGCAACAGCAGCCGGGACAATTGGATCCCTGAGGGCAGTCCGAGCCAGCTCAGCATTGTCCAGAATGGCAGGGAGCCCGTCAGACTTCCCAACACCGGAATCACCAACGGGATCCCGCAGAGCCAGGGGATCAACTGAGCTGATCGCAGGGTGCCCAGCCTCACCACGGGGGAGCGTTTGCCAGCCGCTTGATCGTCGCTAACCTGATGAAAGTGGGAGCAAAACAAGATCAAACTGGTGACCAGACCGACCCCCAAGGTTGTGCCCGCCCAAGCCCCAGGCTGAGACCACAAGGGATCCCAACTCCCGACCTGGCTATAAAAACCAGCCGAGATCCCCAGCGGGCCAAAAGCCCAAAAACACAGCACCTCACCCCAACCCTGATAACCCCAGCGAAAGGGAGGCCCCTGGTAGACATAGCCCAAGGCACAGCAGGCCAAAACCAGCAGCAGCACAGTGGGATCCTGCTGATACCAAGTGATCCAGCCCACCCCCAACAGTCCGGCCAGCAAAAAGGCATTGCCCACCCAAAATACCAATCGTGGCTTTTGGGTCAGGTTGACGAGGGAATGGTGTTTATTCTGGTCAATGCCCGTGGCAGCATCAAACACGTCATTGCTGATATTCGTCCAGGCCAACACACAGATGGCCGACACCACAAAAAGGCCCCCAATCAGACCATCCCAGGATCCCTGGAGATGATAGGCCAAGGCAGATCCCACCCAAATGGGCATGATAGCGACGCTATACATCGGTGGCTTGATGGCCGCCATCCAGAGACGTTTGTGCTGGATCCGTTCTTCTTCAAGGGTTTGAGACGTCATGGGATTCAAAAAAGAGTGAACGCCGCGACCAAAGTAGCGTTTTGTGACCCTTATTTTACTCCTGTCAGGATTAGGGAATTGACGAGATCGTAGTCAGGATCCGCTCGGCGCTTTGCGGGGGTTGAGGAAGGCAGAGGTGGATCCCGAATGGGCCAGGGAGGCGGTATGGCTGAAGCTCTTGGAGATGTTAAGTGCCCTGATGCACTGTTAACGCTGAATACCGTTAACGCTGAATGAGGATCAATCCTCGTAGTCGTCATCGTCGTAGCCATCATCCCCAATCAGTTCATCGATATCCTCGATGTCTTCATCAACTGTCGTCTCGGTGGCAACCACCACCTCTTCGATCAAACGTCCCTGTTGGCGCAGCCAATCCAGAATGGAGACGCTACTTTTGGAAGGAACGATGGAGGCTCGACGATCACGGGTGTATTCGTTGAGAGAAGGATTTTTCATAAACGAAGGGCGCAGGGATAGAACCAACAGTGCAATTAGCCATCATATCAAACCCATCTCCTGAGATAGACAGATTCAGGCTGGTCTAGCTGCATTGACCCCATCAACCATTGACCCCATCAACCTTGCTACTTGGCAAGCCCACCCTGCTCAGTAGTTCATTTCTGTCACATAACAACTCACTTGCTCTCTCTCACTTACAGTCTTGGTAATGTTTCGGGATCCCTACGCTCAATCATCCTCTGGTTTACTGATGTTTTTTGCTGACGTTTACTGACCTGAAGGCAAAAAAACCCCCAGAGAACTGGGGGAGGAGTGGTGTGTTGAGGTGATGAATAAATTCATATTACAAGCTGAATTTCGGAAATGGGCCAAGGGATCCCTTTTGATTTGCGGCTTTGGGCATAGTTTTTCAGGCATTCAAGAGCTGGTCAAACACTAGCGATAACCAGGTATTTTCAATCAGGAAAAGCCAATCACTACCTACAGTGTCTCATTACTGATTTAGCTCCAAAAAACACTAGACAAAGGCCATAACCGCCTAGAGTTTAGGCACTAGGCACCAGATGTGGTGTCAATGCTAATTGGCCGTATAACCTGGAAAAATCAAAGTTCTTTGACATTAGTTCCTGAATGCAGCGCACTTTGGCGGTTTCATGCAGCCTGACCTGGCCAAAAACCCGCTCAATCCGCTCAATAGTTGTGAAAGTGTCCAGATCCACCGAGAGGATAGGCACCTCTAGTTCTTCGGCACGAGAGCGGATCCGTTCATCCAGCGGCAACCGTCCAGTCAAGATCAAGCATAGGGTGGAGGTTTCCAGCGCTGCCAACTGAATGTCGGTACGATCTCCCCCTGTGATCACGGCTTTGTGGTCGGATTTACGGAAGTATTTCAGGGCAGCATTGACGTTCATGGCCCCAATGGCAAAGTCTGCCACCATCAAGTCCAGTCGATCCTCACAGCAGAGGATCTCAGCCTCCAGTTGGCGGGCCAACTCTCCGACGCTGATACTGCGAAGGATGCGGTTGGAAGGCAGGATCCCCAAAACTTGGATCCCTCGGGATTCCAAAAAAGGCCGCACCACCGATTCAGCTTGAGCCATCTCTTGAGGAGACACATCATTGATCAGCACCCCCGCCAGTCGATCTCCCAGCAGTTGATGGGCACTCAACAGGCCATCCACAATGCCAGTGGCGTGATAGCGACCGATCAGCAAAACTTGAGCATCCAATCCGCTGGCCACTTCTCCCAACGATAGGCCAAACAGCTGGCCTTCTCGCAAATCCCCCGGCCCCTCCAACACCACCAAATCAGCAGGTGTGGCGCGACCAAACTGACGCAATGGTTCCAAATAATCCACCTGTCGGGGCTGCGTCATTTGGGTCAACAGGGCATCTTGGTCGAGCTGTAAAATGCTGGGGGGCTGATCGGCCAAGGTCAAGCCCAAAGAGTCGGCGATAAAATCCAGATCGGGATCCGGGCCTCCGATCATGCAGTCGTCATGGGCACACTGGCCAATGGGTTTGCCATAGGCAACCTTAAAACCCTGTTGTTGCAGATGGCTCGCTAAACCTAGTGTGGCCGCAGATTTACCGCTGTAGGGTTCGGTGGAGCCGACGAGTAAAAACTTGGACACAAATACCCTCCTGAATGCAATCTCCCTCTGAGAGAGTGGGCCTCAATATCCCTAAACATACCGAATCTGCCACAGCCCTCCTAAGGAGGAGCAAACGGGGAGAGCGGTGAGACAGGGATCAGGCTATCAAGCTCGGAATGGGGATTGACTGTGTGGTGTGCACTGCTAATTTACTCAGTTTAACGGTTCTTGTAACGGAGCGTTACGACTTTGCGACACAGGTTTACTCTTGACGATCAGCGAATCATCACCTCAATTGAGGGATCCCTGTCAACTGGAATCAACTGGAATCAACTGGAATTAGATGGCATCAGGGGGCAGCCTATCCTACCGCTCTAGGATCAGCAGCAACCCGCAATCGAGTACAAAATAAAAGGGAATCGCAGCGGATTCCAAACTGAATCTGTGGCAGATCCTGTACACCTTTGTTTGATGTGTTCTCATGGCTGCACCTGTCTCCCCGCTTGAGCCCGACACCCAGAACTGGCAGTCTCAGTTGATCGGCCATAACTTTCTCTTCCGGGGATTCGATCTCACAGCGTTGAATGCCGCTCTCAATCTCGATCAGCTCAGCCCCCAGCGATTTTTTTCTAACCGAACGATTTTTACCGCCTTTCAGGTCAATCATCCCCTCAAGGTGCTCTACATTGCCCTCTCGGGAGGCCCAATCACCGTTCGGAGCGCGCCGCTGGATCGGGTGATCACCATCACCTATCCCGGCAGTTGTTTTGGTATGCGTAATCTGCCCTTAGCTCATGGATCCATCACCCGGATGTTTCCCAGTGTGGTGGAAGCCTACAAAACCACCACCGTCCTCGGGATCCCGATCGAAGGGATCCATTCCCTTTATCACTCCCACGAGGTCTTTCAACAGCGCTATGACATGCTGTTCGAGCTGCGAGAAAAGTTTCAATATCACCTGCTCAATTGCAGCAGCTATCCTCCCCAGGCGGTGGCATCGATCCTGGAAGCCCTGGTCTACCAAGAGGGATCCCTGGGCAACCAGCCCGGTTCTGATGGCTTCTATACCTTTGACCTCAGTGTGGATCTGATCGCCCGCGCCAGTCAGCTCAACCAACGCACCGTTGAGCAGGTGCTGAAAGGATTACGTCAGGCCAAGGTGATCCAGACCTCACAGGATGCGGAGCTAGGGGAAGATGAAATTCGCGTTATCGATCCCGATCAACTCAGTGAGGTCTACAGTTCCACCCGCAGCAAAGTGGATTGGTGGCCCCTCAAGACCTAATGTTCTAGTAGAGGCAGGTTCAGACCCTGGGCAGGGCAAATTTACTAGCATTCGGCCTCATAAAGCTACCAACCCCAAACAAGGGGCTCAAGCCCTTTGTCTAAACTGCCCGATAGTAGAAAAGTCATCTGCCCAGGAGCACTGGAGCACATGGGCGGGGGCCAAAAGGCGGCAATGGTAAACTGGTAAAGGCCATCTGAGCACTTTTTACCATGCCCGAATTTGACCCGTCGGTACGGATCATCCCCACCGACCTACAGCTCGAAATGTCCCAGTCCTATCTCGAATACGCCATGAGCGTGATCGTAGGGCGGGCTTTGCCAGATGCTCGGGACGGTCTCAAGCCAGTTCACCGGCGGATCCTGTTTGCGATGCATGAGTTGGGTCTGAGTTTTGACCGCCCGTTCCGCAAATGTGCCCGTGTGGTGGGGGATGTGATCGGTAAATATCATCCCCACGGCGATCAGGCGGTTTATGACGCTTTGGTGCGGATGGCCCAAACCTTTTCGATGCGAGAACGCCTGGTGGACGGCCACGGCAACTTTGGCTCCGTCGATAACGATCCACCGGCGGCCATGCGATACACCGAGTCCCGGCTGACCGCCTTTTGTCAGGCAGCTCTGTTACAGGATATCGACGCCAATACCGTTGATTATGGCGACAACTACGATGGATCCCAGCAAGAACCCCTGGTGCTGCCCGCCCGGATGCCCCAGTTATTACTGAATGGATCCTCTGGTATTGCGGTGGGAATGGCCACCAATATCCCGCCCCACAATCTGACGGAAGTCTGCGATGGCATGATTGCCCTGATCGAAAATCCTGACCTGAGCAGTCTGGAGCTGATGCAGTACATCCCTGCCCCCGACTTTCCTACGGGAGGCTTGATCATGGGCCAAGCCGGGATCCGAGAAGCCTACACCACTGGACGCGGCTCCGTGATCATGCGGGGGGTGGCGACGATTGAGACAATTGACCAACGAGGTCGCCCCAGCCGTGATGCCATCATCATCACCGAGCTGCCCTATCAGACCAACAAGGCCGCTCTGATCGAAAAGATCGCCGAGATGGTCAACGACAAGCGGCTGGATGGCATCTCCGATATCCGGGACGAAAGCGACCGGGATGGAATGCGGGTGGTGATCGAGCTGAAGCGGGACGCCCAACCTCAAGTGGTGTTGAATAATCTCTACAAACAGACTCCCGTTCAGACCAACTTTGGGGTCAATATGCTGGCCATCGTGGATGGTGAGCCTCGGATGTTGACCCTGCGAGATGCCTTGCAGGTGTTCCTGGAGTTCCGCGAAGAGGTGATCGAGCGGCGCACCCGCTACGAGTTGCAAAAGTGTGAGGAACGAGATCACCTGTTGCAGGGCTTTTTGTTGGCCTTGGGCAACTTGGATCAAATCATCGCCCTGATCCGAGCTGCTGCCGATACCACCAGTGCTCGGGAAGGGTTGATGACGGAGTTTGGCCTTTCTCATCCCCAGGCAGATGGCATTTTGCAGATGCAATTGCGCCGCCTCACTGCGTTAGAAGCTGAAAAGATCCAGGCAGAGCACGAGGATCTGATGGCCCGCATCACAGATCTCCGCGATATCCTGGCCCGCCGGGAACGGGTGTTGGAGATCGTTACCACCGAATTGCAAGAGATCCGCACCCGCTTTGGCAGTCCGCGCCGCTCCCAACTGTGCACTGATGATTCGGAACTGAACACCATCGACCTGATCGAAAACCGAGAGATGGTGGTGTTTTTGACCGAACAAGGCTACATCAAGCGGATCAGCATTGAGGAATTTAAGCTGCAAGGGCGGGGCACCGGCGGTCAAAAGGGCGGCAAGGTAAAAGAAGATGACGCGGTGGAGCAATTCTTTGCCTGCCGCAGCCATGACACCATCTTGTTCTTTAGCAATCGTGGCGTCACCTACGCGGTGCGGGGCTACCAAATCCCCGAAGCCAGCCGCACGGCCCGAGGCACAGCCATTGTTCAACTGTTGCCCATCAGCCGGGAGGAACGGGTCACCTCTATGGTGCCCGTGGAGGAATTTAGCGATGACAACTACTTGGTCATGCTGACGCAGGGGGGGATACATCAAAAAAACCGCCCTCTCAGCCTTCTCCAATATCCGGGCCAACGGGTTAATCGCCATCTCGCTGGAAGAGGGGGATCAGCTGCGCTGGGTACGGATGGCCAGGTCGATCGATGATGTGATCATGGGCACCCGTCAGGGCATGGCAATCCGGTTCCGAGCCGACCATGACCAATTGCGGCCCCTCGGTCGGGCTACCCGTGGGGTACGGGCCATGACCCTCAATGTGGGGGATGATCTGGTCAGTATGGATATTATCGGGGCAGAAACAGCCGAGGCAGCGGAACGGGAAGGAGAACAGCTGGATAATCCGTGGGTTTTGGTGGTAACCAAGCAGGGGTTTGGCAAGCGGGTCAGTATCGACGAATTTCGCGTCCAAAATCGTGGCGGCAAAGGTTTGATTGCCCTCAAGTTCAAGAACGTGGGGGATGAGCTAGCGGCCTTGCGAATCGTCAACCAGCAGGATGAATTGATGCTGGCCACCAGCTTGGGCATTGTTGTCCGTCAGACCGCTGGCGACATCAGCAGCCAATCCCGGATGGCAACCGGTGTGACCGTGCAAAAGCTGAAAACAAGGAAAAAGATGCCATCGTCGCCCTGACAGTGGTGCCAGCATCGATGTCAGATCTATCCTCTGTATCCTCTGAAGATACTGACGGGTTATCTATAGATGACGTTGATCAAGTTGATCAATCTGATCAAGAAGAGGAATAAGCGGCTTAGCATTTGTTTGTATGAATGCTGATAACCGCTCACCTGATCTCTGATGAAAAAATGAAGGGAAAACGAAGAAATAAGAAACAATGGATCTCAAGACTGCACATCACTGGGATCCATTGTTTTGATCTCTAGCAGCATCTTGAACTGCTGTTCAAAAACATCTTTTTTCTGCATTAAACTCCACATCTCTAGAGCACAATCATCGTCTGGATGGGTCGGCTCCAGCAGCAGCGTCATTCCTTTGGGGCTGTTGACATTGGGGCTAAAGCTACAGGTCAATGACTGGATACTGTGGATGCGGCGGCGATCGAGGGCAGAGGCCAATCTCAACAAGGGACTTAGCTCCAATACCATCTGGCGGTGTTGCTCTAGCGGCAGATTCTGAAAGTTCTCGTGCTTCTTTTTGGGAGGCGATTTGCGGTGATAGCGGGCCAGATTAGCGATGATCTCCACCTCTTCCTCGTTGTAGCCCAGCAGCTCTCCATGCCGAATCAGATAGTAGGAATGCTTGTGGTGGGATCCATGACTGATGAAGTGTCCACTGTTGTGCAAGATAGCCGCCGCCCAGAGCAACTCCCGCTCCGGCATCCCCCACTGATGCAGGATCCCTTGGGTCTGGTCAAACAGACTGAGGGCAAAATCCGCCACCCGTTCGGTATAAGGCATCTCCACATGATATTTGTGAGCCAGTTTCAGCACATGCCGCTGCCGCACAGAGCTTTGATAGCGCAGCCGATCCTCAATGAGCCCTTGGGTCAGCATCCAATCTACAATCAGACCCTCCCGTAGCGCCCGGGTGCAATAGGTGAGGTGTGGGGCATCCAGAAGGGTCATAACCTCATGTAAAATCACCGCTCCCGCCACCACAATCTCAGCCCGCCGTTCTACAAGTCCTGGGATCTTGAGCCGATCTTTGAGAGGCATTTCTTTGATCAGGTGCAAAAACTCTGTCACCGACTGGCGGGACAGGTCATACCCGTGCAGGTGATTGGGGTTTTGATCTAATTGCCGAGCTGCCTGGGCCACCAGGGTTTCGATGGTACCTGAAGTGCCCACCATCCTGACGGGATTACCCTCGAGCAGTTGCTTGATCCGATCAACTGGGCCTTCTACCATGCCCCGCACATAGTCCTGCAAGGCCACAAAGTCCTTGGGCGCAGGCGGATCGGAGGCCAAAAATTGCTGGGTTAACCGCACAGCTCCCACTTTGATGCTGCGTAAAAAATCGGGCTCCCGCCCATCTCCCAAGATCAACTCTGTGGATCCCCCCCCGATATCCATCACCACATGGGGCTTTTGATCCAGCTCCATGGCGGACAGAACCCCAAGGTAAATCCGCCGAGCTTCCTCTGCCCCGGAGATCAGATCCACCGTCAGTCCTAACCCCTCCTGCACCCGATGCAAAAACTCGTAGCCATTGGGAGCCTCTCGCACGGCGCTGGTGGCCACCGCGATCACCGCATGGGGATGATGGGATCCCGCAATGGTCAAGAAACGCGCCAACGCCTGATAGCTACGCTGCATCGCGGCTTCAGTCAACGCTCCCGTTTGGTTACAGTATTCCCCCAGCCGCACCGTCTCCTTGACCCGATCGATGATCCGAAAGCTAGGAATCTGGCTGTCAATGCGGACGAGCACCATATGAATGGAGTTGGTGCCCACATCAATGGCCGCCACCACAGGCTCCGGGGGCAAAGAGGGGGAGAGCATCACATCGGGTTGAGCAGTTTCAAGGGCAGACAACATGACAGATATCCAGTGGTGGGTGAACTCAGGATCCAGCGGAGCCAGACAGGTCAAGGCAATTGCTTCAAGGATACCGAGGATCCAGCCCCCTGTGAGAACCACTCTAGATGATGTACAAGAAGTTCAAGCTAACCTTCTGAGCATCAATCTCACCATGCCGCGATAGACCCAAGCCTCTGTTGCGGCCTCCAACTGTTCGTAGTCTCGACTCAATCTCCGATCCTAAAAAGATGGATTGTTCATCAGCGTGGGCTGGGAAATCTGTGGTTTTGCCAGCCTCTTGGTGTTCCTGATCATGACAGCCATATTTTTATGGGGGCAAGAGCCTGGTGGATTGGTTCGGCGGTCTTAGGGGGATCCCGGCTGACTCAAAAGTTTGGCTGCAACATCTGCCATGCCCGAATTGCTGTGCCCCACCCCCGGAACAACCTGGATCCGCCAGTCAAAGGGGAGATTGAGAACTGCCGCCTGAGCGCGAGCCTGCTCAAAAAAGAACTGCCCCCGTGCCAGCCGATGGGATCCCTGAGACATGGCCCTTTCACCCCGATTGAGATGCTGATGATCGGGATCCGTATCCTCGGATCCCAGCAAAATAACTAAATCTCGCCCAAAGGCTGTGGCTAGGGCTTGCGATGCGTCGGGGATCCGGCCTAACCCGTAAGGATAAGGGTCAGAAAGAGTAGGCAGCAGATACCATCCCGCATTGGCAGCAATGGCGGTACCCACGCGGGCCTGCGGCATCAGCATCACCAAGCGATGAACAAATTGTGCCCCCGCTGAATGACCGTATAGGTTGTAAGTGGTGGCGGTGGAGTGGGTTAGCTGCTGCACTTCGGCAAAAATGTCCTCGATTGCCGAAAAGCTCCACTCATCGACCGGATTGATCTGGCCTGAATCTGCAAAAACATGGCCCAAATTGTAATCATCCGGATCCGGGTATTGGGCGGCACTAAATTCTGGCACCAGCAGTAAAAAACGGCCCTGGTTGGCATAGGTTATCCAGTCATCGCGGTAATCTTGGGCATTGCGATTGACTCCGTGCATGACAAACACAATCGGTGCCGACTGAGACAACCCCCAGGGCAGATGATACCAGACCTTGAGCTGGCGGGGTTGATGCACAAAAACACCGGATCCCACGGTCAAACCAGGGGCTGCGCTCAGGATCGGTTCCCAGGCTGGAGCATCAGTTGGCAGCATTGGTTCTATCAGCGTGAGTCCCAAAGAAAATCCCCACAATAACGGGAGATTGAGCATTTTAATTGAGTCCCAATGGATCCCCCTACATACTGAAGGGTCTAGCCCCAAAAATCAACGGGATCCCAACAAGAGTGCCGCCGCCTCAGAGATGCCGGCATTGCTATGACCTACCCCTTCGACAATTTGGAGGTGCCAGCGAAATGGCAGGTTAAGTGTTTCTGCCTGTGCCCGCGCCTGTTCAAAGAAATGCTGTCCCCGGGCCAAGCGATGAGAACCTTGCTCCGCCACACGTTGACTCTGATTAAGATTGCGGTGATCGGGATCGGTATCTTCGGATCCCAGCATGATAATTAACTCTTGAGCAAAGGCATCCCGTAATGTGGCTTCATCAATGGGGATCCCGTTCAAGCCATAGGGAAAATCTTGATCGAAAGTGGGTAATGTATACCATCCTGAATTAGCGGCAATGGCTAGTCGAATTCGTGAATCGGGCCTCAGCATAATCATCCGATGAATGAGCTGTGCGCCTGACGAGTGCCCATAGATATTGTAGGTTTCGGCTGAGGATCCGGTCAGTTGTTTGACCTGATCAAATATGCCTTCAATGTGATTAAATATCCACTGTTCAGCAGGATTGACCTCGCCTGATTCAGAGATGACATTAGCTAAGCTATAACTCTCGCTTTCAGGATACATATCAAGGTCAAATTCAGGCGCCACTAACATGAATTGCTGTTGATAGCTGTGATCCACCCAGGAATCTCGATAGCGACGACCATCCCGATTGACCCCGTGCATGACAAACACAATCGGTGCTGACTGAGGTAAATCTCGCGGCCTTGAATACCAAACCCGGATCCGCTGATTACTCCCAGAAACTTGATAGAAAAAGGAGCCTAGCCCTGATTGCAAACTATCTTCGGATGGAGTACTGAAGTCGTTTGAGTTTGGCGTGTCTGACATAAAACTTCCGGGATTATCCTCAGCTCGCAAGGCTGGAATTAGTACCGTTGCTACTAAAAGGCCGTAGAGAACTGTGAACCCCAATCGCCATAGGGATCGAGGAGTTAGGTGAAGTTCATCCTCCAATTCGGAACCTTGAGAAGGGCGAAGTCTATCCATTATTAAGAATCCCAAAGAGTCTATGAGATGCGGGAGTGAGAGCGAAATAGTTGGGTCATAGAGGATCCAGATCCTGTTGCGGTGGCAGGGGTTTCTACAGATTTAAGTCGTCCATCTTCTAGATACCAGACCACATCCGCTAACGAGATCCGCTCAGGCCGATGAGTAACCAACAAAACGGTGCCCTCATACTGAGAAACGATGCGGTCGATCAGACGGGCAGACTTGGGATCCAGATTGGCATCCACTTCATCCAGCAGCAAAATGGGCGGATTGCCCCGCAGCCCTCGCGCCAGCATCAATCGTTGTCGCTGTCCGGTGGAGAGACCCAAACCTCGTTCTGCCAGTGAGGTTTTTTCACCACGGGGCAGTTGACTCAGCAAGGCATCAACCCCACAGCTTTTCCAGAGGGTGCGTTGCTCTCGGCTAGATAAACTGGCCTGTCGGTAGCGCAGATTTTTGCGGATGGATCCTCTCAATAGGGGCAGATCTGGGCTGACCATACCCACCGCCCGCCGCACAGAAGGCAGGTTACACAAGCTCAAATCCTGCCCATCAATCTGCACTGAGCCGCTATCGGGATCCAGTAGCCGTGCCGCCAAAGCCAACAGGGTGGATTTTCCCGCACCATTGGGGCCGACGATCACCACCACCTGCCCCGGCTCCACCTCAGCACTCAGCTCATGGATCCCGCCGGTCACGGTGACCTGATCAAACCTCAGCCGACCCGCAGTGACCACCAAATCCGGCGCATCGGGCCGATCCACCACCCCAGAAGGGATCGCTAGAAACGCCAAGATCTTGGCCTGAGCCACTTGGGCATTGTGCCAATACTCCTGTACCCGGCTTAGATCCCGCAAGGTTGGGGTCAACTGTCCCACAAGCGTCAGCGTCGCCACCACCATCCCCACCGACATCTGGCCTGCCGTCACCTGCCAGGATCCCACCATCAAAACGGATCCCAGGGCAAGTAGGGTGATCGCCTCCACCAGCCCCTTGAGTTGTCCCGCAGTAACAGCACGGCGAATATGGGTTTCTTCGAGGCGGCGACTCTGCCGGATCAGACGATCCTGTTCTCGCTGGCTCTGACCAAACACCTGCACCACCCCAACCGCACTAATCTTTTCGGTGATATTGCCCGCCAACTGGCTGAGACGGCGACGGGCATCGCGGGCACTGTGTTGGAGGGCGTGGCCCAAAGAGAGCGAGAGTACAAAGCCGATCCCCATCACTGCTGCAACCGTCAGAGCCAGCACCGGACTGACAAACGCCAACCCCAGCACCACCCCAAGCCCTTTGATGGCGGCTGTTACCAACCGAGCTAACCCCAAGCTGATCCACTTACGAATCGCCGTCAGATCCCCAATAAACCGCAGGGCAACCGCCCCTTGGCTACGCTGCTGGAGAACACGCGGGGAAAGGGTCAGTAATTTTTGAAATAAGGTGATGCGAATCGCTGTGGCGTAGCGTTGCCCCAAGCGTTCAGCATCTTCTCGTTCCCCAATTTCGAGTTCCGCCGTCAAGGCTGCCGTCGCTAGCAAACCTGTCCCAATCGCCATCACCAAGCCGTAACCCGCCGGATCCGCTGCCGTCAGCACTCGATCAAAGGCCAGCTTAATCAGTAAAGCACTACCAACTTTAGTCAAGGTCTGACCCAAGCCATACACAATCAAACTCACCAACACAATCCACCGGGATCCGGCCAAGATCGGCGGCATGGCCATTTCTGATTCAGCGTCTGGCACAGAAAAATAAGCTCGAATCGAACAGATTCCCTGTTGTAAAACCCGCTGACAAAAACCACTCAAATCACTGAGACTCTCAAGCATAGTGGCAGCCCTGGTATGGAATAGAATCCCCCGGATCCAGCAAGGAACCCCAAGATCCGAGTCAATACAGCCCAATCCTGATAAAAGTCAGTCAAGGCTCAATCCTGCTCACACCAGGGATCCCACTTTTGGGGCTTGTATCAAGCGGGCGACCATACCAGGAGCCTCGTGGTGCAGTGCCTCCAGATCAAAGACCGGCAATCCGGTGGCAATGGCGGTTTCTCGGGCGGCCAGGGGAGAAGCCGTCACCAACCCGCTGATTCCTAAAATCGACAGATTGTGTCGCAACAGCCACTGCACCCCCGCCACAGCTCCGAGGGATCCCCCCGCCGCAAACAGGATCCCGTCTACCAAAGAGCGAAACAAGTCAGATGTGACAATGGCAGCGGTTTCAGCTTGGTATAGCCCATCGGCCACCTCCAACACGATCACATCCACATCCGCCGCCGCCAACTGAGCCATCAACGACGACAGGATCCCTTCAATCTCAACAGCCGGAACTTTGTAAGTTGAAGGATAGCCCGCATCGGTAAAGTCGAGTGCGATCTTGGCCCCGGCATCCCACATTTTCCAAATATCTCCACCCGCTCCGGTACCCGTGACCTTGGCGGATCCAACTCGGTAGCCCGCTTGGCTGAGACTATGAACCAAATGGGCCACCGTTGTGGTCTTGCCCGCATTCATGGAGGATCCCAACACCGCCAGCGTCACAGGGCGAGAAGAAGATGATGATAGCGGTTGAGGGACTGATAAAGCCCAATCCCGCAGATTGATCGGGCGCAATTGATGATTCAGTAATAAGCCGACAATATCGAGGCTGGTGGCGGGATCCATACTGGCGTGCTGCGAAATCACCCGTCCAGCAATTCCTCCAGCGGCCACCAACTGACAGGGAGACAAGTCCAAAGGAATCTCCGCCTCAAACTGATCGGGTGCATAGCGATTGCCGTAGCAGAGGATCACTTCATCTCCCGGAAACAGCAGCGACCGGCGACCATTGCTCAATTCGATCCGCTTGTGCTGGCTGATATCACTGACGCGAGCAAGCACCAAATCCCCAATCCGTGGGATCCCGTCTCCACTCAGTAAGGCAGCGCAAGCCTGCTTATTGACATGGCGGGTGGTGTAAGACTGCTTAGCCCCGTCAATCTGATGTTGGCTCAAAGGCAAGACAACCATAGTGTGCAAAGTCCTTTACGAAGACTTCATCAAGATAGGTGTCATGCAATAGTGTCATACCGTTGCCAAATCACAGCATCTATTTTGAATTTATGATAAGTCCTAAAGCTATTTTGGATCCTGGCCGCAACTGAATTTCAACCTAAGTAGGCTGAGATTTTTGACTGGTAATAATAAAGGCTAAAAAACTCAAATGATGGTATTTTTTCGTTTGATCACTCACCCGATAGTCCCAAAACCGCAAAAGAAATCTCCCTAAGCAGTTCTTTAGGTTGGGTTTTCTCACAGCGGGGTTTCCTTCACCCGCCCGATGTATCTTTACAGCTTTCTCACAAAATACATGAAACGCTTTTATGGTATTCTCTTTGGTATAAGTCACTTGTTAACATGAGTCGTTATTCTCCAGAGATTTGGCGCATGGCCGTCACTGCCTATTATCTCGGTAATACATCAATTCGTTAATTGGTTAATAACTGAGTAGGCTGTATTGTAAGCGATGTATTGTGAGCGAGAGGGATAGATCTTCCAATCCGCAGCCTCAAAGTCGATAGCGGTTACCCGGTACTGAGACAAGTTCTGAGACAAGTTCTGAACCAGGGATCCCTGGCTCAAAGCTGCCTGAATCAACCAGACGGGGGAACCAAGCCAGTCCCATCACTGTAGACCTGTCGGTCATTGCGCCTCAGTAAGGGGGCGACCGATAGAATGCAACTTTGCCAGCTCGGTTGGGGCTGAGAAGATGATGGCTTGCCCAGCGTTTCAATCTGTGAATCTGGCTCACGGCTTTGGAAAACGATCTACAGTGGGATCAGACAGACACGGCACAAAACCTATGCAACTGAGTGATCTCACTCATCCCAACCAACTTCATGATCTCACCCTGGCTCAATTGCAAAGCATGGCCCGACAGATCCGTGAAAAACATCTGCAAACGGTGGCAGCCACAGGTGGTCATCTGGGGCCAGGTTTAGGGGTGGTGGAGCTGACTCTAGCGCTCTACAAAACACTAGATCTCGATTACGACAAAGTGATTTGGGATGTGGGACACCAAGCCTATGCCCACAAAATGTTGACCGGGCGCTACGCATACTTTCATACCCTGCGGCAAAAAGATGGAATCGCAGGCTATTGCAAACGCTGTGAAAGTTCTTTCGATCACTTCGGGGCCGGACACGCCTCCACCAGCATCTCTGCCGGATTGGGGATGGCCCTAGCCCGTGACGCCCAGGGCAAAGATTTTAAGGTCTGTTCCATCATCGGCGATGGTGCCTTGACGGGAGGCATGGCCTACGAAGCCATCAACCATGCCGGACACATGCCCAAGACCAATCTGATGGTGGTGCTCAATGACAATGGCATGTCGATTTCTCCCAATGTGGGGGCCATTCCTCGCTATCTCAATCGGTTGCGCCTCAGTTCTCCGGTTCAGTTTTTGGCGGATAGCCTAGAGGAACAGCTGAAAAATCTGCCCTTGGTGGGATCCAGTCTCAGCCCCGAGATTGACCGCATGAAGGAAACCATGAAGCTGATCACAGCGGTGCAAAACAACAAGACCGGGATCATCTTTGAGGAATTGGGTTTCACTTATGTCGGCCCCGTCGATGGTCACAATCTGACCGAATTGATCGATGCCTTTGAAGTCGCCCACAAAATCATCGGCCCCGTCTTAGTTCATGTGTCCACCATCAAAGGCAAAGGCTATGCCCCAGCTGAGGTGGATCGAGTCGGCTATCATGCCCAATCCAAGTTCAATTTGACCACCGGGAAACCCTACCCGTCTTCTAAGCCCAAGCCCCCCAGCTATGCCAAGGTATTTGGCCATGCGTTGACCACCCTCGCGGCCAACAATCCTCGCATCATCGGCATCACTGCCGCGATGGACACGGGCACAGGGCTGGATAAGCTCAAGGAAAAACTGCCAGATCAGTTTATTGATGTGGGCATTGCCGAGCAGCATGCGGTGACGCTGGCGGCAGGGATGGCTTGTGAGGGGATGCGCCCTGTGGCGGCAATCTATTCCACCTTTTTGCAGCGGGCTTACGATCAGATCATTCATGATGTCTGCATCCAAAATCTGCCGGTGTTCTTCTGCCTTGATCGGGCAGGTATCGTCGGCGCGGATGGCCCTACCCATCAGGGGCTGTATGACATCGCCTATCTGCGCTGTATTCCCAATATGGTGGTGATGGCCCCCAAAGATGAGGCCGAGCTGCAACGGATGCTGGTGACAGGGATTGAGCACACCCAAGGGCCGATTGCGATGCGCTATCCCCGTGGCTCGGGAGTCGGGGTGCCGCTGGCAGAAGAGGGCTGGGAGCCGGTGCCCATCGGTAAGGCTGAGCAGCTGGTGGATGGGGAAGATCTGGTCATTTTGGCCTATGGATCCATGGTTCATCCCAGCTTGCAGGCGGCTCAGATCCTCAAGGAACATGGCATCAGCACTTTGGTGGTCAACGCCCGCTTTGTCAAGCCTTTGGACACAGAGCTGATCGTGCCCCTGGCCAAACGCTTGGGCCGGGTGGTGACGGTGGAGGAAGGTTGTTTGCAAGGTGGCTTTGGCTCTGCTGTCTTGGAAGCCCTGATGGATGCCGATGTGGTGGTGCCTACCCTACGCCTTGGGGTTCCCGATCAGTTGGTGGATCACGCCTCTCCCGAAGAAGCCCTGGGATCCCTGGGTTTAACGGGTTCTGGGATTGCTGAGCGGATCCGGGAGCGGTTCTTTACGGTCGAGATCCCGGTCAATTTGGCTCAAGTAAACGCCTAAAGGTCTTGCGCTACAACCAAAGATCCCAGGGATCCCCCAGGTTTGCCTAGCGGTAGAACTTCGGGATCCCTCTTTTTGTGTGTAAATCTCAGGATGATTTAAGCGTGTGGGCCAGAAACTGGCAGCCCCAAAAAAGATCCGGAGCAAGCTCTAGAGTGCTTGTCTATAACTAGGTCAGTTTCAGAATAAAAAAATACATTCATTGAGCAGAATTAGACTGTTTCTAGGGCCATAGGCAAACGCTTTTTCATGACCAAAAGGGTGATGTCGTCATAGATCTCCTGGGATCCGATAAAGTCTCGTAAATCGGCAATCACAGCTTTTTGAATTTGCAATGAGGATAGGTGACGATACTGCCCAATCACAGCGCACAATCGATCGAGTCCATACATTTCTCCCTGTAGATTATTGGCCTCGGTGATGCCGTCGGTATATAGCACCACCACGTCTCCCTGCTCTAACTTCACCTCAGTCTGATCAACAAAGTGGGTGATGTCTTGGTCAAGCCCAATCGGGATCCCCAATAGCATGGTGTTGATTCGCTCCAGATCGCCATTGCTGCGAACCACGATCATCTCCTCATGGGATCCGCTCAGGCGCAGCGATCCATCTCGATAATCCACCAGCGATAGGGTGAGGTTTTTATCAGCATTCATGCGCTGAATGTTGTCGTAGATAACACGGTTGAGGATGGTCAAAAATTTAATGGGATCCCGTTCATTGCAGACCAACAGGGTTCGCACGGCGGTTTGTACCATCAGCATCAGCACCCCACTCTGCAAGCCATGGCCTGTTACGTCGCCGATGCCAATCTTGATCTGACCGTGATCCACCAGCACATCGTAATAATCTCCCCCCACTTCATTGGCGGGTTCCATAAAGCCGGCAATATCCAAATCGGGCACCTCTGATAGCTCAGTTGCCCCCGGCAAAATCATCTGCTGGAGTCGGCGAGTGACTTGCAGTTCTGCCTCCATACGGCGATTTTCGTTTTGTAATTGTTGGTTGAGGGTGGAAATGGCTTGGTTGGCCTCTGCTAACTCGGCGGTGCGGTTGGCCACTTCAGATTCCAGGGTTTCTGCTTGGGTGCGAATCTCATCCACCATGCTGTTGAAGGTTTCCGCCAACAGGCCAAACTCATCTTGACTGGTCAGACTCACCTGGGTGCGATAATCTCCGGCCCGCACCCGTTCTGCTCCGTGGCGCAAGATTTTTAAGGGGGATCCCACCCAACGGGCCAGCAGCACCGATCCTCCGGCGGAGAGCAGAAAGCTAGCCCCGACAATGCCCAAGCCGATCAGCCGCAGCACCGCCAACTGATTGGCCTCATTGGTGGCGTCGTAGTCCAGCCCCAACACTGCTACCACCCTGCCGTCTTGATCCAGCACGGGCACCAAAGTGCTGATCCAGGTGCCAAAACTGTCGGAGTAAAGACCGGTTGATTGGGCCTCTCCCCCAAAGGCGGCGGCAAAGGTGGGATCCGTGATGCTATAGACATTGCCGAGAGGATTTCCGGGCCAGTCATCGATAGCTTCGTGACGGGAAGACCCGATAAATTGCACCTGTTGAAAGTCAGGGATCCCTGGGATTTCTGCCATCAGATAGAGGCCAAGGGTGGAGGTCTGCCAATCCAGTTGAGGGTAAAAATCCTGGGCTGGGGCTATCTGCCGGGATCCCACCTGATCGATACGGCGCAAGAGTTGGCTGATCGATTGATACTCATCTTCTTGCTGCAATGTGGCGAAGGTTTCTTCATCCAGGCTCAGTAGGGCATCACCGGGGGGAATCTGGCGAATTTCCTCGACAGCAAGTTGGGATTCTGCCGCCGTCACCTCTTTGAGGGTCTCAATGGCGGTCAAAATATCATCGTCAAATTGCAGGGTGCCCAGGTAGCCAACATCCCGCAATCGGCCCGTGATCTCCCCCAACAAGAGGTTGTAGGCATAGGAGTAAAACAAAAATAACCCGCCACTGGTGACGCTGGCCGCCAGCAGGGTAGTTGTGAAGCCGACTTTGAGGCTAAAAGGGATCCGCATAAATCAGGGGGGAGATAGGGTCAAATAATCATTGAAGGTTGCTAGCACAATAAAGCTGACAGCACAATAAAGTGGGATCCAAGAGAGGTCTTGCTGACGGGGTTTGAATACGTGGGGTCAATTGGGGTCAATCCCACGGGCAAATGCTCCCCTGCCAACAACTATCATCCAAAAGCGTACAAACATTTCTGAGATTTAGCCCTCAGCCCTACCGATATTTTTAAGATCAGCCCCACCCTCGTTAGCAGCCGAAATGACAGGGATCCCGGCACGTTAAGCTAGGGGCATCGATTGGGTTTGGCTAGAGTGGCCGTGAATCAGCCTGTTCAAAATACCTGGTGGCTGCCCCATCTCTGGCGACTGTTGTATGGCGGACTCGGGATCCTGGTGACGGTGTTGCTGCTGGATCGGGGAGCCGTCCTCTGGGTTGATCGGGCTTGGTTTGCCAGCTTGGGTTATGAGTCTGTGTTGGCCCATAGCCTACTCTGGCGACTAGGGATGCTGCTGCTGGGCTTTGCCATTGCCTTGACGGTGCTGAGACAGAACATTCGGCGGGCCTGGAAGCGTCCCCATCAGCCCAGTTTATGGATGTTGCTCTGGGTGGCCAGTGGTGGCTTTGCCTGGTTTTTGCAGCAGAACTGGTGGACGGTTGCCACTTGGCTGCACCAGGTGCCCGTGGGAGAACAGGATCCCGTTTTTGGCCGCGATTTGGGCTTTTATTTGTTTGCGCTGCCGTTTTGGGAGATGGCGCAAGGGTGGGCCTTCCGTCTGATTGCTGTCACTTTGGGGGCGGTGGCGGTGGTCTATGTAACAGAGTTGGGGCTGGCCAAGCAGCGGTTGACGGTGGCTCTGACCTTGGCGGCTCAGCGGCACTTGCTGACCCTGACGGGATCCCTGCTGGTGGCTTTGGCCTGGGGACACGCCCTGAGTCGGTTTCAGCTGCTGTATTCGACGCGGGGCACTATCTTTGGGGCTAGTTTTACGGATGTCAACGCCCAGTTGCCCGCCAATACCCTGCTGAGCGGAGTGGCCCTGTTGACGGCGGGGGGACTGTTGTGGGTTGGGGTGGGGCAGCTCAATCCGGCGGTGTTGCGGGCACAAAAGTGGGTGGGCAATCCTCGTCGTCCTTGGGTGCGGTCGGTGGTGGTGCCGCTGGTGTTGCTGATGGCTTACTGGGGCTGTACCGGTCCTGATTGGACAGCTCTATCCGGCGGTGGTGCAATCGTTGGTGGTGGTGCCCAATGAGCTGGAGCGGGAAAGAGCCTA
>JAAUUM010000022.1:0-25000 GCA_012031565.1 Synechococcaceae cyanobacterium SM2_3_2
GACGACAGATCAGCACATAACAAGGCCAACACAAAGCCGATGGCAATCTGAGACTGCTTCCAGGGTGATGGAGCCGAAGGCCACAATCAAGGCCACCACCATACCAACCAGAGCTGCCGCCCCAAAGCCGACCCATAGGCTATCAGTGGTTTTGGCCGCAGCAAAGCCAGTCATAGCCGCCAACAAAATCGTTCCCTCTGCCGAGAGATTGATCACCCCGGCCCGTTCCGTCAGGGTTTCTCCCACACATGCAAAGATCAACGGCGTCGCAGAAGCGATAGCAGCAGCCAAAATCGAGAGAAACTGGTCAAGAGTCATGGGCGGAGCTAGGGACTAGAGGCGGTGGCGGACTCTATCATCAAGGCCCATTCTAGAGGCCCACTGGGATCTTGATCTCAGCGCGGATCCTCTTCATCCTGCCCCAAAAAGGTGTTATCCCAACCGGAAGCCATCGCATCCGCCACCGCTTCCTTAAGGGCACGGCTATCCTCCAGCACTTGCAGCCGATCAGATAAGGGATCCGAGAGAGGCATCAGCCGCAAAATCCGTTGTTCCTGGACTAAATCAAGGATGGATTGAGGTTTTTGAGACACAGGTAGAGTCAAGTCCGTATTCTCCAGACCAAACTTGAGATAGTCAAAGCTGCAAACATTGAGATAGAGGGTACGATTCAGGACAATGGTGGCGGACTGAGGATCCTCATATACCTCCATCACATAGCCCTCCCCTTGGCTGACCACATCCCCATCCAGGATGTCAACATACCGGACATGGCCGAGATCCGAGAGCACCCGATAAACATCG
Source organism: Synechococcaceae cyanobacterium SM2_3_2 (assembly GCA_012031565.1). Lineage (GTDB taxonomy): Bacteria > Cyanobacteriota > Cyanobacteriia > Thermostichales > Thermostichaceae > JAAUUM01. The sequence continues at coordinate 805 of JAAUUM010000022.1, forward strand.
CGCTTACTGACCAAGATCCCGGTATCGACAACACAGGGAGACAGAGAAGACTTGGGGGCAGGGTTCATAGGATTCACAGTTGTCTAAAGCAAATGTCTCAAGCAGAGAGGCAACACAGACAGAGAGAAAGATTTTGAGAAATCGGATTAGAAGCATAGGCAACCATTTGATCAACCCATGATTATGTCCAAGATTTCACTCCAAAAAATGTCTATTTAGTAACTATCAAGTGTCTATTAAGTGTCTATCAAGTGCTGACCATCAAGTCCTGATCTAACTTCTCAAGTTCTATCACAAACGCACACAAATTGAGGCCCAAAATCCACAGCTCTCAATACAAAAAGTTTTTATCATCAGAAATTGTTTAATCCTGTTTCCTTCAGCTATTAAATCCGTTTCTCACACATTTGTCATCAGCTTAGAACGGATGTCAGAACGAATATCAGTTCGCAAGACCTAGAACGGGAGTAATGTCTACGCCGTAGTCTACAGCCAGGTGCCATTATACCCATCCTCCCAAAATCGGCATGAAGCACAAGAGCAGATTGGCGATTGAGCAACCACCTTAGCTGAGATCTGAGCAAGAAATTCCATTAGGGAAAACATACTTTGTTAGATAGACCAAGAACCTTTTAATTCAATATTATTGAAGGATAATCTCGATATGGCGTTTAGTATTGAATAAAGCCTCTACTCTGCACTGTATGTTGTGTGAGTCTTTTGTGGCTAGCCGTCTCCAGATAGGATCCAGATAGGATAAAGTCACCCTCTCATCCCTGAGTTAGATCCATGACTATCTCCCCTTCCATCCCTGTCGTTCACTTTGAGCAATGGCGGGAACCTACGCAGCGGGCCATGTTTGTGCAAACCGTGGGGGAGGCGTTGCGGGATGTGGGTTTTTTTGCCTTAGAGGGGCATGGGATCCCATCGGAGTTGATTCGTGACGCCTATGGGACGATCCAGTCCTTTTTTGAACTGCCAGATCAGATCAAGCGGCGCTATGAAGATCCTGTCGCTAAGGGGCAACGGGGTTTTGTTGCCTTTGGGCGCGAACATGCCAAAAACCATGCGGTGCCTGACCTGAAGGAGTTTTGGCATGTGGGTCGAGAGGTCAGCCCCGGATCCCAGCCTTCAGGCGAGATGCCCAATGTCTGGCCGACTGAGGTGGCGGATTTTCGCCCTGTGATCACAGAGCTTTATGACCAGATGGAGACCTGCGCCCTAGAGTTGCTGGCCGCTGTCAGCCTCTATCTCCACCAGCCTGAAGGATGGCTGCGGCAAACAGCCGTGGGGGGCAACACAATCTTGAGATTGATTCACTATCCTCCGATTCCCGAGGATGCCCCTATCCAGAGTTTGCGGGCTGCACCCCATGAAGACATCAACCTGATCACCTTGTTGTGCGAGTCCACCGCCTCCGGTCTGGAGATCTTGGGGCGCGAGGGATCCTGGATCCCAGTAGAGGCTCCTCCCGGCCAGATTATTGTGGATGCTGGCGATATGTTGCAGCACCTCACCAATGGCCTGCTCAGAAGCACCACCCACCGCGTTGTCAATCCTGACGATTGCCGCGCCCGACGCTTTTCCATGCCCTTTTTTGTCCATCCCCGATCTGAGATTGACCTCACCCCCCTGCCCCAGTGCATCGAGCGCACCGGAGGGATCCCTCGGTTTGAGCCTTTGACGGCAGGGACATTTTTGCGGCGGCGGCTTCAGGAGATTGGGCTAGCCTGAATGCAACAGTGGTCAACAGAGATAGCAAGCAAGGGATAGCCACAATGGTGAGATTTTTGGTGCTGATGGCCGGGATCCTGGGGGGCACCTCGGTGGCGGCGGGAGCCTTTGCCAGCCATGCGCTACGGGGATCCCTGAGTGAGCGGGCTTTGGAGATCTTTGAGACGGCAGCTCGTTATCAAATGGCCCATGCGCTGGCCTTGGGGCTAGTGGCGGTGTTGATGATGCAGGGTGGAGTCCAAACCATTGCCCCTCTGACGGTGGCAGGCATCGCTTTTTTGGCAGGCATTGCCATCTTTTCAGGTAGTCTCTATGCCCTTAGCCTGACGGATAGTCGGATCCTGGGGGCAATCACCCCTCTAGGGGGAGTCGCCTTTCTGATCGGCTGGGTTGCGTTAGGTTGGGCAGGCTGGCAGTGGAGGTAGCCACAAAGAGTAAGTCCACAAAGGTCTAAGCCCACAAAGACCTAAGCCCATCAAGACAGAAGGAGAGCAGGACGGAAACCGCGAAAAGTTAAAATATGATGAGAACAATAAAGAAAGTGTCTACCTCAATACCGAGGTCGTTTTGCCTTTGCAATCCTGATTTCCTTAATAATCCTGCTTTTGGGGTTGAGGCTGGCCTTGATGCTTACTACCAGCACACCCATCAAACCCTCCTGGCTAATGCTCTAACTAACCTGATGGCAAGCAGGAATCACAATAATTTTGAAAGCAGCTTGTCTTCAAAACTTTGCCCTGAACCTTGCACTAAACCTCGCTGACACTAGCACAGGCCGTTCTGAATCGATTATGCCGCTGTTGCTCCTTTTTTCTGCCCAAACCAGTTGGATCGTCCCCATCTATGGGTTGATCGGAGCCATTTTGGCGCTGCCATGGGCGGTGGGGCTGATCCGTCGTACCGGGCCACGTCCAGCCGCCTACATCAACATTTTTATGACGGTGCTGGCTTTTGTCCACAGCTGCATCGTACTGAACCAAGTCTGGGGATCCGAGCCTCAGATCCAGACCTTTCAGTGGTTTGAGGCGTTAGATCTGCACCTAGATTTGGTGCTAGAGGTATCGGCCACCAGCGTCGGGGCGTCAGTTTTGGTGGCAGGGATGAGTTTGTTGGCGCAGATCTTTGCCCTCGGCTATATGGAGAAAGACTGGAGCTTGGCCCGCTTCTATGCCCTGATGGGCTTCTTTGAAGGGGCCATGAGCGGCATTGCCCTCAGTGATTCCCTGCTACTCAGTTACGGATTACTGGAAATGTTGACCCTGTCCACCTATCTACTGGTGGGGTTCTGGTATGCTCAGCCTTTGGTGATTACAGCCGCACGAGATGCCTTTTTGACCAAGCGAGTGGGGGATCTGGCCCTGTTGATGTCGGTGGTGGCGGTGGTCACCCTGACGGGAGAATCTCGTTTTTCGGAGCTGACCGCCTGGGCTCAGACGGTAGAACTGCCCAGCTGGGTTGCAACATTGATCGGATTAGGACTGATTGCGGGGCCAGTGGGCAAATGTGCCCAATTCCCGTTGCACCTCTGGTTGGATGAGGCGATGGAAGGGCCAAGTCCGGCCTCGATCTTACGCAACTCCGTCGTGGTAGCCGCAGGGGCCTTTGTGCTGATCAAGGTGCAGCCCATCTTGGCCTTATCCCCGGTTGTGGATTCGGTGCTGATCGCCATTGGATCAATCACGGCAGTCGGAGGGGTACTAGTGTCCCTGGCCCAAATTGATCTGAAGCGAACCTTGTCTTACACCACCAGTTCCGCGTTAGGCATTGTCTTCATTGCCGTCGGCTTGCAACAGACTGAGGCGGCTTTGGCTTTTTTGCTCACCCATGCCCTCGCTAAGGCTTTGCTGTTTATGGCGGTAGGGGCGGTGATCAATACCACCACCTCACAAAACTTGCAGGAGTTAGGGGGACTATGGTCACGAATGCCTGCCACCACGATTGCGATGGCGACGGGATCCGCTGGCTTGGTGGGCCTGTTGCCACTGGGGGGCTTTTGGTCGCAGGTGGAACTGATGGATAGTTTTGCCCCCATTCAGCCCTGGCTAGTGGGCTTGGTGGCGGTGGTCAATGGCCTGACGACGTTGGTGTTGGTGCGTGCCTTTTGTTTGGTGTTCTTGGGGCCAACCCAGATAAAAACCCGTCGGGCTCCAGAGGTGTTTTGGCCGATGGCGGTGCCAATGGTGATGTTGGCGGTGTTGGTGCTGATGAGTCCCTGGCTGCTGACCCAATGGGACATCGTGAACCAGTGGACACCCGTCGCACGCCAGATGGCCTTTGTTTTGATGGGATCCAGCTTGGTGGGCTTGTTTGTTGGCTGGTTCTACTACCTCAGACCGGGATCCCTGCGTCCGATTCAGAAGGCGTGGCCCTTTACTCAGGTACCCGTGGCAGATAGGGTGCGAGATTTGTTCGCACAAGATTTTTACACCGGCCAGATCTACGAAAAGGTGGTGGTGGCTCCAGTCGCATGGCTAGCCCAGCTCAGCGAAAGCACCGACCGGCAGGTGGTGGATGGGGTGGTGAATGGGGTGAGCTTGGGCACGCTGTTGGGATCCGAAGGCTTGAAATACACCCTGACAGGCCGTTCTCAAGTCTATGTGCTGACCATCTTGGCCGCAGTGGTGGCGGTGGTGGTGATGATGCGAACAAGCCTGATTTAACTGGGCTTCAGGAACGCACCAGAAATACCACAGTTGGGATAACCCAGATCAGAGCCATGCCAAAGCTGAGCAAATTGCCGAGCCTGATATCAAAATCCCTCAGGATGCGGGGCCAACTGTAGTGAAAGGCCAGCCTGCCCACCAACAGGTCAAAAGCCACCATCAGCACCAGCCATAACGAGCCGATGCCTATACTCTCAGGGATACTGCTGGGGGCGATCCAGGGCACGAATACCCAGGCAAGGCTCATGATCACGAGGGATCCAAGCCCAAATGAGAGCAGACGCGCCCTTTTCAAACCCAGCCGCTTGGCCAAGACCCTGACTCGCAGGATCCCATTGGCGGTCTCGCAGAAGGCAATGATGGCAAAGATCAGGATCGATCGCAGGAGCATGGGCTGGTCATACCACAATCCCTTAACTGGCTCAGCTAACTGGCTCAGGCTCTGGGCTTTAACCGCTCGATGCCTGAGGCTGTGGCGATGATAGCCTCGCTGGCCATATGGATAAAAAGGCCATGTTCCACCACGCCAATGGTGCCCTTGAGGGCATCGGCCACAGCAACGGGATCCGACATCGGCTCAAACTTGCAGTCAAGGATGTAATGCTGCTCATCGGTGACATAGGGATCCCCGCTGGCGGTCAGGCGCAGGGTCGGCTCACAGCCCAAAGCTACCACCCGAGCGAAGGTACTCTTCCAGCCAAACCGGACGATCTCCACCGGCAGCGCAAATTTGGATCCCAGTTTCTCCACCTTTTTGGACTCATCCGCCACGATGATCAGGGTCTTGGCCGCAGCCTCCACCAATTTTTCCCGCAGCAGTGCGCCCCCAGCTCCTTTGATCAAATGAAGCGAGGTGGACTCAATCTCGTCAGCCCCATCAATGGCCAGATCCAATTCAGGCTGCTCTTCCAAAGTGGCCAAAGGGATCCCCAGGCTGCGGGCTTGGTCAGCGGTACGCTCGGAGGTGGGCACGCCGATGATGTTGGCGATCTCGCCCTTTTGCAGACGCGAGGCCAACGCATTGACTGCACAAGCCGCCGTCGATCCGGTGCCCAGCCCCACCACCATATTGGACTCAATCAGGGCAACCGCAGCATCCGCCGCCGCTTGCTTTAGCTCATCTTGACTGGGCATATCTAGGGATCCTCATCAGGGATTGGACTCTGCCTACCAGCCTACGACTTAACCGCCTCTCTCCAACTGAGCCTGTCCCCAATTGGGAGCCACCTGGGCCGACCGCAGCAAAAAGGCGGCTAACGCTTGCAACTGGTGGTCATCCATCCAGGCTTTAGACACCTCTCGGCACCCAAAGCTGACATCGCTGCCGTCATAGTTAGAGGGATCCCGTTGAAAGGCCATCAGGGCCGCCAAATTATCGCGGGCCGGCGTGGCTCCTCGCAGATCATCCATCGATAGCGAAATGCGCGGATCGGGCAGGGTTGCTCCCCCCACATGGCAATTGATGCAACTGGACTGAAACAAATCTTTGCCCAGAGCCAACTGATCCGGGGTGATGGTGACCGGATCCCCAGCAGCATTACCGGGCAGCTCAATATCCCCTGACACCCGCAGATACTGGTTGACATAGCTATCAATCCGGGCAGCAGCAGGCAACGCGATCCCGATGCCAATGAGCAGGATCCCCAATAGTTTGAGTCCAGTCCACAGGGCTTTCTGGCGGCGAAGCCAACAGGCAACGAGTTCTAACATGAGCATTGGGTAAGGCAACTACTAGGATCCTACCGTCTCCTGTCGTCCCCCCAAAAAGACTGGGGTATTTAGGAGAGTATGGGATCCCTCAGGATTGCAGCTGCCGAAGCTGATCAAGACTCAAGCCTGTAACAACAGCTACTTGAGCAGGATCCATACCAGTTTGGAGAAGATTGATAGCTACTTGCTGGATCCCTGTCTGGATCCCTGCCTGGATCCCTGTCTGGATCCCTGTCTGGATCCCCCGCTGCTCACCTCGCTCTTCCGCCTCTTTGACCCAGGCTTGATAGATCACCGATTCTTTCATCAGCGTGCTCCCCAGTATCTGTTCAATCAATGCTCTCTTTAATTTTAAGCCCGCCAAAACTGCGGTTGCAGCTGTCACATTAGCCCGCTCTTGTGGATCGGCGATGCTTTCAAGGGCAAGCTGTACTTTCCTCAAAACCGCCACCGGATCCTCTGTTTGGCACAAAACCACCAAGGGCAAAAGTCCTGGCCATTGATGCAACTGCTGGGGATCCACCTCCCAGAGACGGATGACCTCAAACGTATGGAGGGTGCCTCCATCCCAAAACTGGGTTTGTGTCACTCGATGAGAGCGGGACTGCCGCAGGTAGACCACGATCTGGCGGATGGGCAGGCGAGGGTACTGCTTTCGCAAGCGCACCCAATAGTCCAACATCCTAAGGGGAATCTGTGGATCCGATTGGGTCTGAAACTCTAGGTGCAGGATCAGCTGGCGAGACTGCAAGAAGATTACGGAATCAGCCCGGATCGGTTCGCTGATTAGTTCTGAAGGCTGTAAGGTGGAAACTTTGATGGACTTCCCCACCAACCATCGGGTGAAGTGGTCAGGAAATTGCTCCACCAAGAACTTGCAAGCGTTATCGTAGGCCATCAGTAGCAGGGCTGTACGAGTTTGGAGAGGTCAGGCTCTTTCCTTTCAAGCAGGGCAAGATAGGCATCTTTGCGGATCGATGATGATCACACGTCTCCCCAACCCGGCTGGAGCTTTTGCATCAGCGGGCGATAGAGCTTGAAATAGGCGATGGATCCCACTTGGCGGGCCAGTGCCTTGGGACGGCTATCGGCTCCGATGCAGGCTTGGCAAACGGGATGAGTGACCTTGAGGTGGTTAAAATCTTGCCGTAGTGTGCAGGCAGGGCTATCGGCTAAGACCTCATAAAGCGAGCGATCCCGCACGGATCCCAGTGGAATGAGACCTTCATAATCCTTGCAACAGGGAACAACGGTGCCGTCATAGAGGATCCCGGCTTGGCGCGAGGCTCCATTGCAGGTGCCAAACTGAGCCGGATAGACCTGCTCCGATTCCACATTGCCCCAGCTGTCGAGCGGAAAGGTCTCTAGGGCCAAGGTCGGGGTCAGGGGAATGATCTGCCAGCGCCCAGGTTTGTGTTGGTGAATCCGGTCGGCTAGTTCATCAGCCGCTGGGGCATCAGGGATCCCGGACAGAAGGCGAGTTGACCAAGATAGCAATTCCCGCTGCATAGCCTGGGATCCATCTACCACCGAGAGCCGTTTGTGGGGCACCAAAAAGGGATGCGGCGTGGTGTCCAAAAACTTGATGTGAACCTTCGTGGGGGATCCTGACCGCAGATGGGCTTGGATGTAACGGGTAATGCCATCAAAGTACAGCTCCGGCGTGAGGCGGGGAGGAGCACCACGGATGATGTAAGTCTCTGGATCTGGGGTTTGCAACGACAGGGTCACTTTTGGGATCCCAGAGGTCACTAGCTTGTCGATGTGATCAGGAAACAACGCAAAAGTACTGGCATTGGTGGTCAGATGGAGTTCTAGACCTCGCTCCACCGCCATACGGATCCCGGCAAAAATCGAGGGGTAGATCAGAGGCTCACCCATCAGATGAAAGGTGACAATCCGGGCCAGGGGACGCGCTGCCAGCTCATCCAGCAACCGTTCGAGCAGTCCCAGATCCATATGACCCCGCTTGCGACCCATGATGGCATCGGGGCAAAACTCACACTTAAAGTTACAGACATTGGTGACTTCGATATGAAGCCGATCTAATCGGGGCACGACGGGGGTGGCAACGGGCATGAGACGGGATCCAAGAGGTGAATCTGTTCTAACAAAACAAAGCCAGGGATCCTCACAAATGAGCCTGAGAGTTCAATCCTTGTGAAGCTAATAGGGGCAAGTGTTTCACGGCCCAGAGCACCCGTTGCAGGATACTAAAGCCGACCAGGGCGGCCATTGCGTAGAACAGCGGGATCAGATGGGTGGGCAATACCCAAAAAAGCGTGTAGAAAACGATGGTTTCGGTGCCTTCGATCAGACCTGAGGGCATGACCAAGCTGGTGAATGACTGAGTGGATCCCTGGGCAGTGGAACCTTTTGGCACCACCGGAGGGTCGGGATCCTGAACACCACCTACCGGAGCATCAAACCTCTGCTGAGCTTGATATTTCTCCAGCAGTCCCGACAAATACATCCAGGCCGCTGTGTTGATATAAAAACTGGCCAATAACACTGCCAAAGCCAGGTATAGCTCAAGGCGAGCTTGCCCATAGGCCAACCCGATTGGGATCCCGGCATAGACGACGATATCCAACACAATATCCAGATATCCCCCCAGATCGCTCTGCTTATTTTGGAGGCGAGCCAAGGTGCCATCCAGCCCATCCAGCCCACGATTGAGGAGCCACAGCCCCAACCCCAGGCCGTACAGTTGGGATCCAGCCGCCCCAGCCGCCCCCAACCCCACCAGGGATCCCACAAGCGTGATGGCGGTGGGATGACAATGCCGGAGAGGAGTCTGGGTGATGGAGGCCAGAATCCGCTCTTTGGCAGGGCGCAGCAGATGATCAAGCATGACAAGTATTGATGAAGAGCCTGGATTGATGAAGAGACTGAATTGATGAAGAGACTGAATTGATAAAGAGACTGAATTGATAAAGAGACTGGGGGAAGAGAGCAGTCTGGGTACGATATTCCTCAAACCAACCTCAAAACCAGCCTGACATGGGATCCGTGAGCCGTGGGATATGGGCCGATTTTTGGCTAAACTTTGGCAAGCCGAGCTGCCAGGATCCTGATCACCCCCATGCTGAATGCAATTGCTCGTTTTTTCAACAAGATCCTCTATCTTTTGCAGGAGACTGTGCTGGGCCTGCAACGGGGGGGCTGGCTGAATTGGGCCGCCGTCAGCACCCTGACCGTACTTCTATTTTTAGTCGGCATCAGCCTCCAACTGTCCTGGGGATTAGATTCCACGGTGGCATCGTTGGGCACCCAAGTGGAGATCTCGGCCTATCTCACCCCCGAAGCCCGAGGGAACGAGTTGGGGGAACAGGTACGCCAATTTCCCCATGTGGCGAATGTGGAGGTGATCAGCCGCGACCAAGCTTGGCGGGAGTTGCTGGTGGATATGGGCATCCAAGATCCCGCATCTGTCTCTGAGCAACTGGGGGATAACCCTCTGGTGGATGCCCTACGGATCCAAGCGGAAAGCACCGAAACCATCGGCCCACTGGCAGACCAGGTGAGAACCCTGACCGGAATCGATGAGGTCTATTACGGCGATCAGGTGATCCGCCAGCTGGGGGAAGTGCGAGATACCATTCGCCTGGGATCCCTGACCATCACCGGCGTCTTGACTCTCACCACTGTGGCCGTGATCACCACCACCATCCGACTGATCGTCATGGCCCGCCGCCGCGAGATTGAGGTGATGCGTCTGGTGGGAGCCACCTCAGCCTGGATCTATCTACCTTTTATTCTCCAGGGATCCCTGTTTGGCCTGATTGGTGCGGCGGGAGCCTGGGGCATGGTGGCTGGATCCGAGCAAATTCTGCAAGATTTACTCTCTCAGGTGATCGCGCTGCCGTTCCTACAGATCAGCAGTGCCGATGAGCTAGAAAGTTGGCTCCTACCTGCCATCCTGCTGGGTATGGGATTATTCTTGGGCACCACCAGCAGCCTGATCGCAGTCCGCAAGTCCGGTGCCCGATAACCTACCCTCACCTCAGTCGCTACCCAGAATTAGCCAACAACGAATTAGCCAACAACGAATTAGCCAACAACGCCAGGGGATCCCTCTGGCAGGATGGGCATCATGGCCCGTTCCACCTCAGCCCCGATCGCCGTCAACTTCTCATCCAGCCGCTCATAGCCTCGGTCGATATGACGCAGGCCCCGGATGGTGGTGGTGCCGTGGGCAGCTAGGCCCGCCAAAACCAACGCTGCCCCGGCCCGTAAATCGGTAGCCAACACCGGTGCACCCGATAGGCTAGGGACGCCACGGATGATGGCCACACCATTTTTGATACGGATATCAGCCCCCATGCGGCACAGTTCCGGCACATGGTGCATCCGATTCTCAAATACCGTCTCTTGAATGGCACTGTCCCCTTCCGCCAAGCTGGCCAAGCTCATGATCGGAGCCTGAACATCGGTGGGGAAACCGGGATGAGGCAGGGTTTCGATATCAGTACCGCGACACAGCCAACCGGAATCTAGGTGGGCAGGGGACACTTCTAAGCAAAGGGATCCCGCTTCGCGCACCTGGATCCCCATCGCCCGCAGCTTAGCGATTACAGGGCTGAGATGATCGCTCACCACAGGCCCCACCAGCAGGGTGGAGCGGGTAATGGCCCCCGCCAACAAAAGGGTACTGGCCTCAATGCGATCCGGAATGACGTTGTAATCGGTGCTGTGTAGCTGCTGCACCCCCTCAATCACAATCGTAGTGGTGCCATCGCCCCGGATACGCGCCCCCATTGAGCGGCAAAAATTGGCTAAATCCACCACCTCCGGCTCTTGGGCTGCATTTTCGATCAGGGTTTCCCCTTCCGCCAGCACCGCCGCCATCATCAAAGTTTCTGTCGCCCCCACACTGGGGTAGTCCAGATAGATCCTAGCTCCCCTCAGTTGGCGAGCTTGAGCCTGCACCACCCCATGCTCGATCTGTACGGTGGCCCCCATCGCCTGCAAACCCCGCACATGCAAATCCACCGGACGAGCCCCAATGGCACAACCGCCCGGTAGGGGAACGTGAGCCACCCCCAACCGGGCCAACATGGGGCCTGTGATAAAGAAGCTGGCTCGCAATTGGCTGACCAATTCATAGGGAGCCTGCTTGGCCTCTAGGTCACAGGCATCAATCTCTAGCGTGGAGCCATCATGAATAACCTTGACCCCCACCGAGCGCAATATCTCCCGCATCCGCCGAATATCCATCAGGTTAGGGACATTCCGAATCCGACAGCCCTCCGGCAATAGTAGGGCACCCGCCATCAGGGCTAGGGCAGAATTTTTGGAGCCACTCACCCGCGCCTCTCCCCGCAAAGGCTGTCTGCCGGTAATGCGGAGAACAGGCTCGGATCCCTCTAGCTCCAGGTCTTTGACGGGACTGGATCCCAAGGATGATTGATTCAGAAATACATTGCTCACAGAGTCCTCCCTTCCGATCCTACGGAATGAACATGAGCCCTAACAGGTGGATAGATCGAGATCCCCATTCAGATTTGAGTGAGTCTAGCCCCAGATAGTTTATTTAGATCAAGGTTTATCTAGAACAAGGTTTATCCAGATCAAACATCAGCTCAGACCAAGAGATGGGATCCCCGGTTAGGGGTGGACAGGGTTAATCGTGTCCAGAGTGGGAGAGAGGAAGAAAAACAGTGATTTCACAAAAGTGATTTCATAGACGAACCAAGATCGTCTGGCTCTATCCAAACTTGAGGTCAAACACCCAAGCCTGAATTGTCCATCCGAGCTTGATCGCTCACTGAAAAGCACTCGAAAGTGCTCACCAAACAGGGAACATCGCCACTCAACACATAGGTTGCCAGTCTGAGATCATCGGGTACTTGTCAGTAAGTAATCAGAAAGTAATCAGTTAGTAAAAGGTCAAGTCTGAACTGCACAGACAGGATTCAGGCTCAACCCACTCAAAAGTACTCGACTAATCCTTGCCAAACCCAACAACTGGTCTCTATATTACAGCTTCTGCTCAAAACCGGTAGGACAGGTCAGCAAAAACCTTGATTAAGCCGGTTCATATGGCAATCTGGCCAGGGATCCCTAAGCTTCAACTCAGGGATCCCCCAGACCCAATCCAGATTTATTCGTAGAGCCAAGCGGTAGTGGCAGGAGACCACGTGGTCAGTTCTTCTGGCTTAAACCAGAGGGCGATCTCACGGGTGGCGGTTTCGGTGGCATCGGATCCGTGAATAATGTTGCGGCCAATATCGATGCCAAAGTCGCCCCGGATGGTACCAGCCTCAGAATCCAATGGGTTGGTCTTGCCGATCATCTTACGGGCGGCAGCCACCACCCCTTTGCCTTCCCACACCATAGCCACCACAGGCCCGGAGGTGATGAACTCCACCAATCCACCAAAAAAGGGACGCTCTTTATGTTCGGCATAGTGAGCCTCAGCTAGCTCTTTACTCACCTGCATCAACTTGAGGCCCACCAGTTGAAAACCCCGAGATTCTAGGCGGCTGACGATGGTGCCCACCAATTGTCGTTGCACCCCATCCGGTTTGATTGCCAAAAATGTCTGTTCCATGATCTCCCCTATGCGATCTCTAAACCGCTACTTAGGCTACCACGGGACATTCCTCTGGAGAGATACTGCCTCAGGGATCCCGCTCATACAGGACATCAAGCCCTGGTCGCCACCGCAGAGGAGAAAGTCACATCCAGGCTCCCCAGCATCCAGCCCAAGAGGGGATCCCAGATCAACGACATATCCGTGACAGATCCGTCAGAAACCTACCGCCAGAACCCTACCACTGAATAATTTTGTTCTTGACCGCCACCATACACATAGCCACACGAGCGTTCATCTCGTCATCGCCCTCGAAGATATCCAGCTTTTCTTTTAGCCGCTGAATGCAGTTTTGCACCGTCTTTTTGCTGGTATGGATCCGGTCAGCAATCGCTTGGTCGGTCAGGGCATCTTTACACAATAGGTTCAGCACCTCCACTTCCCGCTCCGTCAGCTTGGTCAGGCCACGCAGTTCCCGAGGCATCCGCAATTCTCCATTCAGGGCACTCTTGGCCCCTTCCAAAAAGACACTGCGGCGCTCCATCTTGTTCACTGCCGCAAATCCGCCCTGATGGCGACTAATCAGCCCCACCAGCGGAGTTAACAACAATGGCTCACTGGAATAGGCCATCACATTCAAGGTGGGATAGGTCTCAAAAATATGCCGCAGCAGATCCAGACCGGGTTCTCCAGACTGTTCGCCGCTGGTCTGGCCGTAGAGAATATCGGTCACCGCCAGATCGGGGATCTCATGCTTGAGGCGGGCTTTCGCTTCCTCGGGGTTGGTCACCATTGAGCAAATCGCATTGCCATCCAGACGTTGCAACCATTCCCCATTGTTTTGGGCCACTTCGGGATGATCTTCCACAATCAAAAACTTGAGTGGGCTGGTGCGTTCGTCAGTCATGGCATATCCTTCGTTGGCTGGGTGAGGATCAGTTCACTGTAGATCAGTCTACCGCGTGTGTTTGAACCGTCGCTGGCCGGGACGCGCCGAATCGGGGGGAACAAAGGGATCCCTCAGCTAGCCCACAACCGCAACTGACTTGACCAGAGGATGTCCCCAAGGCTGGGATAAAAGGGTCTATCTTGACAGGACATTATCCCGAATTTGGCAAAAGACTTGAGATGACTCATCCCCACTGGCGCGCCTGATTCAGGGATCCCTCCATCGTCACCGCACGGATCCCGGCGCTCGCTATGTGCAGTTGGCCACCGTGGATCCCAGCGGCTGCCCCCGTAACCGCACCGTTGTCTTTCGGGGGTTTCTGGACACCTCAGATCTGCTGCAATTTGCCGTCGATAGCCGTAGCGAAAAACTGGCCCACATTGAAGCCAATCCACAGGCCCAAGTCTGCTGGTATTTTGGCAAGACGCGAGAGCAGTTTCGCATTGCCGGATCCCTAATCTCGATTCTGGATCCCCAAGAAACTGAGGACGAAGCAGGAGAACAACAACAGCAGCATCGACGCGACCGGCAACGGCTGTGGTCTCAGATGTCAGAGCGAGGACGACTGCTGTGGTATTGGCCTGCCCCCAAGGGATCCCAGGCGGAGCCATCAGCCTATGTCAGCGAGTTGCCGCCTGAAGCCGTGGATCCCCCTGCCAATTTTGTCTTGCTGCTGCTGGATCCAGTCGAGGTCGATCATCTTCAGCTCAAAGGCGACCAGAGCTATCCCCAATTACGGCAGGTGTTTAGTCGGGTGGGATCCCAGTGGCAGCATCGCTCTGTCAATCCCTAGAAGTCTCTCGATAAGCTACACTGCCCAGCTTTACTCTCCAGATGAGGATAGTGTTGATGGGGGAAAGATAAGTTTGGTGGCAGACGCCGCCAGTTTGAGGGCGATCGCCTTCTGATCCTCCTTAGCGGTCGGCCATCCTTCAATATCGGCGTGGTTTGGGTTATCAGGAAAGGGTTGGGCTGTCACTCGCAGGGACTCTTCCAAGCAATGGCTGGCCAGTATGTCTGAGCGACCGTAAAGGGTTCGTTTCTGTTGAATCGCTATATTTTCCCCAGCCTGCCAAATTTCTGCCTCCGTCGCTTTAAGATGGCGAGTGACCGACAGCTCTTGATAGGGATGGGGGAAGAACAGGTGGTGCTTTACGGTGAGGTCGCTACGAAAATGACCGCGCTGCATAGCGTAACGGGCGAGTAACTCGGTCGCCCCAACCGGAGGAATAGTCTCTGGATCGAGCATGAACCCTTAATTCTTAGCTAGAGCAACTTCTTGAATCAGGCTGAGCAGTCGCTTTGGAATTTCCCCTAAAAAGGGCTCTGAGCCGCGTGGATCACTATTGCCCAAAAGAGCCGCGTAATAGAGCACTCCTTCAGGACTGACGCTAACTGAAATCGTCCAGTGGGGATTGCGATACCAATCTAGAGTCAAGTGACCATCGGGTTCTGCCCCCACAGAGGGTAGGGGAAAGCCCAAAGGCAGCGATTGAATAACAGCGTAGGCATAATTCAGCGTTTCTACTTTTACCGGGAACGCACTATAGCCATCCCAGTTGGGGGTCTTGCACTCGTTCCAGGTGGTGACTAATTCTTCAATGGCAGGTTGCTTGCCAAGTGCGGCGGTGTTAGCAAAGTACCGATCATTGTTGCGGCTGACTTTGTCGATGTAGTCAGCGGTAGAACTAACACCTCGTGGCAAAATGGCCATGGTCATAGTGTGGCTCCAAATCTTTCGAGAGCGTAGGAGGTCATGCAGCTAAAGAAGACTTTGTTTTTAAGCCAGCGCATTTCCTGGAGTCGTTGAGACAAGGTCTCTTGATCTACTTGACCTAATTGAAGCAAAATATTGCTGGTAACAACGTCAATATCCACAATTAATGCTTGCCCATTAGTCGGATCTGCACCGGCAAGTTGGATGGTTCTGACCCAGTTAATAGAGTAGGGATAGCCGGGGACTGGATAAGTATCTTGATGAAAAAAGAACTCAGTGGTAAGGTCTAATCCTGGTGGTGAAGCGGGAACGGTGCTTAGATACTTGGATGGTTGTTCACTAGCCTCTAAGGGAATGCGGTTGATGTAGCGCACACCCAAACGCTGAATGACAGTCGGCTCTGCCAACTCCATGTAAATTCGCCAAAACCGTAGGGCTTCATTCTGAAAGATAGCCCACTCTTCATAGGGTTGTAACCGGCTAAAGGCAACGCCATTGAGAGTAAAAGCGGCCACATGATGGTTTTGCCCATCCTGAAGGCGAAAACCGCTCCACTGCGTCCTATGAAAGATCTCGGGAGACCCATCGGGTGCCCCAGTAGCTTCATTTTCGACATCTTGCTGAGTCTGAAGGAGAGGATAGTCAGGTAACCGCTTAGTTAGCTCTGCTTTGAGGGCTTCAGGCTCTAGCTTTTTGCCCGAATCGGCCTGCCAATGAATCACCGCCTCAATACTGGGGGCGGCTTGCAGTGTGGGAAATTGCTCCTCAAGGTCAATGATGAAATTGGGCAGCGGGCTCATGACAGTGGGCTAGGGTTCTGTAATGATCATAACGGTATTGCCGAATGCCCAAAAAGGTCATCAAGCAACAGGCAGGCTTAAGCCTCGTCCTCACCCTCATCAGCAGCAATCAAAGACTGTAACTGATAGAACAATTCACTATTGTCTTCGGGCAACAGCAGGCGAGCTTCTTGACCCGGCACTTCAACCGCAAAAAACAACAAGGGATCCAGGGGCCGCAACACCGCGTACTGGTCTTCTTCGTGATAGAAAGTCGAGAGGATTTGGTATTCTTCGACATCCTCTTCTTTGGCAATTTCGACGATATCGTCTTCATCCACCTCAGGCACTTCCCCCTTCACCGTCATCAGGTCAAAGGCCGTCAGCTCTAAATGCAGATTCTGCTCAGACAGAACAGCCCGAGCTGTGGGCAATGCTTCCAGCAATTCATCGGGATCCGGCTCAAACAGCATTCCCTCGTAGTCTTCGGCAGTCAGGCCCTTTTGAAAATCATCGGCATCGAGGGTGACCTCGTCATCCTCCCCCCAAACCAAGATCTCGATACACTCATCGACTGGGGTCAGTAGAGCATAGGTCTGTCCCTCAAACTCTAGTTGCTTGAGGATCTCGCAGGTTAGGGTGCGGTTTTGCTCATCGCGGAGCACCAGCGTTCCAGTCATAAGGCCAGACAAAATGACTCTAGAAGTTTACCAGGAATCCTTTCCCCATGTTGATGCCGTTATGTTGATACCCATCTCATCCAGCCCCCGCCCATCCCCGCAACCCGTTACCTCCCAGCAATGGCTGGCCCATTACCGAGCCCTCAGCGATCCCACCACAGCCACAGTCTTTACGGTGGTGGACGTGGAAACAACCGGCGGGCTGGAGCCATCTCACCGGGTCACGGAAGTCGCTGTCATCCAAGCCACTCTTCAGGACGGGATCCTGTCCCAGATCACCACCTTGCTCAATCCCCAACGATGGATCCCCGCTCGGATCACCGCCTTCACAGGCATCACCCCTGCAATGGTTAAGGATGCCCCAACAGGGGATCAGGTCTGGCCCGATCTGTTGCCCCCCCTCAGTCAAGGGATCCTCACGGCCCACAATGTCAGCTTTGACTATGGCTTTTTGCAGCAGGAGTACAGCCGCTTGGGGATCCCTTTCGCCCGCTCTGAGGCAGAACAACTGTGTACTGTTCAACTGGCCCGGATCCTTTTAGCGGATCTGCCCAGCCGCAGTTTGCCCAATCTGGTGCGGCATTTTGGCCTAGATGTAGGGCCGTCCCATCGAGCAGAAGCCGATACAGTGGCCTGTTGGCAGGTGGCCATGATTCTGCTGCGACAGATCCAGCAGACCGACGATGCCCCACTCCTGCAAAAGTTTCAAAACCAATGGATCCCACTGAGATTGGCGGCCCAAATCTTGGGATCCTCCCAATCTCAAGCCAAGCAGACCCTACAAACCGCAGGGATCCCGTCCCGCACCAGTCGCCAGGGAGCCTATCTCTATCGTCGCGGCGCAGTGGAATCTATCCCGGCGGAATGAGGGATGTGAAGAACAATCACATTAGAGCCTATCGAGTCCGTCCCTATCCGCCGCTTGATCGGCTGAGGCAAACAGATCCGCCAGAATGGAGTTGGAAAACAACCAGCCCTGGGGCGGAATCATCCATAACCGCTGGGGATCCCAGTTGACCCATCCCTTAGCCCGATATGGCTCCAGCACTTGTAAAGCCGCTTCAATCCAACTAGCGGGAAAACGGGATCCCATCACCTCCAGATCCAGTCCCTCCCGCAATCGCAGCCCCAACATCAGGGTGTCTTGCCAGTGGTCTAACAAGGAGGTGATATCGGCCTCCGGGCACCGATGCTGAGCCACCTGCTGAAAGTAATCATGCAATTTGCGGGGCTGATGGAGGCGACGATGGCCGATGTAGGCCACTGCACCCATGCCAAAGCCGTAGTAGCTCTGGTTCTGCCAATAGACCCGATTGTGGCGACACTGGGATCCCGGCTGAGCAAAGTTGGAGATCTCGTAGTGGTGGTAGCCCGCCCCGGTCAGCCGCTCGATGGCCATCCTATACATCTCAACGGTCTGCTCATCGGTGGGCAACGGTGTGTCACCCGGTCGATAGAGACGGCCAAACTGAGTCTCTGGCTCAATGGTCAGGTCATACAGCGAGACATGAGTTGGATCCAGTTCAATCACCCGATTGAGGGACTCCCGCCAGTCATCTGGACTCTGGTGGGGCAAGCCAAAGATCAAGTCCAGATTGAAATTGTGGATCCCGGCCTCCCGAATCGCCGCTACCGCTTCATAGACCTCCGCTACCCCATGCGAGCGACCACAGGCTTCCAACAGATGAGGCTGAAAGGCTTGTACCCCCAAGCTGACCCGATTGATGCCAGCAGCCTGATAGGCCATCATCTGTCCCGGCTCCAGCGTGCCTGGGTTGGCCTCCATCGAGATCTCAGCCCCTGAGTCGATACCGAGACAAGTAGAGAGAGTCTCCAGGATCCGGCCCAGTTGTGCCCCACTCAATAGGGAGGGGGTGCCACCACCCAAAAAAATCGAGCTTAATGGCGGAGATCCCTGTTCCAGAGGCCATTGACGAATCTCGCTACACAACACCTGCACATAGCGCTCGATCAGCTCTGCTGTGCCCAATCCAGTTGCAAAATCGCAGTAGTGGCAGCGACGACGGCAAAAGGGAATATGTAGATAAGCCGCTCGCACTGGATCCGGGCTGGTGCTAACCCCACTTGAGCCAGTTGCGATGATGGAATCTACTATGAAATCTATTGGGGTTCGCATGTCCAACATTGGCATCACAAGTGTCCCCACCGAGGGTGAACAAATCCAAAGAACGGGATCGGGGTCTGGCTATCCCCCATCAGATCAATTACTCTAGGATCATAGTCTGCGAACTGAGGGGTCTTTGCACTCAGGGTTGAAAGGCTGGTTCAGCATCAAGCGATGAGGGCTTCTGACAAGGCTCAATCCGTCTCTGATGAAAGAACTGAAAGAAGTGGGGGATCCCCACTTTTTTGCTTTTTTAGGGGATTTTTAGACTTGTCTCGCTTCAACCGTGTTGTTCAGTGTGTTGTGATTTTGGGTGTTGTGATTTTGGGTGTTGTAATTTTGGCTGACTGTTATGGTGCATCCTCTCGTACCACAAGTGGAAACCTTAGCTGCTCCTGTGGCGGCAAAACTAGGTTTTGAGGTGGTTAATGTTATCTTTCACACCAATCACAATCCTCCAGTGCTGCGGGTGGACATTCGGCCCCAGGATCCCAGCCAAGCCACCGCGCTCGAACACTGCGAGATCATGAGCCTCGCCCTAGAGGAATGCCTCGATGCAGCCGATCTGGTGACGGGCAACTATGTGCTGGAGATATCCAGTCCCGGCATTGCCGAGGTGCTCAGCAGTGAGCGAGATTTTGAAGTCTTCAAGGGCTTTCCCGTGGAGGTTACCCTTGAGCCCCCCCATAAAGGTCGCCAAAGTTGGGTGGGCACCCTGGTGGAACGCCAACCAGACGCCCTGATCATCGCCCAAAAAGGACGACGGATTAAGCTGCCGCGAGGGGCTGTCCAGGCGGTGACACTACGCGAAGGGATCCCGGAATAGCCCCCCTGACTTATCCCCCCAGCTCTAAGTCCCCCTGTTTGAATCCACAACCTCTACTAGCCCGCACTCTACTAGCCCACAAGGAGATTTGAATTATGACCATGGTGCCCCTGAAGGGATTGGGCGAGATGATCGAAGTGATCAGCCGAGAGCGCAACCTACCCCGCCATGCGGTGACCGATGCCATCAAGGAAGCGCTACTCAAGGGTTACGAGCGCTATCGCAAAACCCTGACCGGACTTAATACCACTTTTGCAGAGGAGTATTTTGACAACTTCGATGTGGAGTTGGATTTGGAGGCGGGCGGCTTTCGGGTGCTGGCCACCAAGGTGATTGTGGAAGAGGTGGATGCCCCTGATCAGCAGATCGCCCTCTACGATGTGCAGCAGGACTACCCTGAGGCAGAAGTGGGCTGGGAGGTGATGGATGATGTCACGCCCGAACAGGCAGAATTTGGCCGCATGGCCGCTATTCAGACCAAGCAGGTGCTCTCCCAAAAACTGCGGGATCAGCAGCGTCGCATCATTGAGGAAGAATTTCACGACCTAGAAGACACAGTGCTACAAGCACGGGTGGTACGGCTAGAGCGGCAATCGGTGATCGTGTCGGTCTCCAGCAGCTATGGTCAGCCAGAGGTCGAGGCCGAGATCCTCAAACGGGATCAACTGGCCAGCGACCGCTATGTACCTGGCACCACCTTCCGGGTTTATCTCAAAGAAGTCACCGATGGAGCCCGACGCGGCCCTCAGCTCAAAGTGTCACGCGCCGATGCTGGATTGGTGGTCTATCTATTTGCCAACGAAGTGCCCGAAATTGAGGATGAGGTAGTGCGGATCGTGGCAGTAGCCCGAGAAGCCAATCCCCCCTCCCGCAATGTCGGCCCTCGCACCAAAATTGCTGTCGATACCCTAGAACGTGATGTGGATCCGGTCGGAGCTTGCATTGGATCCAAAGGATCCCGGATTCAGGCGGTGGTGGCAGAATTACGCAACGAAAAGATCGACGTGATCCGCTGGTCACCCGATCCGGCCACCTATATTGCCAACGCCCTCAGCCCTGCCCGCATTGTGGAGGTGCGGTTGGTGGATCCCGAGATCTTGCAGGCCCATGTGCTAGTTCCCTCCGATCAACTCAGCCTCGCTATCGGCAAAGAGGGCCAAAATGTCCGTCTAGCCGCCAAATTGACGGGCTGGAAAATCGACATCAAAGAAGTGGAAGCCTATCGGGAAGCCTTGGCAGAGGCGGAGGCCACCGGGATCATCTCGCCCTTGCTACAATCGCCACCCCCCAAGTACCCCACCCGCGAGGATAGTCCCCAAACTCGGGCGCAAGCGCTGGAAGCAGCCTATGAAGCTAATCTAGAAGAATTGGAGGATCTGTCGGACGAATTTGATGACTGGGATCAGGAGGAAGACGAGGACTTTGACTATGATGCCGGGTTTGACATCGCGGATCCCGCCGCTCGGCTGGCCTCATAGGGGATCTCCATGCCTACGCCCTTAGCCCAGCTCCCCTTGCAGCAATCGGTGCGGCTGTCTGCTGCTGCCTTGTCCACTTTTGCTCGCTGTGCTCGTCAGTTTCGCCATCTTTACCTAGATCAGCTCAGCCTACCCGCTAACACCCCCGAACAGGAACGGGGGCGGCAGTTTCATCGGTTAGTGGAGCTGCATAGCCAGGGACAGCCGGTGGTGGATCGGCTTTTGGGGGTGGATCCCCAGGTGCAGCACTGGTGGCAAGCCTTTGAATCCAGCCCCCACTGGGATCCCCAAGCTGAAATTCGCTCAGAATTACCCCTGTGGACATCCCTGGAGTCATGGCGGATCGTGGCTCGACTGGATCGGCTGGTGCTACCGGATCCCACCTCCAGGGATCCCATTGAAATCATCGACTGGAAAACTGAGCGTCAGCGCCCCTCCGATGCCGATCTGACCCACAACTGGCAAGTGCGACTCTATCCCCTGTTGGTCTGGCTGTTGGGGGAACAGATTCGAGGGATCCCCATTGCTCCCGAACAGATTCGGCTGACCTTCTGGTATGTCAACGATCCCCAGGATCCCTTTGTCTTGGAGTACAGTCTTGCTCAAGCCCGCAGCGACTTGGACAACCTACATCAAGCATTGCAGACGCTAGAACAGGCCGCCCAACATCACTTCCCGATGACGACTGAGCTAGCCACCTGTGAACGATGTCCGTTCCAGAACCTATGCTTTGGGCTGATGCCTCATTTCAGTGAAGATGACATCAGCAGTGGGGAAGATCGAGCAGATAACCTATTCCCGCTGCTCACCTCAGATCCGTGGCTCTAAGTTGACTACCATCCATTTTCGTCCCAAATAGGGCGCTTTGAGTCGGGACAGCTAGCCTAATCACTCACCAATAACACCCATGAGCATCCCGTTACACCTCACCCCAGCCATCTTGGCAACCCTTGATCTCACGCCTGCCCACGAGCTGGTACAACAGCTACTCCAGGATCCCGCCAGCTCAGCCCAGCAGGTAATTTTCTCCATCGATTATCCGCGTGCCCTAGGGGATCCCCGTGAGCTGTCAGAAATCCCCGAAGTGCGGCTCTGGTTTGTCCGCCTCGATGCTGCTTATCCCTGGATCCCTTATTTTTTAGATTGGCGACAAGGGGAATTAGCCCGCTATGCTGCCATGTTGATCCCCCACCAGTTCAAACCCAAAGAAGGGATCCAATATAATCCTGAAGCCTTGGAATTGTGGCTTTACAACAAGATATTTGTGTTGATTAGCTGGATGAAGCGCAATGAAATCGGAGGGATCAACGATCTCAAGAATATGGCCCTTATTTTTGGCTTTGAGGTCAGCGATGACTTTCTTAAGCTTTGGGAAGAAACAGATCCCGATCTTGCTTAACCATTAGACGATCCCCGAGTTACCCCCAACTGATTCAAAAGTTTGAGTTCTCGCCACAATTGGGATCCCGATAAGTCCCCATCCAAAAGCTGTTGATAGGCGCCCAGTGTCTGCTTGACCTGATCCGGCGTTTCATTGACAAATTCCACCCGAAAATAATGGGCACCCAAGCCCAATAAGCGCTCCACATAGTCAGCCCCAGTCTGAGCCTTGCTATTAAAAAGGGTATTCCGGCACCCGGCATCTGCTTTAAGGGTATGCTCACTCCCCACCCGATCCCGTAACATAACCTCATGCTGATCACAGGGGCGGCCACAGTTGGTATAGTCAGTCCCCTCTGACAAGAAGGCACAGAACACACAATGCTCCATATGAAACAGAGGCATGTGTTGATGGATCGTAATCTCGTACCAAGCGGCAGGACTAAGAGTCAACAAATCCTGTAATTGAGAACCGTTTAAGTCATAAGAAGCCGTTAATCGCTCCAATCCATAGCGGGATCGAAAGTAATCAGCGGTGAGGGGATTAGCGACATTCAGGGAGAAGTCACCGACACATCTTTCGCCCCGAAAGAACGAAAGGTGGTCATAGTTTCGGACGAGGTAACCGTCTGCCGCACAAGCCCGCACTTGCTTCAGAATCCAGTGTTCCCCTGGTTTTGTGATCCGAGGTGGAGCCACCCAAATTTCAATACCTGGATCCCAAGCTTTGATCTGAGCAACAGCATCTTGATACCGTCTCGGATCCTCATACTCACAATAGATCCTCTGGATCCCCAGCCCACTGTCCAAGACAGCCTGCAATTGAGATGAATCCCGAACTAAAGGAATCAGCTGAGGAGCCAAACTAAGTAGATCAGCAGAAACCACTGGCATCAGATCATCGACACAAGCACCCGCCAGCAACTTCCAATGGGGTGGCTGTGACCGAAGCTGTTCTAGCAACTCGATACTCTCTCTCCGTAAGCGATTCAGCTCACTCACCGGCAACATGACATCCCCCACTAGATGACAGCTCAGGGATCCCAACCGAAAAGCAGTATTGCCCAATCGCCCCAGCTGAGTGGTCAGCTTCTCCACCGTTAAAGGTTTGTGGTGGGCCAGCTCTAATGGCATCTGTGACTGAACAACAATTTCATGCCCTTGCCCATCCCGCACCACCATCCGTAATGGGATCCCCGCCTCACCCCAGACATCGATCTCAATCGGTCGCTGAAACTGGGGCTGCTCCCCTTCATAACTTTGTCGCAATGCTTTCTCCAAAGCTGGGTCGCTGGTTTTCCAGACCAGATCCCCTACTCGAATCTGATTAAAGTTTAGGGATCCCTTGCCAAAAGCCAGCCTGACTTTATCCTGCCGTTGAGAGGGGAGCCTATCCACCTGATAAACCCGTCCCCCTTCCTCTCCAGCCCCCACCTCAATTAGGATGCCATCCCCCGGCTTGACCGGAGCCACCAACTCTACCTCTAGTTCTCGATCCAGAATCCGCAACACTTGGCCCAGATAAACACCCCGTTTTTTGCCATAGCGGGCATGAACCAAGGACTGATTATCGATGCCCCCCAGCCAGCCCGTGTATAAACCACGCGAAAAACTCAT